>JAFGVC010000018.1 GCA_016938195.1 Tissierellales bacterium | reverse complement strand
TTACCAAGGACAGGCATTGGTAGGAAAATTGGATGTTGACAATAATCCGGAAATTGCTCGTCGCTACAGTATTAGAAATATTCCAACCATTTTGTTTTTCAAAAATGGCGAAATAGCCGATAAACAAGTTGGAGCTGTACCAAAACAAGTATTGGTAGGAAAATTAGAGCCTCTTTTATAAGCTGCTCTTCAAAAACAAAGCAAACCGATAGGATTGATTTCTTATCGGTTTTTTTTGTCGATAACTTTAAAAGCAATTACGCTGCCGCAATGTCAGATTTCAGTAGCGCAAAATGAATTTTTGCTTCTGCGAAATACTTTGTCGCTTTCTCGAAATAGAATTAAGCTCGTGCATAGTGTTTTATACCTGCCTCAATGTCAGTTTTGATACAATCAAAGGGCATTTTACATCGATCAAAGCGCATTTTACATCAATCAAAGGACATTTTACATCAATCAAAGCGCATTTTACATCAATCAAAGGACATTTTACATCAATTAAAGGGCATTTTGCATAGATCAAAGGGCATTTTTGGGCTTTCAAAATACATTTTAGGTCATTCAGCATGCATTTTAATTCATTCAAAGTGCATTTCAGCTTGTTCAAAAGACATTTCTGTATATTCAAACGATATTTCTGCGATAAAATGGGAAAGTTCAGCGAGAAGTCCAAAATTGAGTGGAAAATTCACCTTGAGCGTATACAACACCTATAAAAACAACATTTTAAATAGAAAATGGACAGCCCGTCAGACTGTCCATTGACAAATAGCTTTCTGCTTGCCGATAAAAATTGATATGCTTTTAAAGCTATTCCCACTGATGATTACTTCTCTAATACCCCTAGTGCTCAATAATATTCAGCCTTAGAGCAAATTTGAAACTACCAAGCCGGAGGTGGAGCAGGTGTTTGAGAACCTGCTTGAGCAGCTTTTGGACTCAAAATTACCATAGTTCCCAGAGCCGTAAAAGCAGCATAAGTGCCTACTTTTTTAATGGCCTCTTTTCGAGAAATTAATTCTTCCTTTTGCCTTTTATCCTTACTATTTTTTATTTCTTTTTTCATACTGATCATTTTTTTTGAAACAGGCTCGAAGCCAAAGAAACATGGTGTAAACTTCAGCCTCTCGCCTATCTCAATGTTTTGTTTTATTGTTGATTTTCATTTTGATTTAAGACTTGTTGCATCGACCTTATCAAGAACTAGACATCTCGACAAGTTCGATGTGACAAACTAGTCTTTACTTCACCCAATTTACTTTCTCGTTTAAAACCCCTTTGCTATTGCTTATTTGGATTATATAAACGCCCGATTGCTCATTAAACTTTAAACTATTTTGTGTGCCTCTTTGCAATTCGAATGTTTTTACCAATTTTCCTTGTATATCATAAACAGATGCTTTTGTGTTTTCATCCACATTTCCGTTTATTAACAATAAACTACTGCTTGCATTGGCATAAACATGAAAGGCAGACTGACTAAGTTCATCCGAACCCAATGTAGATTTATAACCGGTATGTAAATAAAATCGACCTGTTCCTATGTTTCCGTTTTCAAGGGTTATATTGTAGAAATCGTTTTCATTTTCTAGGCTTGTCATAGTACCCAACAAACGGTCTTCTAAAACAGCTACATAATCCTCAGGTAAATTACTTAGTTCTACTTTAAAGGTTAGTGAAGTCCCTGCTTCAACTTCCAATCCAATAGGAACAATTAAATCTTCGTATGAGGCAGGCAAACACTGCAAGGCGAACTTTTCCCCATTGTCATCAACTAATTTGGTGTACAAGGCAAAGTTTGGATGCGAATTAAAATATCCGGCATCGTAGCTAACATCCAAACCGCGAGTCATGTGTTCGTTATAAGCTATTTGAGTGCTTACTTTAGACTCTTGGTTTTCGGCTATTAATTTAATATTGGCCCAATTGGAATTGCTTGTCTTTTTAAAGGCAATAGCTGTTTGATGACTTTGCATAGCAGGTGTTATGGCAAAACTGCCGCCTCCACTTATTGATCTAACAAAAAAGCCCTGACCAACTTGCAGATAATCTTGAACCAAGTTTCCACTAGCAGCGTTGTTAATTACTTTATAATTATCCAGGTTTGTAGGATCAGAAACATTTTCATCCCAAACATATACGGCTGCATAACTTGGCTCTAAAACAGCCAAATTGCTTGCTTGTAACAAATATTCGTCAACGCTTGTGGCATCATCAGTAACGGCAATGGCGCTGGTATAAGGATTACTCAACAGATTCCAACCATTTGCATCACTCGTTATTGTGGCATTTACAGCTGCTGTGTTTGGCGTTCCCTCAAAATAAATATTTCCATCTGAAATGGTCTTAATGGCATAGCCCTGGCCGGGCACAAAATCACCGGAAACACTTGCTAAATATTTACCATACCAATTATCAGTACTCTCTACATAATGTGTCATATTGTAGTTAGTCCCGTCATTAATTAAACCGGCAGTAGTTATAAAGCTGGCCAAAGTTTCATTACTAAAAGGAGAACCTATAAAATGGGTTTGGTTGCCTGTTAAATACCGGTTATAAGTTACATCGGCAGCCCCACTATAAGCTCCTGCAATAATTAATGATCCACTGGTGGAAGCATCTGAAGAAATAGTAAGTGTTGCCGAAGCTTCTAATTCTAAATTATAAGCATCCGCAGATGCGGTAATAATTGGATCATTTGCAACATCTGCAATAATAATATCATCGTAATTCTTAGGTAAAACACCAAAATCCCAGTTGGCAACATTATGCCAATCGGTATCTGTACCACCGGTCCAGGTTAAAGGTGCTTGAAAAAGATAAGCAGAGCCTGCATCAGTTGAATTATTTATATCATTACCAAGGGCTCCCACGACAAGGTAATTTTTAAATGCAGCAACAGAACATCCAAAATAATCATAATCAGAAGCGTCTGATGCTGTTAATAGGGCTGATTCTGTACCGGAAGCCCAACCCGATAATGGTTTTTCAAAAACAAAAGCAGTGCCTCTGGCGTTTCCATTTGATTGATAAGCTCCTACGACAATTCTATTATTTGAAATGCTTACAGAATTTCCAAATAAATTATAATCTACTATTGTGGTTCCATATAATTTAGCATCTTCAACCGCGGTTGATGCCCATCCCCCTTGTTCTGGTTTAACATAAACATATGCTGCACCAGCGGATGTTCCATGTTCGTCATTAGCGCTAGCTCCAACGACTATAACATCATCAGAAATACTTACAGATGTACCAAACTCATCATACAAAGCTCCGTCTGATGCCAATAGAATTGCCTTTTCGGTATGATTTCCCCAAAAATTTGATGTTGACTCAAATACATAAGCAGCACCCGTTGTTAAGGATGAAGAGCTATTAAATCCAAGATTAGCTCCAACTACTAAGACATTACCCTCAATATCTACCGAACTTCCAAGATGTTCTGCTATACCGACAGAAGAAGTTAATTTTCCTGTTTGACTTAAACTATAATATTGCAAACCGGTTTTTTCAAACACGTATGCGGCGCCTTTATTTCCATCATTTTTATCAGCACCAACCACTACTCTATAGGCAGAACCATCGTAACCGGGCCCGACACAAACAGCATACCCAAACAGATCACCACCAGCTGCATCTGTGGCTGTCAGTTTGATGTTTTCCGTCATATCTTCCCAACCAGTAGACGGTTTAACAAAGACATAGGCAGCCCCAGTAGTTGCATGTTCATAGGCGCCAACAACAATCATATCTTGATAGATATCAACAGCAAACCCAAATTTATCGCCGGCTACACCATCACTTGGTGTTAAATAAGCTATTTTAGACCAGCTGGAACCATTAAATTCCAGCACTTCAACAGAATTTCCAAGCTCATTATCCATACCAACAACCGCAATATTTTCAAAGACCGCTACTGATTTTCCTGCTTGTAGATAATTTGTATTGCTGTATTTTCTTGGTAACAATTTAGCTGATTGAGTAGCTTCATCCCAGTCGCCAGTTAGATTATCAAAAACATATGCAGAGCCCGAATTCGTTCCATAATCGTTATCGTATACTGCTCCGGCAACAACTCGAGTTCCGTTAATACTAACACTTTTTCCAAATTGATCACCACTAAAAGAATCTAAAGCAGAAAGTGTTGATGTTTGCGCCCAAGTGCTTGTCTTTGTAAAGACATAAACCCTACCAGATCCGGAAGCTCCGGCAACAATTACATCATTGGAAATACTAACTGAACAACCAAAATAGTCATAAGCCGCCCCCCCACTAATCAGAAATTTTTGTGTTTGAGCGGCCATATCTGACCAACCTGCACTTGGCTTTTCAAATATATAGATTGCTCCCGCATTGGTTGCTTGAACATCATGCTCTGGTGCACCAACGACAACAACATCGCCCGAAATACCAACAGAAGCGCCAAAAAGATCTCTAGTACCGGTATCGTCAGCAGTTAATTTTGCCGTTGGAACTGTCATGTCGATCCATCCTGAACCAGGTTTAACGAAAACCCATGCAGCTCCCTCTCTTGTTCCACTGTAATCATCAAAAGTTCCGCCAACCACCAGAACATCATCCGAAATATTTACAGAAATCCCAAATCTGCCTCCGAAATTAGAGCCAAGGTCTTGTATTTTAGCTATTGGAGCTGAAACATCGGTCCAACCACTTAATGGTTTTTCGTATACAAACACAGCACCTTGATAAGTACTACCGTAGAATGGGACTCCAACGACAATAATATCTCCGGAAATATCAACTGAACTTCCGAAAACATCTGTCGTATTAACATCAACAGTTGGTAATATTATGGTCTCGTTCATATCAATCCAACCTGACGGAGGCTTGACAAACACATAAGCAGCACCTGCATTTGTTCCGGCAGCATCATTGTTTTTAGCACCTATTACAATTACATCTCCATCTATGGCAACACTAGCGCCAAATTCATCTCCCACATCGCCATTAGAAGGTGTCAAGACTGCTAGCGTATCGTAAACAGAACCGTCGTAGAAAAACACATATGCGGCTCCAATATGCTCATGAAATGGACTGCCAACAACTACATAATCTCCATCAGCAGCAACTGAAGTTCCAAACTGATCCTCTGAATTATGAGCAATTAACGGATAATCCGATAATTGGGCTACTTGCTGAAACTGAGCAAAACTAGTAAAGCCCAAAAGCAAGAATAGACTTAATAAAATGTAAAATTTTTTTCCCATGTTTTTTGTTGTTAAGTGGATTAAAAAAATGATTTAATAGCATAAGCATAGGTGGTAATGAGTTCTTATTTTTCTTTCTGCTTAATTGTTCCAAACATAAAAAAGCAAGGAATTTGGAGGTATTCAAAAAAACAATATATTTATCTGAAAAGACAAAAAATATGATCTGACTGTTTTTCAGCGATTTATATTTAATGAATTGACATATTAAACACGTGTTTGTTATTTTGACTAGTAAAATTGATGGAAGAATTTAAAAGTGCTGCTTTATTATTTTCCGTTTTCGCCCCTTTTTCCTGGTTGGCGGCCATGCTATTATCAGGGATGTATAAAACGGCGGCAAAACGTCATTTACTCTTTTTATTGCTTTTTGCCGGATTTACTTATATCCTTACCTATGCAAAATTTGAAGGTCATTTGGTATTTTATACCGAGCTGTTTACACTTCAGGCATTTATTGTACCCATGCTGTTCCCGCTGTTCTACCTCTATTTCAAAACCATTACCAGCGAAAAAATGTGTTATAACTGGAAGTACTATATTCATTTTTTAATGCCTTTTCTTTTGTCAATTGCTTATTTTACGGTGAGTAAAATCTGGATGAATCAGGAAGAGGAAATGCTGTTTATGCAAAGTATTTTGCATTCGGAGCCTGAATCGGGAACTAAATTTGTTTTTGGCTTTTATTTATATTCTTTTGGAAGATTATATTATTTGGTTTCATCGCTATTTTACTTAATTTTAATCAGTCGCTGTTATAGAAGATACAAAGCCTTAATTATCAATATTTTTCCTAGCGACCAAACCAAAGAATTAAATTGGATTAAAGGAGTTGGCCTATTATTAATAGGTGTTGCACTCTTTAATTCTGTTATTCATTATTTAAGAAACAACGAATTAGCTTCACAAGATATGCTTATTGCTATCTCGTATATCACTTTTGGTACTTTCTTTTGGACGGTAGGTTTATTTGGATATCGTCAGCCTGACATATACAATTCTGCCGAAATTATTAAAACAGAGCGCTTTGACAATAATGTAAGAATAGACAAATCGGCAATCGAAGCGTATTTGAATACCAGTAAAGCCTATTTAAATCCCGAAATGAATATTTATCATTTGTGTACTGCTTTTAAAACCAATCGAACATATCTATCTTCTGAAATTAACAATCAGTTTCAATTGAATTTTCGTTCTTTAATTAATTCTTATCGGATTGTTGAAGCGAAAAGTTTGATTCTGGAATCGAAAAAAAATCACCATGCCATTTCTTTTGAACAAATCGCTATTGATTCGGGCTTTAACTCTTACAGCTCTTTTCTTCGTGTTTTTAAAACCGTAGAAGGGATATCGCCTAGTGAGTATTACAAAAAGACTTAGAATTTATCTTTTTGTGAGGGCTTCACTTTGTGAGCGCTTTGCAAAACTCATTTTTTGATCCAATTCTTCGTTAAAATCTTCTTCAAAATCCTCATTTACGGAAGTAAACTGTGGTTTTTCATCTGATTTTGCCTCAATTTGAATCAAAATC
>JAFGVC010000119.1 GCA_016938195.1 Tissierellales bacterium | reverse complement strand
TGAATAGAGACTTGGTCTCTATTTTTTTTGGAAAAGGCGCTTCAATCAATTGATTGAAAAATGGCGAAATTAATGTATAATAATAGTTGAAGTCTTAAAGAAGGAGATAACATGCAAAACTTAAATGATTTAAGATTAGCAGTACTTATTGATGCGGATAATGTACCCTATAAAAAAGTCAAGGAAATGATGGAAGAGATTGCTTTATATGGCAGTCCCACGTTTAAAAGAATCTATGGTGATTGGACACAACCCACTTTGACGGGTTGGAAAAAAGTTCTCTTGGAAAATGCCATTACTCCTATTCAACAGTATAGCTATACTGTGGGGAAAAATTCAAGTGACTCTGCTTTGATTATCGACGCAATGGATATTTTATATTCAGGAAAAGTTGACGGCTTTTGCATCGTATCCAGCGACAGCGATTTCACAAGGCTAGCTACAAGATTGAGAGAAGCCGGCATGAAAGTCATTGGTATTGGAGAGAAAAAAACGCCGGATCCTTTTATTATTGCTTGTGATAAATTTATTTATTTTGAAGTACTTCAGAAGCAAGAAGAAATCGAATCAATTGAAGAAGAAAAAGAAAATTTACCAAACAATCAGATTGCGAAGAATGAAATAAAAGCCAAAAAGAAGACGGTTAAAACAAGAATACCTGATAATATTCTTCAATCAATTAAAAACACGATTGATATTGTTGCAGATGATGAAGGTTGGGCTTTTTTAGGGGATGTGGGCAATTTGCTACTTAAGAAAAGACCTGATTTCGATCCAAGAAATTATGGTTATCAGAAGCTTTCTCATCTTGTTAAGAGCATCAAGACAATCAGCGTGGATCAAAGAGAAAGCGGTAGCAAGTACGTTAAGCATATTTTCGTAAAAAACTTAGATAAATAGCTTCGTCGGAGGAATTTGACTGTGAGATTTGGTAAAAAAATATTTTTCATGTTTAAAGTAACACTGGCTTTGATTGTAGCAACACTTGTGTTATCAAATATAGCGGTTGATTTAGTAAGTATGAAGTCAGTTTATGATGATGTGGAAGCAATCCCGTATCATAAAGTAGGACTTGTGCTAGGAACAACAAAATACGTAGGGGCAGGCGCGTTAAATCCCTATTATGTTTATCGAATCAATGCAGCTGAGGAGCTTTATAGGAATAATAAGGTCGATTATTTGATTGTCAGCGGTGATAATGGTCAAATGGAATACAACGAACCCATTCTGATGAGAAATGATTTAATTGAGAAAGGCATCCCCGAGGACAAAATTTATCTTGATTATGCGGGATTTAGAACGCTAGATTCTATAGTCAGAAGCAAGGAGATATTTTCTCAGGATAGCATTACTGTGATTTCACAGGAATTCCATAACAAAAGAGCTATTTTTATCGGCATGGTAAAGGGTGTTGAAGCAGTAGGCTACAATGCAAAGGATGTTGATTATCAGGTTGGCTTCAAAACCAATGTTAGAGAAGCTTTTGCCAGAGTCAAAATGATGCTTGATTTATTAGTAAATAAGCAGCCCAAATTTTTAGGTGATAAAATTGACATTGAATGAGGATAATATGAGGATTGGTATATTTGATTCAGGAGTGGGTGGCCTAACAGTGCTGAATGAAGCGATGATGGCTTTGCCGGGAGCAGATTTTATTTTTTATGCAGATCTAGACCATGTTCCTTATGGCATTAAAACAAAGTCTGAAGTAAATCAATTGACTTATGACGCAGTTGATTTTTTAGTTAATATAGGGGCTGATGCGGTTGTATTGGCATGTAATACGGCAACAAGCGCTTCAGTAAGCTATTTAAGACAATCCTTTAAAGTTCCCGTGATTGGCATGGAACCGGCCCTTAAACCCGCTGTTGAAAGATTTTCCGGCAAGAAAATACTTGTTATGGCGACAGAGCTGACTTTGAAGGAAAAAAAATTCAATGACTTGGTTCAAAGGCTTGATGCTACAGATATTATTTATCCGGTGCCAATGCCTGAGCTTGTTTTGATGGCTGAAGATTTTAATTTTGATCAAAAAAATTTGAATGCTGTATTAGACCGAAAATTTAATTCAATTGATTTAGCCCAGTTTGAAACACTAGTGTTGGGATGTACACACTTTATTTATTATAAAGAAATGATGAGACAATATTTTCCTCATTCAATCGAGATTATTGACGGCAATAAGGGGACAGTCAGAAATTTGACAAAAATATTAGAAGCCGACCAACCATTTAGTAAGTCACGACAATGCATTGAATATTATGTTTCCGGCATCAAAGAAAATAACGGAAGGTTTGAAAAATATCTTGATTTTTTAAATAAGGATGAATAGGTTTGTAAAGAAAAAAGGGGTCCGAATGAAGCGTTCACTTAGGGATTGATTCAAAAACCAAGTGAATAGCTTCAAACGGGGACAAAAAGAGACCAGTCGCAATCAGGCGTAGATGCTTGTAGCGGCTGGTCTTTATATTTCGTTACCAGTAAATAAGCTATTTCAATTCAAAATGATATATTTTTGCTTTAACTTGTTTAAGTGAGTGTAAGGGAGAAGTCCTTCTTTTTGAAGTCTTCCCACAATAATTCCAGGGTGAATATTTATAGAGTTTGCAAAATCTCGAACTCTTTGTTCACTAAAGATAGTATCTGCAATAAACGTTTCATATTCTTTTGCCGGAATTAGTAAATCTTTAGCAAATTGATCTGCTTCCTTTTCATAATCTTCACGTGAGTCGCTAGTTTCAAAGTCAACTAGTGTTTTCGTAATTTTCCTTTGAAAAACATGCCCTAACTCATGCAATAAAGAGAACCAAAAAATGTCCGCATTTTTTCCTCTATTAGTTATTCCCAGAATAACTTTATCTTTATTTATCCACTTAATAGCTCCATATACACCAGAGTTTTTCAAACTTGGGATCAATACAAATGCAATCCCGCATTCTGAAAAAATTCGAGATAAATGTGGTAAAAACTCAGACGGATTTTGTAAAGTCATTTCTCTGATTTGTGGCAAATACTCTTTAAGTCTTTTTTCAGAATAAGGTTGAGTTTCTATTTGCTTTCCAATGTTGATCACTGTTTGTACCCATGCATTAGAATTAAGCACTATTTTCTCATCAACACATTGAGTTTGGCGAAATTGAACAAGAAAATCCGGTTTCTTAAATACACTAAAAGATGAAATTGCAAAATACTTGAACAGTGATGATACCTGCTGCGTTTTATTTTTTGTAGTATTAACTACGCCAAGTTTTTCAAAGTATGAATAATCGATTTGAGCCAAATCAGTTTCTTCATCTCTTTGAGCTTGCAATGCTTTGATTTCTATTACCTTTTGATCATATTTTTTTTGAAGTTCAAGCCACACGTCTACACTTGTACCAAGCATAAAAGATAAATTCTTTGCAATATTCTCAGAAATAGAAGCTTTCCCATTTATTAGATTGCTTAAGTTTTTTGGAGTTATATTTAAACGTTTAGCAAACTCCTCTTGTGTCATCTCTAAGTCCTTGATTAAATCGCTTATATAATATCCTGGATGAAATGCAGAGATGTTTTCATATTCTATTTTATTCATAATGGTTTGACACCTCCAGCACTATAATACACTTAACAACACTACACTTGGAATTAAAATCCAATTTATCTTCTTCTTGATTCAATGGCGGATCCGGTTTAATAATTATACGAAATCCCAATTTCCGGCCAAGATCCATTGCAAATAAATCTTTTTTATCTCCTGAAAGTTGATGTAAATGGTAAGTGGGAAAGCAAGCAACGTCATTCAAGGATGAAGCACTTTCAATAAAATTAATTGCAGCAAATAATTTTTCTGCAATAAGTTCGCCTAAATCTTTTTTTGCTTTCTTACTGTCGCTACAAAGTTTTTTAGTTTGGTTATTTCCGTATCCGACTATTTCCATTATACTTACCTTCTTTGAATTTGTCAATAAAATTAATTACCGAAACGGTAATTAATTTTTATCGAGATACATGTTTCGCAAATTATCGAATCTATGCTCTTGTCTTCATAATTGGATGAATGATACTTTGCCACAAGCATACCCTTACGCTGCGGGGTATGTTGAGTATACAAACTCGTATATTCGTTGCCTATAGGTGCTAAGAACAGTGTCATCATAGCTTTCAGGCAACTCGCGCCACAAGGTATCACGGATAAGAACGTCTACAGCGGCTTGGGTTTCCTCTTTTTCTGTCCAGTGATCAAGTTCACTGATTGTTTCCTTAATACGTTCCAGTAAAATTTTGGCAAGTGTTTTGACCTTTTTGATTTCAGCAGGCGTGAGGGATTCTTTCATTAAGAGATCATACATCGCCAGTTCTTCATCGTTATCAAATCCTTCTCGAACATACCTTTTTTCTTCATCATCCAAATCGTTCACAAAATTGGTCAAATCGATAAAGGTTTTCTCGATAGCCGCTTTGTCTTGCTCTGCGTTGAATCCTTGGATAATTGTTTGGTAGCGTTCATAATAGTTTATTCTTGATGGATTGCGCTTCATCATATTATCTAAGCGATCATCGATTAAAGACTGCAAATCCTTCATCAAGAGATTCTTATTCTTAACCCGAGCAAATTCCTGTTGCAAACGATCAAAATCAATATGACTGATATCAAAACGCCGACCTTCGGCTAAATAATTGGCACCATCCTCATTTGCTCGGATAGCCGAGTCCAATACAATAATATATTCACTGACGATATCGTGGAGATGAATCATGAGGTCAGTGTTATCAGAATGCTTTCTTTTTTCCTGCATTTGGTCATAGACGGCACTGATCGCATTTTTGCAAGCTCGTTGAAGATCTGTTACTTCATGTTTTTCAACATATTTAAAGAGTTTGAACAATTCTCTGGC
>JAFGVC010000118.1 GCA_016938195.1 Tissierellales bacterium | reverse complement strand
TGGTAAACCTTATCTTAAGTCTTCTGCGCTCTTAATTTATTATAACTCATTAATGCTTCGTATTTATCATTATAATACCTTAGTTGCAATTTTACTTTGTAATCAGTCTGAACCCGGCATGACCGGGCTTGGTTTTAAATTTATAGTAAAATTTTACCGATGAACAAAAGACCCACAATATAGGTAAGGACGCTGATTTGATTCCCTTTTCCGGTCAACACCTTGAGGATGATGTATGAAAGCATACCAAAGACAATCCCTTCAGAAATACTATATGTTAAAGGCATGAAAATGATCGTGATAAAAGCCGGAATTGATTCGGTAAAATCAGCAAAATCAATTTCCTTAATAGGAGACATCATGAACAGACCGACAAGGATTAAAGCCGGAGCAGTTGCGGCTGATGGGATTAGTAGAAATACATTTGAGAAAAACAATGCAACGGCAAATAGAGCAGCTGTTACAACGGATGTGAGACCGGTTCTTCCACCTTCAGCTACACCTGCTGAACTTTCAACATAGGTAGTTACTGTACTGGTACCAAAGATGGCACCAATAGTTGTTCCTACTGCATCAGCAAACAAAGCTTGTTTTGCATTTGGAATTTTTCCATCTTCTGTCAGCATATCCGCTTTTGTGGCAACGCCAATGAGTGTTCCAACGGTATCAAACATGTCTACCATTAGAAAAGTGAAAAGAATAACAAACATATCAAAAGAAAAAATATTAGAAAAATCAAATTTGAAGAAGGTTTCAGCCATAGATGGAGGTGCACTTACGAGCTTAAAGCCTTCAAAGAGAGTAGTAATGCCCATGGGAACGCCTATAACTGTTGTGACGAGTATTCCGATTAATAAAGCACCCTTTACTCCTTTTGCTAACAAGAATCCAGTGATCATAAGGCCAATCAATGCTAATAGAGCCGGTCCGGATGTGATTTCTCCAAGTTGAATGATAGTTGAATAGTCTTGATGGACGATAATACCTGAATTTACCAAGCCGATAAAAGCGATAAAGAGTCCAATCCCGACAGAAATCGCTCTTTTGACATTCATAGGGATACTGTCAATGATGGCTTCTCTTATGTTAAGAAAGGTCAATATGATAAATATAATACCTTCAAGGAATACGGCGGTTAATGCAAATTGCCAGGTTTTTCCCATTCCAAGCACGACGGCATAGGTAAAGAATGCATTTAAGCCCATACCTGGAGCCAGTGCGAACGGAAGATTGGCATAAAGACCCATAATCAGAGTTGCGATTAGTGAGGATAATGCCGTGGCTGTAAACACTGCACCAAAAGGCATTCCGGTGTCGGCTAGCATCAGTGGGTTAACAATTAAAATGTAAGCCATCGTCATGAAGGTGGTGGCACCGGCAATAATCTCGGTACGGACGGTAGTGTTGTGTTCTTTGAGTTTAAAAAATTTCTCCATCGTTTTCTCCTTTAATATAATATAAAAATGCAACTTTATTTTACATTTAAAAGCACCTTTAGTCAACAATGAATGAATATCAAATACAATATTTCGGTTATATGCGAATGATAACGACGAAATATTTTAGCGAAATTCGCATTTCAACTAATTAAAGAAAGATGCTACTTGACTAATGATTGAAAAGGATAATAATATATTATATAATTGTAACATATTGAACAGGAGGGAAATACAATGAGCAAAAATTTTAATTGGGAACAACTAGGATTTGACTATATCAAAACAGATTTGCGCTACGTTTCTGTCTGGAAGGATGGCAAATGGGACGAAGGTAAATTAGTTGAGGACAATTATTTGAAGGTCAGTGAAGCTTCCACAGGTCTCCATTATGGACAGCAATGCTTTGAAGGGCTGAAAGCCTATCGAAATAAAGAAGGCAACATTCAACTTTTTAGACCGGATGAAAATGCAAAAAGAATGCAAAGAAGTTGTCAGCAAATTTTGATGCCTGAAGTTCCAACTGAAAAATTCATCGACGCTTGTGTACAGGTTGTTAAGGCCAACGAAGAATACGTACCTCCTTATGGAACAGGTGCTACCTTGTACTTGAGACCTTTTATGTTTGGCACAGGACATACTGTTGGGGTGAAGCCTGCACCTGAATATATCTTTTGTGTATTTTGTTTGCCTGTTGGGGCTTACTTTAAAGGCGGAATGACACCTGTCAATTTTGTTACGACGAAGTATGACAGAGCGGCACCATATGGTACAGGAGCTGCAAAGGTCGGAGGCAATTATGCGGCAAGTTTATTTGCGCATAAAGAAGCTGTTGAGGCGGGATATGCTGATTGTATTTATCTAGACGCAGCTACGCACACGAAAATTGAGGAAGTTGGAGCGGCTAACTTTTTCGGAATTACAAAAGATAATGTTTTTGTAACGCCAAAATCGCCTTCAATTTTACCGGGCATCACAAAAAAATCCTTATTATATTTGGCAGAGCATTATTTGAATTTAAAAACAGAAGAGCGGGATGTCATGATTGACGGCTTAGACGAATTCAAAGAAACAGGGGCCTGCGGCACAGCAGCAGTGATTACGCCTATTGGAGCTATTTCTCATAATGGCAAAAAGCACGTGTTTCATTCAGAAACCGAAGTTGGTCCAATTACCAAAGAATTATATGACACGCTTGTTGGTATTCAACTCGGAGATCTCGTAGGACCGGAAGGTTGGGTATACAACATCTAAGTGTTTTGTTTTGTAAGTATAATCACATTGGCCTCGATGATATAAGCGACGGCTGTATTGCACCATCAATGATTATGTGCAAAGGACGTCTTTTGTTGTTTTATTAGACGTCCTTTTGTGTTATGATGAATTGTAATCTATATTTTTATTTCATAAAGCAACTGAGAAGTCATGGCTTGGAGGAACAAGATGGATATATCATTTATTCATACGGCTGACGTCCATATTGGAAAGAAGTTTACCGTAGGATTTATTGCAAGCGAAAATAAAAAAAGAAGAAGAGAATTGTGGGAAACCTTTGATAAGATTATCGAGATATGCATTCGCAATCATGTTAATTTTTTATTTGTTGCCGGCGATTTAACTGATGCGAAATATGCCACGATGGATGATATTAAAAGATTAGCTTTAAAATTTAAAGAGGCAGAGCGCACACGTATTATTATAACAACCGGAAACAGAGATGCTTGTTCTGACTTTTCACTTTATCCATACGTTGATTGGTCCGATAATGTTTATTGGATTCAAGAAGCGGGTCAAATCAAAAAAATAGAATTTCCCGATAAAAACCTTGCAGTCTATGGTGTTGGGGTTGATTTGCATACGCCGAATCAAGAGAGGCATGCACTCTATAATTTAGAGATAGACCGTAGTCAAGTCAATATACTTCTTGCTCATGGGGATGTTTATGGAAATGATCCGGATAATTTAAAGCTTGATATTGAAAGATTGGAAAATCAATTTGATTACATTGCCTTAGGACATGTCCATCAATATAATGAATACAATGAAACAGCAATTTATTCAGGAACACCTGAACCTCTTGATTTTAGTGAAAAAGGACAACATGGTGTTGTTTACGGAACATTAAAAAAGGGTCATTTTGAAAAAGTTTTTGTTCCGGTCGCAAAAAGAAAATTCATCACAAGGGAGATTTTCATTCAACCCGATTATGGATATCAAAAGTTGCTTGATATTATAAAATTCAGTGGAGATTATATTTCTGTTTCAAAGGATTATTTTCGAATTATCTTAACAGGAGAAGTATCCTTTGATATTAACATGGAAAAACTTAAGCTCGAAGCAGCAAGCTTTTTCCATTATATTGAATTCGATGATCAATACCTTTACGCTATTGATTTTGAAGCGCTTCTTCGCGAGAATGCGGACAATATTATTGGAGACTATATCAGACATTATCAGCAAAATCAAGATTGTGATATTGAATGCCAAAAGGCTTTCATGTTGGGATTAGATGCCCTGATGAAAGAGAGGGTGAGATAAAGATGCGAATTAATGAGCTTAAGCTGTTGAACTTTGGAAAATTTTCTGATAAATCGATAAAATTTGATCGTGGCCTAAATGTCATATTTGGAAATAACGAAGCAGGGAAAAGCACAATTCACAAATTTATTGAGGGCATGCTTTATGGATTTGTTGAGGATATTGACAAATATAGGCCATGGAAGCAAGCGGCATATCGAGGAGAAATGACCTGTGAGGTCGACGGAAAAAATATTCGAATTGTAAGAGATTTTAATGAGAACACGACTAAGGTTTTTGAATTAAATAATCATAAAGATATAACGGAAGAATTTTCCTTCAATAAAAAGTTAAATCTTCTAGAACCTGGAAAAACTGTTTTCGGAGTTAACAGGAAGGTTTTTAGAAATACTTTTAGTATTGGACAGCTTGGGAGTCAAACGGAAGAAGAACTTCTCATTGAAATAAAAACAAAAATTGATAATATCTCAAAAACAAAGGATGAAACCATCCGGCTCAAAGATACATTTCAGTACCTTAAGGACTGTATGATTAATATAGGTAATCCTGATAATCTATCGGATGATTATGGATTTGTTATGCACAAAATTAATTCTATTCAGGATGAAATTAAGAAAAGAGAAGATTTGGATTTGAAATTAAAGCGCAAGCTCATGTTAATCGATTCTTATATGAAAGAATTAAATTCAATCGGGCAAAGCATCACGCGTTTTGCACCTTTGTTGGGAACTATCGCATTGGACCAAATGATAGAAAACTATCAGCAGGCTGTGAAGCTTTCTGAAGAGATTAATCAGTTGAGCTTAGAGATAGGTTGTTCGGAAAATGATTTAGAAGTCAACATCGAAGATTATGAAAAGCTTATTAGAATTAATTCCAAATTAGAACAGCTTCAACAGATAGAAGAAGAGCTTCTGTTAAAAAAGATAGCATTGACAGATGAAATTGAAAGCATTAAAAATAACTATTTAATCAATGAAAACGCCGATGACTATGCAAAAATAGATGCAAATTATGATTTATATCTTAGTAATCATAAGATTATTGAAAGACTCGAAAAAAAAATCCGTGATATTAATCAAGAGATTAAGTTGTTTGAAGACAATCAGCATCAAAAAATATTTCAAATGTATGAGCAGTTCAATGTTAATCAAAGAGAAATACAATATTTAAAAGATGCGTTAAACAGTGATGTTATCCCTATGCTTAAAAGCAAAGTGAAAAAAGAAATATCGACAAGAACTATAAATGTTGTGTTTTCATTGTTGTTATCGGGATTGGTGATAGCCGGTTCTTATGTGGCCGTTAAGTATTACAACAATCCTTTGATGTATATGGGTCTTGGTTTGCTACTTATTCCATTATTTTCATTGACAGATATCGGTCGAAGCAATAAGCTCGTGAGGATTATTAATAAAGAAATAGAAAGCATCAATCAGGAAAATCTAAAACATAAATCAAGACTAACCTTGTTGAATGAGGAAAACAATACGATATTAATCGAAACCGAAAGCGAAAGCATGAATGACTTGAAAGAGAAATATGGAGTAGCCCTTCAAGAAATCAGCAATATTGAGGAAAAAAAGAAATCAAAGGAAACCATAGAAGAAGAATATTATTATATCAAGAAAAAAACCGAAATGATTGAAACGGAACTAATGAGCAAGCTTAGTGCTTTTGGATTCACAGTCATTGAAGAGGATGCCATTTGTGCCGTTAAAAAGAGAGTGGATGAAGCCAATAAAAAATTCGATCAGCTTGAAAATCTTCAGCTGAGCTTACAAGCTTGCGAGATAAAAATTGAAGAAGTTGCAACAGAGAAAAAGGAAAATCTTATTTCAGTCGATAATTTATTGGATAGAAATCAAGTGACAACGGTTTCGGAACTAAAAAAACATATTAAAGAGCAAAAAAATTTCCAAGACAAGCTTTTGAGCAGAAAAACAAAGGTAGAAGCATTGACTGAATTGTTAGGCGACAAGTCTCTTGAAGAATTGGCTGATCAGATACAAGGGCATGAGGAACTGATTCATAGCTCTGAGTATAAAAGTAGAGATGAAGTGCAAGCGGCCTATCAGGAATTGGTTGATAAGTCGCAAGCCTTGAGTGAAAAAATAGATCGATTGAAACAGAATTTGCATGTAGAGCAAAACGGTGTGAGGATATTGTCAGAGCTTGAAGAAGAGCTTGACTATTATCAGATTCGCAAAAAGGAATTTGAAAAAGAAAAAAATAGGGTTCAAGATACACTTCAGTTGATTCATCAGCTAGCTGAAAAGAATCAAGAGTCCTTTACCCCTAGGCTTGCTCGTAAAGCCGGTGCTTATCTACATATGATAACAGGTGGTAAATATAGTGAAATAAGCATTGATAAACAGATGAATATTGAAATTGTTGATAAAAGCAATCAATCAACGGTGGGTATTCATAGTTTGAGTGCAGGAACCATGGACCAAGTCTATTTCTGTATTAGATTTGCACTTGTTGATATTTTATCAAAAGATAAGGAAGCCCCGGTTATTCTAGATGATTGCTTTACACAATATGACAAGAAAAGACTGCGGAATGCAATGGATATCCTTTCGGAAATATGTGCCCATCGTCAGGTGATTTTGTTCACATGCCACTTAAGAGAAAAAGAAATGTTGAATCATATGAATACGAAATATCAAGATATAGAATTATCATAGGAAGGTGAAGATGAAAATATTTAGCATTTCAGATCTCCATCTGGATTCACTTAAGGGAAAGCCAATGGATATTTTCGGAGAAAATTGGATCAATCATGAAGAAAAAATTTTTAAAGATTGGAAAGAAAAAGTTAATGATGAAGATATAGTGCTGATGCCCGGAGATATTTCTTGGGCAATTTCTTTGGAGAATGCATATAAGGATTTAAAGTTGATTGACCAACTTAAAGGAACAAAAATTATATGCAAGGGCAATCATGATTATTGGTGGTCTTCAATCAAAAAAATGAATGAATTAAATTTAAAGTCGTTATTTTTCATCCACAACAATTGTTTTTCTAATGATAGAATTGAAGTTTTTGGGTCCCGAGGATGGATTTCAAAGGACAGTGATGAGTTTGGTCTAATGGATGAGAAGGTTTACAATAGAGAAATCAACCGGTTAAATAATTCTTTTGCGGCTACAGAACATCAGCAAAGCTCAATAAAAATTGCAATGATCCATTATCCTCCTTTCAATAGTGGTGGAGAGCTCAATGATTTTGGTGTCATTATAGAAAGCCATCATGCAGACATTTGCCTTTATGGACATTTACACGGAAAAGAAGGTCATAAATATATTAAAGAAGGTACTGTTGGCAAGACATCCTTTCATTGTGTAGCCGCAGACTTTCTGGATTTTAAATTAAAATTGATAACGGAGGTTTAGTTTGAGGGAAATAGAGGTAAAAATTTTAAACATCAATCCTGAAGAGATTGAAGGAAAGCTGATTGCGTTAAATGCTATAAAAATCAAGCATGAAGCTCAAATCAATATGATATATGATACGCCGGAGGGTTTTTTAGAAAAAACTTTCAGTGGATATTCTAGAATAAGGATTACAGAGAACCTCTCTACAGGAGACAAACAGATTGCCTATACGGTTAAAAAGAACCTGAATGCGAGCCTTTCAAGACAAAACATTGAACATGAGGTCATCATCAATGACAGTCAAGAAATGGAAATGATTTTATCAGACTTAGGATATGTTCTCAAGCATAAAGGACATAAAGAAAGAGTGTCCTATAGGTACGACAACATTCTTTTTGAAATTGACACATGGGATAAGGATACTTACCCGCGTCCATATTTAGAGATTGAGGTAGAGAAAGAAGAGGATATTGAAAAAGCACTGGAAATTTTGGAACTCGATAGAACCCAGCTTTCCACTAAATCAATAGCTGAGTTAAGACTAGAAATTTAATTCTTGTCTTGACAATAAAATATCATTATATTAGTATGTAAAAAAGTGCCGTGATTTTTCCGATGCGGTAATCATTTTAAGCTAAGAAGGAAACAGTAGTGATGAAACCCTAAAAGTAAGAGAGCCGTCTGGTTGGTGAGAAGATTGCAGGGAACAATCATGAAGTACGATTCCGGAGCTTTCATGGGAAACCATGGCGCGGGCAAGCGTTAAGGCGTTCGAGGTCTGTCGTGTGAAGCTGATAAAAAGACAGACAAATTAAGGTGGTACCACGATTTCATTGTCGTCCTTGAAATTAATTTTGAGGACTTTTTTGTTTCACAAATATCTATAAATGAGGTTATAATGATGGAGAGAAATGTATTTGACGTATTAATGGAAAGAGGTTTTATTGAGCAATGCACGCATGAAGAAGAAATTAAAGAGCTTCTGGGAAAAGAAAAGGTTACATTTTACATCGGATTTGATCCTACCGCAGACAGCTTGCACATTGGACATTACATTCAAATCATGGTCATGACACATATGCAAAGGCATGGACATCGTCCGATTGCTATTATCGGTGGAGGGACTACAATGGTCGGAGACCCGAGCGACAGGACGGGTATGAGATCTTTGATGACTAAGGAAACGATTCAGTCCAACGCCGAGAAATTCAAGGTTATTTTTAAAAAATTCCTTGATTTTAATGAAGGAAAAGCGCTAATGGTGGATAATGCTGATTGGTTGCTGACATTAAACTACGTTGATTTTTTGAGAGAAATAGGTGTACATTTTTCTGTTAACAGAATGCTGACGGCAGAATGCTATAAAAATAGAATGGAAAAGGGACTAACTTTTTTGGAGTTTAACTATATGCTGATGCAAGCCTATGATTTTTATATGCTTCATAAATTATATGATTGTAAAATGCAGTTTGGTGGAAATGATCAGTGGTCAAATATAATAGCCGGAGCGGATTTAATCCGACGAAAGGATAGTGCTAGCGCTTATGGCATGACATTTACACTATTGACGACAAGCGAGGGTAAAAAAATGGGTAAGACTGAGAAGGGAGCCTTGTGGCTCGATCCCTTAAAAACTTCCCCTTATGAATTTTATCAATATTGGCGAAACATAGATGATGCGGATGTCAAAAAATGCCTGTCATTATTAACTTTCCTTCCAATGGAAGAGGTTGAAAAGCTAGGAAATCTTGAAGGATCAGAAATAAATCACTCTAAAGAAGTTTTGGCTTATGAAATTACTCAAATGGTACATGGAACCGAAGAGGCGCAGAAAGCTCAGGAAGCCGCAAGAGCCATTTTTTCTAAAGGAACAGATTCTGAAAACATGCCCTCGACGGAGATTGACAGTGCTTTCTTTGATGATGGACCGACAATCATAGAGTTACTGAAAGCTGCGAATTTAATTAGTAGCAACAGCGAGGGCAGAAGACTTATTCAACAAGGTGGCATCACATTGAATGATGAAAAAATAATTGATTTGGGGCGACTAGTTTTGCCGACAGATTTCATTGAACAAAAGGCAATCATTAAGAAGGGCAAAAAAATCTATCACCGTGTAATGATTAAGTAAAGGATGAGTGAAATGGGAAAAATAAAATTGGCGGTTGTATGTTCTTTTGGGTTGGAAGCTGTCGTAAAACGTGAACTGATAAAAATGGGGTATGAAAACTTATTTGTTGATAATGGTTGGATTTACTTTGAAGCGGATGTTGCTGATATAGCAAAAACTAATATTAATTTGCGAAGTGCTGAAAGGGTGCTACTCGTAATGGGATCTTTTCAAAGTGAAACATTTGAAGAATTATATGATCAGACTTATAGCTTGCCTTGGGAAGACTGGATTGAAAAGGACGGACGTTTTACAGTTAATGGTAAGTCTTACAAGTCTAAATTATTTAGTGTCCCTGATTGCCAATCAATTGTCAAAAAAGCGATTGTGGATAAGCTAAAACAAAAGTATCAGCAGGAATGGTTCAATGAAAAAGGAGCAGAGTTTACAGTCCAAGTCTCTATTCATAAAGATAGAGCTGTTTTGACGTTGGATACGACAGGTGCCCGGGAGGGTCTCTTTAAAAGAGGCTATCGGAAAGATTCAGTGCTGGCGCCTATTAAAGAAACGATGGCAGCTGCGTTGGTAGAATTAAGTTTTTGGAATAAAGACAGGGTATTGGTTGATCCGATGTGCGGCTCAGGGACGATTCCAATTGAAGCCGCCATGATAGGAACTTGCACGGCGCCGGGACTATACAGACATTTTGCATCCGAAGACTGGCAGATAATTTCGGAGTCCGTTTGGCAGGATACAAGGGATTATTATGAGAGCTTGGTTGATGAAGAAGTCAACCTGCAAATATATGCTTCCGATATCAGTGAACAGGCCATAAAAGCTGCACGAAGCAATGCGAAAAGGGCTGGCATGGATAAGTATATTACATTCAAGGTTTTGGATGTGAAGGATTACGTTTTACCTGAAAAGCATGGAGTGATGATCACAAATCCTCCTTACGGAGACAGACTGGGAGATCAAGATATCGTGATTGAGCTAGCCAAAACGATAGGAAATACTTTTGGAAGTGATCCTACGTGGTCTAATTATGTAATAACGTCTTATGAAGCCTTCGAAAAGGCATATGGACAAAAGGCATCTAAAAAAAGAAAATTATTTAATGGCGATGTTAAGGTCAATTATTACCAATTTTTTGGAGAAAAGAAATAAAATATGCTATAATAAATAGAAATGTCACATTATATTGAAATGGAGGTTATTATGATAATTGGACATAAAGATAATGTAGAATTTGTAATTCAGAATGCACCTACCGTAAAAGGAGCTGCAATGAAGAAAGTCATTGGTGCTGAAGAAGGCTGGGAAGATTACGTTATGAGAATTGTAAAGCTTGAGCCCTTTGGCTATAGCTTTGACCATGAGCATCCATGGCCACATATCAATTATTATATTTTGGGAGAAGGTGTCCTAACGATTGAAGGCGAAGAATTTCCGGTTAAAGAAGGGGGCTATTCCCTTGTTCCCGCCAACAAAAGACATCAATGGAGAAGCCATTCTGATAAAGGATTGGAATTCATTTGCATCGTACCCAAAGAAGGACACAAATAATTTGATAAATTAGCAATTGGCGAGGTATAAGATGGCGAAAACAGAAAATAAAGATTCGGCCAATTCGGCGCAGTTCAGAATTTTAGACAGTATGCTTGACGGCGTTAGGTTGATCAATAAATATCGAACGGTTATCCATACCAATACTTCTCTCGAAGAGAATATTATGTCTCATACGATTGGTAAAATTTGCTATGAGGGCATTGGAAAAACTGAGCCATGTAAGGAATGCTCGGCTGATATTGTTTTTGATACAGGTCGGACAATGATTACTTATCAAGACATCAATGAAAAATCTTATATGATTATCAGTTCTCCGGTATACGATCGATACAATGCTATTACCGCTATTGTTGAGGTCTTTAGAGATATCACGAAAGAAAGAGAATTGGAGCGTTCCATCCTACAAAAAAACGAAAGGATGCGTGCGGATATTTCTTTTGCCCAAAAAATGCAAATTAATATGCTACCTTTGAAGGGCATATATACGGATTTACTGATTGATCACTATTATAAACCCTCTGAATTACTGAGCGGGGATATGTTTGATGTGTTTAAGATTGACAAGGAGTCCACTGGATTTTATATTTGTGATGTTGTAGGGCATGGCATATCAGCTTCTATGATAAGTATGTATGTTAAACAGACCGTGAGGGCCATCAGTAAAAAATCCCGTGATTTAAACGCCGTAATGTCCGAGCTTCATAGGACTTTTCTGGCGCTTAATTTTGATGACGACATCTATTTTTCTATTTTTTATTGTGTCTTTGATAAAAACACAAAGCAGCTTCAATACTTGAATGCGGGTCATAACTGTGTTCCCTTGTTTAAGAGAGAAGGAAAAATCACTGGACTAATGGCCAAAGGCTATCCAATAAGCAATTTTTTTGACAGTGTCAATTATTCTATTGAAACCGTTCAGCTTAAAGCCGGTGACAATCTTTTATTCTATACAGACGGTATTACGGAGTTAAAAAATGAAAATGATGAGTACTTTGGAGAAGAAAGGCTAGTTTCTGTATTTTTAGAATCTGAAAACATTTTTAATGTTTTAGAACATTCAGTGAAGGTATTCAATGGGCAAGGGAATGATGATTTAGCCCTGCTAGACATTAAGGTAATTTAGGAGGATTTATGTCCATTAGCGTTTCAACCACTCAATCCGGTATTACAGCTGAAGCATTTGAAAAAATTGAAAAGAAATTGATTCAGGCCCATCAAAAATTATATGATGCGACCGGTCAAGGGAATGATTTTCTTGGCTGGGTCAATTGGCCTGTTGAGTATGATAAGCATGAGTTTATTAAAATTAGGGATGTGGCAGATAAAATAAGAAGTACTTGTGAGGTCTTCTTAGTGATTGGGATAGGGGGTTCTTATTTAGGATCCAAGGCTGCTATTGATGCTTTGAATGGCAATTTTTTCAATGAACTTGATTCGAAATCTCCTCGTATTTATTTTGTCGGCAATAATCTTAGCGCTCAATACTTGCAAGACATCCTTCATCTAATTGAAAAAAAAGATATTTGCGTCAATGTTATTTCGAAATCAGGTACCACTACAGAGCCTGCGGTTGCGTTTAGAATCATTAAACAGTTTATGAAAAACAAATACGGTAAACAGGGTGCGGCGTCAAGAATATTTGCGACAACGGATCGTTCAAAAGGGGCTTTAAAGAAAATGTCTGATTTTGAAGGATACGAGACTTTTCAAATAAGCGATGATATCGGAGGAAGATATTCAGTTATTACAGCAGTTGGTTTACTGCCAATGGCTGTTGCGGGTATTGATATAGAAAAATTTATGTCGGGCGTGGCTGATGGATTTGCAGAGTATAAAGAAGCTTCTATTCTAAAAAATGAAGCTTTTAAATATGCCGCATATAGAAATATTCTTTATCAAAATGAAAAAAAAATAGAAATTTTAGTTAATTATGAGCCTTCTATGATTTTTTTGTCCGAATGGTGGAAACAGCTTTTTGGAGAAAGTGAAGGAAAAGAAGGAAGAGGAATATTTCCTGCTTCCGTAAATTTTACGGCGGATTTACATTCAATGGGACAATACATCCAAGAGGGTGAACGACATATTTTTGAGACAGTCATTCAAATTAAAAAATCACAGACAGATCTGGTTTTACCCTATGATGAAAAGGATCTTGATGGCTTGAATTATATAGCCGGAAAGTCTATTTCATATATTAATGAAAAGGCA
>JAFGVC010000117.1 GCA_016938195.1 Tissierellales bacterium | reverse complement strand
GGGTCAGGCTTGACAAATTGACAAAATAGGAATAATCTTAGAATAAAATGGTAAAAGGTGATAATATGCCAAGAAAACCAAGGATATATTATGAAGGCGCGCTATATCATGTCATGGTCAGAGGAAATAACGGAGAAACAGTCTTTGAAAAAGAAGAAGAAAAAGAAGCCTATATTAACATCATAAAAAAATATAAGAAAAGATATAAATTCAATATATATGCATATTGCCTTATGGATAATCATGCACATCTATTAATAGAAGTAAAAGAAGTACCGTTATCAAAAATAATGCAGGGGATACAACAAGTCTTTACCCAGAGATATAATAAGAAATATAATCGAACGGGACATATATTTCAACAAAGATACAAAAGCATACTATGCCAAAAAGAAGCCTATCTATTTTCCTTAATAAAATACATTCACTACAATCCTGTAAAAGCCAAGAAAACAGAAAATTTAGAATACAAATGGAGCAGTCATAATGAATATATAAAATACCAAAATGACTTTATAGATATAGAATATATTTTATCCATGTTAGGTACCAGTAAAAACAAAGCAATAAAAGAATATAAAAAGCAAATGCAAATAGAAGATCAAATAAAAGAAGAAGACTACAAAACAAGAGATGAAGAGATAGAAGAAATAATAGAAGGAACAGGAAAAATTAAGATCAAAAGAATAACACTTGAAGAAGTAATTAAAAATGCAATAGAATATTATGAAATAGAAAGAAAAGAACTAGAAAGTGGCAAACGAGTAAAGAGAATAAACAATGCAAGAAAAGCAATAGTAATATTAGCCAAAGAATTAACAGAAGAAAGCAATAAGGAAATGAGTAAAGCCTTGGGAATAAGCGAATCAGGAATATCAAAGATAATAAGCAGAGAAAATGTAAATGATGAGATTGATGAGATAAGGAAAAGAATAAGTTTGTCAATTTGTCAGGCCTGACCCTCAAGACCTACTCCTATTTATCCTAATCTTAAAACAGCTCTGCGGGCTCATTTAAATATTTGAAAAAAAGTCGAAAAGGAGGGTGAATGCATGATTAGAATTGCAATTTGTGATGATGATATAAAAGAGCTGGCGTATACGCGCAGTATTCTTGATAAGTATATACAAGAACACCCCCAATATGAAATTAAACTATATTTGTTTTCAGCAACTTTTGAGTTATTGTATTGTGTAGAGGAGCAAGGAGGATTTGATATCTACTTATTGGATGTCTATATGCCGGGTATGCTTGGAACAGAGGCTGCACGCGAATTGCGTAAGCTTGATGACAAGGGAGAAATCATATTTCTCACCACCTCTAGAAACCACGCTATTGAAGCTTTTGAAGTTGATGCTGCTCAATATTTGATTAAACCATATGGGGAGCTTGCTATCTTTACAGCCATAGACAAGGTTCTTATTAGATTAAACGTAGAGCGGCGCCACATTATTACAATCAAGACATCGGATGGGATGGTTCGTCTTTTTTCAAGGGACGTTCTATTCACACAACCCGGCAAGAATAACTACCAAGTGATTCATATGCTAAAAGGCGAAAAATTTTTAGTTCGAATGACTTCTACTGAATTATTTGTATTGCTTTCGCAATCAAAAAATTTCGCAAGATGTGGGGCTTCTATAAACTTGAACTTAAGATACATAAGGCAAATTATGAAAGACAACATCATTTTTGATACGGGGGAACGTTTGGCTTATCCTTATCGTGCTTACCAAAAGCTTAAAGATGAATTTTTGAGTTTCCAGATGTCAATTGAAGAATAAAAAAGCAAATACCCCTTATCAGATGGCATTTGCCCCAATTTTATTTTTTTTGAAGAATGTTATGATAGGCTATATATTATAGGAGGTGGTAGACGTGTTGTATAATAGCTTAGTATTTTTATCATTTTTACAATCTGTTATTGGGTTTACATTAATGTCATCTTCTGTAATGAAGTTTAGAGAGCCCGTGAGGAAGAGAATTGCATTGGGATTAATTGTCATGATTTTAGGCATTGGACTGCTATCTTATACCCTATATCTTCGCGGGAGAGATTCTGTTGATAATTTTGCTATACTTGTCATTCTTGTAATTCAACTATCATGGTTTTTGATATGTTCAAAAGACCGATTTTTTGTAGCATTATTTAGTTTTTTAAGCTTTGTCAATATATATGTATCGATTAGTTATATTAGCGATACTTTATCCTTCGGTTTTGATGGCAGTTCCTTTGTTGGCGTAAGAATTAGCATTCGCTTGGCAATTTATCTGATTATACTCCCCTTACTGTTTAAGTATGTAAGGCCGCGGTTTAGAATGCTTGTAGAAACTTTAGATAAAGAGTGGCGGACAGCAGTATTGGTACCGCTTATGTTCTTAATGATGCAAATCATGGTACTATATTACCCATCACCCTACTGGTATTGGTCGAAGGATTATTGGTTAAGAGTCATTATTGCCACCTTGTACCTATTGTTTGTAACTGTATATTATTTTTTGTATGTGCAAGCAAGTGCTATTGTTGAAAAATACGCACTTGAAAAAAGACATTTGCTTATGGGACAGCAAGAAAAATTATGGGAATCAGAACTAATTCGCCAGAAGGCAACGGCCGAGCTAGCCTTTCAACAAAAGCACGATATGCACCATCATAACGCAGTCATTATGGGTTTATTACAGAATGGAGATATAGATAACTTAAAGGCTTATATGGTTACCTTTGATACCGCGATAGATAAGTATAACGTAGATTATTTTTGTAAAAATCCAATAGCCAATAGCATCATGAACTTATATGCAAGTAAAGCAAAGGATGAAAACATAAAAATACAGTTTAATGTAAATATGCCTGAGAATATTGGAATTGATAATGTTGATCTTACTTGTGTACTTGGAAATGCATTCGAGAATGCCCTTGAAGGATGCTTGCAGCTTCCGATGGATGCTGAAAAAGAAATCATTGTCACGGTTAAATACTTTGACCATCGCTTACGTATACAGATGGAAAATACTTGCCGTCAGGATATTGTTTTTGATGGTGAGTTACCGGTTACACAAAAGCAAGGAGGAGGAACTGGAACAAAAAGCATAATCTATACGGCAGAAAGATACGACGGCACTGCTGGATTCTCAGTTAAAAATGGTAAATTTATAACTCAAATTGTCCTCAACGGAAAGTAACCTTATACAAGACTTTTAATAACGTCAGTTTCTAATCTGGCGTTTTATTATTGACATACAGGCGGCCTAGTAGTAAACTATATTCAATAAAGCTATATACATAAAGTACATAGAACAACGTTTTTCATATTTGTAGGGAGGTAGTAAAGGCATGAAAAATGAAAGTGAATTATTTTGCGTCGGGAAATATCATAAAATGGAAAGATTTTTGGAGGTGTGCCTACTACTTCTTTTGCATGACGAGGTTGGGTATGGGTATGGACTGATTGAGAAATTGGATTATTTTGGATTTAAAGAAGATGAGCTAAATGTCAGCACCTTATATCGGACATTACGTAAAATGGAACAAGATGCTTGGGTCACTTCATATTGGGAAGAAGGCGGTCCTGGACCAAAGCGCAGAGTATATATGATTACCGAAGACGGAAAAAAAGAGCTAGCACAATGGGTTATGATTCTAAAAGCAAGGAAGGCAAGAATTTCAAGGTTGATTGAACAGTATGAGCATCTGGAGAATAAAATAGAATCGGAGGATAATCATGGAACAATTCAAAATTAATACAATAAGAATTCTTTTTTTGGCTGCTTTTGCGTTTATCATGTTTAGGGGAACGCCAATACTTTGGTTGGCAATATTTGCTTTGAGTATGGTTGCGGCCGTATTTTTTGGCAGGTTTTATTGCGGATGGATTTGCCCTATGAATACAATGATGATTGGCACTGAAAAATTAGCTTTGAAATTTGGAATAAAATTGAAAAGTGCACCAAAATGGATTGAATCAGGTTGGTTAGCATGGGTATTACTGATCGTTTCCGCAGGGCTTATGATATTCATGAAAAAGGTAAGCGGCAAGGATTTTCCGGTATTACTGATTTGGCTTGTGGCTTCTGTTATACTGACGTTTAGATATAAACCGGAGGTTTTCCATAACAAAATATGTCTTTTTGGTGTATTGCAAGGGTTAACCGGAAGGCATGCATTTTCATCAAGGAGAGTAGACCCAATAAAATGCATTGGATGTAAGTTATGCGAAAAAGCATGCCCTGCTGAAGCAATTAAGGTTTTCAAAGAAGACCATAAAGCTAGGATAGATACTAAGCTGTGCCATCAATGTTACAATTGTACGCTAGTTTGTCCAAAAGAAGCCATCGATTATGGAAAAGTAAAGAAATGACAGAGTAAATAAAAATTTGCAGCCCCGTCACTTAAGTGACGGGGCTTTGATTTGTGGTGCACCTCGAGGGGCTTGACTAAGCAGAAATAAAGAGATATAATTAAAATGACCAGTATGGTCATTTTAATAGGTGCTAAACAAACACCATTAATGAATACAAATATAAATAAGAAAACATGAGATAAAAAAGCTTATCACGGAGGTAATAATGAAGAAAAAATTGGTTATCGCACTTGTTATACTCACGCTTTTGTCAATCGCAATATTTTATTTTCTGACTACGGGCAGTATTGGGACAAAATATGACACGGCCGAGGTCAAAAAAGGAGAAATTGAAAAATACGTCGAAGAAGTGGGTACTATAAGTTCTAAAAATATTAGGAGCTACTACGGAAACAGTATAAACAGAGTAGAAAAGCTTGGAGTGAATCTAGGAGATTATGTCAAAGAAGGTCAGCTTCTGATAAAATTCGAAAATAATATAGAGATAGAAATTCAAAAAGTTACAAAGCAAATAGAGGCTTTAGAAGCAACCTATAATGAAGCTTTATTAGGAGCTGATTTTGAAAGCATCAACAGTGTGAAAATAGAAATAGCCGGCATAAAAAGCAGTATTAGTCTGGCAGAAGAAAATAAAAGTAGGATAGAAGCACTTTATAAAAATAAAGCAGCCACTGAAATTGAATTGGAACAAGCCATCAACAATTTAGAACTGCTTAAAAATAGGCTTGCTTCACTACAAAACAACTATAATCAATTGGTTAAAGGTCTTTCAGAAAACATGAAAAAGAAATACGAGGCAGAAATAGATGTGCTTCTCTTATCATTGGAGAATCTTGAGAAAAACAAAGAGCATTCAATTATTTATGCTGACTTTGACGGCATCATAACGGATTTGAATACTTATGAAGGTGATACTCCTTCTATAGGAATAAAAATTTTAGAGATTCAAGACCCATTAGAAAAAACCTTGAAAATTGATTTCATGGCAAAAGATGTTATAAATATGAAACCAGGCATGAGAGCTGAAGTGCAAGACCAGAATTTAGGGGTTTACATTGACAGTTTACAAATTGAAAGAATATATCCCAAGGCATTTATCACATTCTCAAAACTAGGCGTGGAAGAAAATCGACAGACGGTGGAAATTGATCTTCTTGAATCGGGTAGCAATCTTTCATTTGGTCTCAAGGTAGATGCGAAGGTGATGATAGAAGAATCAAAAGAAGTTTTAATAATTCCTGAAGAAGCTCTATATGAAAAAGACATGAAAAAATATGTAAAAGTCCTTGAAGACAAGAATCCGATTGAAAGAGAAGTGACAACGGGTATTGAGACAAACCATTTTATAGAAATTATTCAAGGCCTTGATGAAGGAGAAACGGTTATATTAAATTATGAGAAAGACTAGTAATGCTAGAGAGGTGGTTTTTTGAAAGACAAACTTTCTAATTTAGACCCGAAAAAGAAAATCAACATTATCAATAGCGCGATGGAAGAGTTCTGTAAAAATACATACGAAAAAGCTTCCACCAATAGAATTGTTGAAAAGGCCGGCATATCAAAAGGTTCGCTATTTAATTACTTTCAAAACAAAAAATCGCTGTACAACTATTTAAAGGTATTCTCGATCAAAGAGATAGCAGATGCTATTTTAGCCGATGTCAATTGGGAAGAACCTGACCTGTTAGAGAGGATAAGAGAGATTACACTGATTAAATTGAAGATTTTTCGTGAGTACCCCTATCTGACAAGATTTACTCAGAGAATCAATTCAGATAAATCAATAGAGGAACTAAAAGCGATATTTGAAGAATATGTACCGAACATATACGAAAAAGTATATTATGAAAATATTGATTTTTCGTTATTTAGAGAAGACATTGAGATAAAAGAAGTGTTGAATATATTAAATTGGACTTTTGAAAAAATCGGAGAAAATTACTTTAATAAAATAAAAGTCGATGATGTCATTGACATTGAGGACATATCAAATGAAGTCAGTAAATATATAGAAGTTTTGAGAAAAGGATTTTATAAGTGAGGGGAGGCGTGAAATGATAAAGGTTAAAAATCTATACCATTCGTATAGCAATGACGAAAGCTATGCGGTCAATGATATTAGCTTTGAGATAGAAAAAGGAGAAATTTTTGGATTCCTAGGCCCGTCCGGAGCAGGGAAATCAACGACGCAAAATATACTGACAGGTCTTTTGCAATTGCAGAAGGGAGAAGTTGAAGTTGCCGGATTCGATGTCAAACATATAAAAAATAAGATGTTTAATAAAATAGGCATGTCATTTGAACAGTCAAATGTCTATAACAAGATGTCTGGACTCGAAAACCTTGAATTTTACAGAAAATTATTTGATGTAAAAACGAGAGAACCAATGGAGTTGATAAAAATGGTGGGGTTAGACGGCAAAGAGAAAATAAAGGCCGGTAAATATTCAAAGGGTATGAAACATAGGCTAACCTTTGCTAGGTCAATGATCAATAATCCGGAGATATGGTTTTTGGATGAGCCTACTACAGGACTTGATCCGGCAATAGCGGCTAACATAAAAGATATTATAAAAGAAGAGAATAGAAAAGGAGTGACTGTTTTTTTAACCACACACAACATGTTTATTGCTGATGAGTTATGTGATCGCGTTGCTTTCATTGTTGATGGCAAAATAAGACTTATTGATTCTCCAAAAGAGCTAAAGCTTAGATACGGTGAAAAATTAGTTGAGGTAGAATATTTTAGAAATGGAGAGCTCTTAAAAGACCGCTTTTCCACTGTAGTTGAAGAAGAAAAAAATCAACTCATAGAAGTCATTAAAAAAAATAATGTTCAAACAATGCATACAAAGGAAGCGACGCTAGAAGAGATTTTTATCAAGGTGACAGGAAGGGGATTGGTTTAAATGAAATTATGGTATAGTTTTACAAAGGAGTTAAACCTTTCTGCAAAAAGCTGGTACTTTTATATAGAGATGGGTATGGCTGTTGTGCTTTTGCTCATATTAATATTTCTTGTTCCTGAAAAATTCGAGAATAGAAGCAGTGAATATCTTTATTTGGATTTGCCTAAAGTTGTCAAGGATCAATATAGGGAGGCTCTGCTGGAAAAAGATTTGGATGAATCATCTGAATGGGTGGAAGTGAAAGCTAATAAAAAAAATTACAGGGCTGAACTATATGAGACGGATGAATCCAAAATTTATTTGTTAGAAAATATGGAAGCATTAAATGCATTTTCCGGTTCAGAAAGAGTTCCCACAGTCCACGTTCATGTCAATAAAGATAGCCAGATTATACATACTTACTATCTACAAGGCTATGAAACTCAGAAGCTAAAAAATTTACTTCTGGTATTTCACAACCAAAAAGCGGAGCTTGACGTTATTGACGAGTATTCTGATAACATAGTGGTGCGTTCCATCTATCAAAACATAGAACCACTGAGCGATAGACAAAATTTAATACCGGTATTTTTAACTTTCAATGGAAGCCTTATGAGCTTATTCATAATTTCAGCTTATATTTTCCTGGATAAAAATGAGGGGATTATTAAAGCATATGCGGTTACGGCATCATCCGTTTGGCATTATTTATTAAGTAAAATAGGGGTAATTCTTCTCACGTCGATAGCTACAACTTTAATTATCACAATTCCTGTGATGGGATTTCAACCTGATTACCTGACTATGATTTTATTTCTTATTACGTCAGGATTTTTCGCAGCTTCTTTAGGGCTTTATATAACAAGCTTTTATAAAGACATTATCCAAGCTTTTGGAGCGCTATACATAGTCATAGTTATTATGATAATGCCAAACATATCTTACTTTACACCAAGCTGGGACCCTGATTGGATTAAAATCATTCCAAGCTATATTATGCTCCAAAGCTTTAAAGAAATCATATCTATAAATGGAAATATTGATTATGTACGCGTGGCATCTCTTGGATTCGCAGTGTTGGGATTGGATATTTTCGTGCTGGCTAACTATAGATTCAAAAAAACACTGACATTATAAGGAGGTGTTACTAAATGATTAGAAAAATATTTTTGATTTTCAAAAGAGATTTAATTGTTAGTACAAGAAATTTTATAACCATGTACATTATTGTCGTGCCAATTATTTTTGCGATTATAATCAATGTTTTTTCTCCCGGAATTAATGATACCACGGTCGAAATTGTTCTACTTAAAGGAGAAAATCAAGCGCAAGAAGATTTTTTCAAACAGTTTGCGAAGGTGGAGTTGCTCGATACTATTGAGGCGATTGAAGAAAGAGTCATCAAGAGAGACAATATTGTAGCAGTGCTTCCTCACAAAACAGATGATTATTTTATCCTAACTCAGGGGAACGAGCCTGAGTATATCGTGGATTATGTTAAGTATTTGACAACCTTTGAGCATTTCGATATAGGGATGGAAGATTCTATGGCTGAAATAGTAGATTACGGAAGAGATTTACCCCCTTTGAAAAAATTAATGGTGAATGCGGCGATGATGTTCAGTGCAGTTTTGGGAGGTATGGTCATTGCTTTAAATATTGTTGAAGAAAAAACAGATAATACCATAAGTGCTATTCACTTATCACCTGTATCTAGATTAGGGTTCATTGCAGGAAAAAGCTTAATTGGTGTATTTATCCCTGTCGTTGGAACATTTTTGATGTTATTGATAACAGGATTTAAGGATATTAACTACTTCCATGCATTTTTGATGGTCGCGACTTCCTGTATCATAAGTATTCTGATAGGTTTTATTGAAGGAATCAATAATGACGATGTGATGACTGCAGCCGGAAACATGAAATTGCTTTTTTTACCTCTCTTTGGAAGTGTTGCGGGAGCGGAGCTTTTAGCTGAAAAATGGCAGCCGTTATTTTACTGGAACCCTTTCTACTGGACTTACAAAGGAAACAACTTAGTATTATCTGACAGTGGTACATGGATAGACATCTTGACCTATTCAGGTCTCGTGTTGGGCATAAGTATGTTAGTTTTCATGGTTTTAGCACCAAAAATAAGAAAAGGATTAGAATAAGGAGGTTTTTATTATGAAATTATTGGGTGTTTTAGCAGTTTTATATGCTGTAGCGGTTGTTGTTATAGCTGTCATGAAACCCGAAAAAATTTGGAGCATGAAAAAAATTGAACTTTTCAAAAAAGTGTTGGGGGATAAAGGAACAGAAATATTTTTCTATCTTTGGGCAGTGGGATTCTTGTTTTTAGGCATATGGCTACTTGTTAAGTAATAAAGAAGAGAGGCTTATAGCAAATGAGATGAAGGTTTATCAATAACGCCAGTTTACAAACTGGCGTTTTGTTATTGACATAAAGGCATCGGTATAGTAAACTATATTCAATCAAACTATATACATAATGAACATAGATTAGAATTTAATAATCAAAGGAGGATGACATCATGGCAACGCTCATTACAATCTATAGCTTATTAATAATAGCTCTTATTGTATCTTTGATAAAAAGCAAAGAAAAATCAAAAAAAGCTTTTAAGGTGGCTTTAAAAGCTTTGCTAAAAACAGCACCAAGCTTACTAACTGTATTAGGAATTGTAGGTTTAACTTTAGGTATACTGACTCCTGAAATTATTTCAAAATTAGTTGGTGCCGAAGCTGGATTTTTAGCAACAATTATAGCCGCTCTTCTAGGAGCGATTACCCTGATTCCTTCCCTCGTTGCTTTTCCATTAGCAGGTTCATTGCTCAGGTCCGGAGCAACTGTTATGACCATTTCTGCCTTCATTACAACATTAGTTATGGTTGGAATTGTGACAGCTCCATTGGAAATCAAAATACTTGGCAAGAAATTCACGTTGCTTCGTAATGGACTGGGTTTTATGGCAGCATTGCTTATAGCCGGTATGATGGGGGTGATTTTATGATGGAAAATGTTAAGAAATTTAAAGTTCCAATCTTAATATTTCTTATATTTGTAATTTTGGCTTTATTAAACCCTACCATAGCTTCAAGATCTACTCAAGTAACTTGGGACTATTTTAAAGAAATGGCATTGATTCTTCCACCGGTATTTTTGCTGATGGGCTTAATGGAAGTATGGGTTCCTAAAGATAAAATACAAAAGTGGATAGGAAGCGGCTCAGGGATTAAAGGGGGATTGATTTCATTGATTTTAGGCACACTACCCACCGGACCTTTGTACGTCGCGTTTCCTATGACAGCCACCTTGGTGAGAAAAGGAGCTAGTATTACCAACATGGTGATTTTTTTAGGGTCATGGGCAGCACTTAAAATTCCGCAACTGATGGTTGAAGTGAAGTTTTTAGGGGTTTCTTTCACCGGATTACGGTTTGTATTGACGCTGATAGCCTTAGTAATCATGGGATTGATAATGGAAACGGTTCTTGGACGTCATGTGGGTATGGATTGGCTACCACCTGAAAGTAATGAAACGATGAAGAAAAAAGGATATTAATATGCTATAATTCAATAAAAGACGGTATAACGGTATAAATAACTATATTGATTGAATGTTCAATTCAAAAAACATTGGAGGTATTTAACAGGACAAATGGATCAGTCGGTATTGATGATGTGGAAAAATTTTCTTAGAATAAATGGTGAAAATCCAACTGAAACAAAATGGCAATATGAAGCTTGGCACTTTTGCGACAATGAAAAGGATGCAAATGAACTCGTTCAGCTAGTCTTGGAAGGTAAAAAGAGGGGAACCGCTTCGCTATATATTTTATATCAGATTGAGAATGAAAGAATTCCTTGTGTCAATGACCTCAGTATTTTGACTGATTGGGATGGAAAGGCAAAATGTATTATAAAAAATAAGAATGTATCCGTGCTCCCTTTCAAAGAAATATCGACTGAACATGCACGCATAGAAGGAGAAGGAGACAAGTCATTAGAATATTGGAGGAGGGCTCATAGGTCAGTATTTAAGCGGGAAACTGATAGAATGGGAATTGAATTTAACGAAGAGCTGTTGGTGGTTTTTGAGGAATTTGAAATCGTATATTTAATATAAGATTAATGCAATTAAATTCAATAGATAATATAATTGAAAATGAGGATGGAACCTATAAAATTTCAATTCTTGACATTGAGAAAAAAGAGATTATAATAGTTTAAAGATTGGGGAGTGAAAATATGGCAACTTTTGACGATTTCATGAAACTCGACATTAGAGTTGGAGAAATTATAAGAGTCGAAGCATTCGAAAAAGCTAGAAAACCGACCTATAAGATTTGGATTGATTTTGGAGAAGAGATTGGCATCAAGCAATCGAGTGCCCAGATCACAGATTGTTATACGATGGATGCATTATTATCCAAACAGGTCTTGGGAGTGGTAAATTTTCCATCTAAGCAGATTGCAGATTTTAAATCTGAAGTATTGATATTAGGAGCCTATGCCCGTCAAGGCGTAGTATTGATACAACCCGAGCAATTGGTAAATAAGGGTGACAAAATTGGATAAATAACATTGTTTTAAGATGTTGTAAAGAGGAAGAGGATAAATTAATGAAAATTTCAAAAAGAGATGCATTGGCATGGTTTGAGTTTTTTTCTGCATTGCCGCTTGACGAAGAAATCATGACGAAACAACAAGAAATTGTCTATGATACCTTTGTCCAAATAGAGGAAGCCATCAACCTAAGAAATAATGTATTAATGTCAAATATTAAAGGCTTAAAATCTTTTAAGAATAGAACAATTTTCGTCGGAAATGAAAAGCATTTTCCCATGGGATGTCGTTCTTGTTTGTCTGGAAGTGGATTGAGTGCTGTTAGGAAAACTAATGTGTGTAACTTAGCATGCAAGTTTTGTTATAATTTTGGAGAATTGGATGAAATTCCACCTATCGGAGAAGGAATGTGGGAAATTGGAGGCACAAAATTTTATGAAAGGGATATCGATTTATTGCTTTCTATTCAAGAAAAGCCAACCGGAATTGCCTACGTCTATTTAGAGCCATTTATGGAAATTGAAAAATATTATTCTGTCATTAAAAAATTTAGTGAGGCTAAAATCCATCAACATTTATATACAAATGGTACTTTAGCTACTGAAGAAAATCTAAAAGCACTTGGAGAAGCCGGTCTTGACGAGATCAGATTTAACCTAGGAGCTTCCGGATGTTCTGACAAAGTGATTGAGAATATTGCAATAGCCAAAAAATTCATAAAATATGTCGGTATAGAGACACCAATGACTCCTGATTTTTTTGAGGATTTTTTTAATAAGAAAGAGGCCATCTGTAATACGGGAATTGACTTCATCAATTGTGCTGAATTACACCTGAATGCTAATAATATAGGAAATTATTCTGGCGAAAAAATGTACATATCTCGAATGGGCTATATTTCGCCAATTTGGAGCAGGGAGTTGACATTGAAGTTCATGAAAATCGCAGATGATGAGAACTGGGATTTTGTCGTGCATGATTGTTCAAACGATACAAAATTTGCTAGAGGTTTGAATTTGGGCAGTAAGGTAGGTGGCTGGTTTGGAAAAAGTCAATATGCCTGTGAGTTTGACAGAATACCTTATGAAGTATTTTTGCCGATACTTCGAGATGATAGCTTTAAATTCGTTAGCGAGGAAGATTTACCTGATGGCTATAAATTAGGTCAAATTGTTTTTTGATTTATGTTTTCAATAAAGCCCGTGAGATATTATTTCACGGGCTTTTGCAACATAACGCTATAAAAATAGTTTTAATTTACAATAACAGCTACACCATCCGGAATTACAGTTACGGTATAATCTGTTTTATCAACAAGTTTTTTTGCTTTTTCAAGAGCTTCTTCAACTGAAGCTGCATAATGCATATGCATATTTTCGACGATGTTTTTATCAGCACCGGTTACCATGATAACCTGGTGTTTTATTAGTATTCTAGCCAGTACTTGTGATTCCCACTGGTCCATGATGGTTTGATCCCTGCCTTTTTTAAGGATGTCTTCCATTATTTCTTCTGGATTATTAGCATTCTTGAATGTTTCATAAAAAGCTTCCCCGCCGTGTCCGTCAGCACAAGCGCTTACCATGATAATGACACCATTTTCCTCAATACTCGCCTCTGCAGCTGTCATCCCTTTTACAGATTGGTAAATATTTTGGTCTAGCGGATAACCGCCATTTGTTGTAATTACAATATCCGCCTTTTGATGATTAGCACCGGCCAAATGATTCGCAAATTCACATCCTTTGTAATGAGCGTCCTCTCTATTTCCCGAAAAAGCTGCGATTACTTCTTTGTTTTGATTAATGATGACATTAAGAATAAAGGCTAAATTGGATTTCTCAGCGGCATAAAGCATATCGATATGCAACGGGTTGTTTTCTAAAATACCTGTTCTGGCAAATTTTGAATCAATAAATTCGGAACAGTGGTTGGCTAATACGGTCTTGTAACTGGCTATTCCTGGGAGTACTGATTTTCTTCCACCTGAAAAGCCTGCAAAAAAATGTGGTTCAATAAACCCCTCAGCGATTAACAGGTCTGATTCCAAGGCTACTTTATTAAGCAATAGGGAACCACCGGAAGGCAAGTAACCTAAATCTACCATTTCATCATTTCGACTATCGTGGATATGAATCTTTACGTTATCGACAATGTAATCGCCATATTTCGCTCGAAGCTCTTCGTTGGTTGAAGCGCGATGTACGCCGGTTGCGACAAGGATTGTAATCTTGCCTTCTTTATTAGTTTTTCTAATAGTTTCAAGTAATACAGGCATAGTAATGTGAGAGGGAACAGGTCGGGTATGATCACTTGAAATAATAACAATGTTCTTTTTATCCTTAACTAAGTCTTCCAACAAAGGTGAGTTAACCGGATTATTTAGAGCATCCTGCACTAATTCTGTTTCGCTTTTTTCAGGCTTATAGGAATGAGTTCTCGAGAGAAGGATACCTTTTAAATGTGAGTCTTCAACATCAATTTCCTTGATTGCTTTTCCGTAAGGCAAGTTAAATTTCATTATAGCTAACTCCTATCATAATTTATTTGGTATGATGGTCATACCGACTTATAATATTAGTATATATTAATGCTATTTATTTTCAATGCATGTTATTTTTTTTTCAATAAGAGGATGCCGTTTAAATTAAAAGAAACCAGTTAACATCTTAAACAGTTGATGTCACTTATATTTAAATGAATTTAAATGAACTTAATCAATAACAAGCTCTAAATGTTACAAAAAATTAACTTAATACACGGAAGTATGTTAACCATATAACACAATAATCATGTACATATTTGTGATTATGCTTATTTAAAACTTAACATTGACGATTAAATATTGTTTTTTAGAAAAGAGACGTATATATCAATAATTGAAGAATGAACTTGTTGGTTTTCGGACTTGATATCAGAGCTATAAAGGTGTTATTATTTATGGAGATAATAAATTTTCAGGAGAGCGGCATGAAAGGGATTAAAATGATTGCGCCAATTATTATAACGACTATAATCGTCCTATATTATCTAGGATTTGCCTATTTATGTATCACCGTAAGTGGATTGCCCACGATTGCTAAAATTCTAGGTGGTGGAATTCCACTGATTTTGGTAGGCATTGCAATATACGTGCTTTCAGAACGAATAAAAGAAATAAGGAGTGGTGAAGAAGATGATCTTAGTAAATACTGATTATATTACGGGAAAAGAATTAGAAATGATAGGTCTTGTGAAAGGAAGTACGATACAATCGAAAAATATTGGCAGAGATATTACTCAGGGATTCAAAACATTGGTTGGAGGCGAGTTGACAGCTTATACGGAAATGATGAACTCTGCAAGAGCGTTGGCAACCAAAAGGATGGTTGAAGAGGCAGAAAAGCTCCATGCAGACGCTGTCATTAATATTCGTTACGCATCAGCGGCAGTGATGCAAGGTGCGGCAGAAGTGATGGCATATGGAACTGCAGTAAAATTCAAGTAAGATAAATAGAAAGCTAAAGGACGCTGAGGTATTGCACCCGCGTCCTTTACTTTATTTAAGACTATATTTATTCGCCAAATCCAATATGTCCTTCTACAGGGACCATACACAAGAACTTCAACATTTTCCCGGTAGTGGATGTGTTGACCAACTGATGGTGGACACCGTTAGGGATAAAGCTGAAGGAGCCGGCTTCTACTGGATATTTTTTGCCATCTAACTCAACAGTGCCTTCGCCTTCAAGAACATAGACGTAATGTGGAAAATCATGGTTGTGGTCTGCGGAATAACCATCTTGACTAACCTCGAATAAACGCAACACCATTTCATCGGAGCCACATGCAGGAGAGATTAAAACCTTTCCCTTCACATTTTTGTAAGCGTCGCTATGTAAATCGACGAGTTTAATATCTTTGACATTAGCTGCAATCATTGTATCCTCCTAGTGAATATCATTAATATTTTTTCATTTATCTTTTATAATTATATCGTTAATCGCATAATTGTCAAGCGGAGTCCCTTGCTTCGACCTCCTTGATGACAATAGTATTCCCAACAACAATATTGAAGCGAAGGAAATAATCAAGCCTGCCTTGAGACCTTCAGGAAAATAGAAAAATTCAATAGTATGCTTACCTGGAGGAACCGATATAGACAGGAAGGCTTCTTTTAGTGATGAAAGATTGACTTTTTCACCATCAATATGTGCCGTCCATCCCTTATCATAAGGAATAGAAGTTAGCATGACACCTCCTTGTTCTGTTTCCAATACACCTTTGATATATGAGTCTTCAACGATTTCGGTCATAAATGGATTTTGATTGAGATGATGGAATACCTCTAAAAACACATCTTCATTAAAGCTCCAAGCGGAGAGATATAGAGAGGAAATCTCTTCAGAATCGGTTGAGACACTGATTTTTTCTCCCGGAGTTCCTTTTCCGATAAATAAGATGTGCTTGTGTTTTAAATCTTGAAAAGAGATTGATGATTCGGACATGTCAGAATTAGGAGCTTTGTTGACATACACTTTTTTTAAGGTTGCTGAATTGGAGATATAAAGATAGATATCCCTGTCGTCCTTTACATCGATGGAAACGGTTTTTCCTGAACTTGTGCTATGGACTGGATCAAACAACGGTTCGGAGGCGGATAATAATTCCACAAGCTGATTTTGCACTCTAAATGGACTTGAATTATCATTTCGCCACATTTCGTTCAAGTTATCCGGAACGATGAATCCCAGAGGAAGCGTGTATAGATTTTCATATAAATAAATATTTTCAGTTTCATCTCTTAAACGCGTTAAAGCTGTATCGGCAAGCAGCTCGTCAGACAGCATATACTTTACAGAGAACAAGGAAGCTGTGAGGGGAGTTGCACCGGCAAAAGAATAACTGTTCATTGAGCTTCTAAAACCTAAATCATCTAGCAGATTGTTGAGACCTGCGTAAGCGGTGGATGAAAAGGTAGATACGCCTTTATACTGATTCCACGCAGAGTCGTTGTTGGTCCTTCGATTGAATTTTTCTATCCGATAAAAGGACGGGTCTTCTTCCTTGATTTCCTTTAGAAGCTCTGATATTTCATGGTTGTCTGAAGTATATATGGTTCGACTGGTTGTTCCTAGCCCGGTAGAAGCCGTGTTGGTCGAAACCTCTGCAATCACGATAAGAAAGAACAGAAAGACCATCAATTTAGGCTTGCAGTTTTCTTTTCGATAATAAATAAATATAAAGAGGTAAAAAGTCAAGAAAGCCATATTTAAATAGACGGTACCAAAGTGGTAGTGGTCACTCACAATCCATTTTTCAACCATCAAGAAAAATATAATCACACCGGAGTACACACTGAATATTTGACTCTTCGCGTATTTTCTTATGCCCAAAAATCCTTCATAGGACATACTTAAAACGAGAAAAATAAAAATAAAGGACTGTCTGGCAGGAAGACTATTTGGAAAATGTAGACCATGCCAAATAAAATTAAAAACGTTCATGTTGAAGCTGACAAGCATGATAAGAATCAAAATAGTTTTACCAACCTTCTCTTTAAATGCTCCTGAGTCGTTCATCCAATATAAAGGAAGCAATAAAAACACAGACACGCTACTATAGATATTAGGGTATCTTCCACTTAAAACGGAGGTTTCAACATTCATGAGACCTCTTGATAAGATATCAAAGATTGAAAAATATTGGGTAAAAGTATTAGGAAAGTTAAAATTACCTGAGGCACTTGCTTTGATTGAGAAATATTCAGGAACAATCAATACCGCTGCCATTCCGCCTGCTATTAAAGAATAAACCGTAAAATCGACCACTCTCTTTAAATAATAGCCACGGTTTCTCTTAGTGGAATCTGTAAAAACGATCATCAGAAAATATAAAAGGCTAAACAGACAAATCATGATGGAAATATAATAGTTTGAAACAATTGAAAAACTTAAAGCGATACAATATAGCAATGGTTTTTTTTCTTTGACAAGCTTTTCTATCCCCAATAGAATCAAAGGAAATAGAAGAAGACAATCCAGCCACATGATATTCCAACTAAAAGCTGAAAAATACGAAGATAAAGCGTAAAAAAGACCAAATGCAGCAATACTGATGTGACGTGTTTGGTATCGAAGGGATAAATAATAAGAAAAGGTCAGACTTGACAAGCCGGTTTTTAACATGATAAGAAGACTCATCATTTCAATAATATATTTCTCAGGGATTAGAAATAAAAACCAGTTCATTGGGCTGCTCAGGTAATAAGCATAAAGCCCTATAAAATTGACACCCATGCCTGTATGCCAAGAATAAAGCAGGCTTCCTTTGTTGAGTAATTTTTGATGCATTTCCATATAAAAAGGGGCATACTGATGATACATATCACTAGGTAGATAGCAGTTTTCACCAAAAGGGTAGATACCTCTAAATATATAAATGACAAGCAGAATGAGGACGGGCAAAAGAAAGGAAATTAAAAAAACGCAATCTTTTTGAGTTTCCTCAGTTTTCTTAAACACCCAATATTTGCTAGCTACATAATTAATAATGACAACAAAAATATTAGTTAGAAGCTTTGCTACAAAATCATCAATTCCAAAAATTTCGACAGCAGCAATCATAAACATAAGATCGAAGGCTCCGGACATAAGCCTACTTGTCAAAAAGGCGGGCATTTCTCTTTTGAGAGTCAACAAATCAAAGCCATGACTTTTGAAAACAAAAATTTTATTGGTGATGTAAGCAAAAATAACCGCAGTAAACCACGCTGAAAGCGTTGCTAATCGGTAGTCAAAGCCTAAAAAGGTAAGACCTTTATAGGATACCAAGTTGACTAAAGTTGTAAGAACGCCAAATATTAGATAATCAATGGTTTCTTTGTTTATTACTCTAGTGATGATTTTTTTCATTCTGAATTCCTCTTGTTTGGTCGAGTTGGATGTTGGTATGCTTCAAAATATAAATTGGTCGGTTCTTCGATTCCATAAAAATGTGTCCAATGTATTCTCCTAGAATCCCGATAGATATTTCTATGATACCACCAAGAAACAATACGGCAGATAGTGTTGTTACATAACCGGGGACATCAATGCCGGTGATAAATGTTTTAATCAGCGTCAGGATAATGTAAATGAATGCAAAAAAAGAAATCAAAAACCCCATACCTGATACAAATCTTAAAGGTGCGGTAGAAAATGAAGATATACCATGGATGGCATATTTAAGCAAGCTTTTAAAGCTCCATTTTGTCGTTCCAATCTTTCTTTCAACATTTTCATAGGGTATCCACTTAGTTTCAAAGCCAATCCATGAAAAAATTCCTTTTGAAAAGCGTTGGACCTCACAAAGCTCAAGAACGGCATTGACAACTTGCCTAGACATTATTCTATAATCGACAGCTCCGTTGACAAGCTCGACGTCCGAGAAGTGATTATTGATTTTATAAAAAATATCTGAAAAAAAGCTTCTCAGTCTTGATTCTCCGGTCCGTGTGCTTCTTCGAGCCGCGCAGCAATCATAACCATTCTCTATTTCTTGAATCATAATGGGAATCATAGATGGGGGGTGTTGTAAATCGGCATCCATAATAATGACATAATCGGCTGTAGAATGTTTTAATCCGGCATACATAGCGGATTCCTTTCCAAAATTTCGTGAAAAGGAAAGGTATTTAATATTTTCAGCACTATTACCTAGTTGTTTCATGATTTCAAGTGTTTGGTCACGGCTTCCGTCATCTACATAAATATACTGAAATGTATAATCAGAAATATTTTTAATAACCCTTTGTGTTTCTTTGTGAAATGTTTCAATGACCGCTTCTTCATTAAAGCAAGGCACAATGATATCAATACTTTTAAATTTTGACATAGTTACTCCCCTATTCGGTTCTTTTTTGAGGGTGAGAGATGTAAGGCTACGTCCAACACATTTAACGAAGCTTCATGAAAAGCTTCCGAAAGAGTCGGATGCGCATGTATGGTTTCACAAATAGCTTCTATTTTCATGTTGCTACTAATAGCTAGTGAAGCCTCGTGGATTAAATCAGAAGCATGGGGTCCCATGATATGAACACCTAGTATTTGATTGTTTTTTGAATCGACGACTACCTTGACAAAGCCCGTTGTTTCTCCCATTGCAACGGCTTTTCCATTTGCAGCGAAGTTAAATTTACCGGTTTTGACGACATAACCTTTTTCGATAGCCAAGTCCTCTGTTAAACCTGCATAAGCAATTTGAGGGGATATAAAGATACAGTCCGGTACAACAGGGAATTTTTCTTTTGTCTTTCCCCGGGAAATATACTCCACACATTCCACGCCTTGATGCGAAGCAACATGGGCCAGCATCGTGCCACCGAGCACGTCCCCAATTGCATAGATGTGAGGTACATTGGTTTGAAAGAATTGATTAACCTTTATTCCGTTATTGCCTGTGATGACACCGGAATGTTCTATTTGCAAATTATCATAATAAGGTCTGCGACCGACTGCCATAAGCACGATGTCCGCTTCTACTTGTATTGTTTCACCTTTCTTATTGGTTGCGGTCATTAATAGTCCGTTATCTGTCTTTGAGATTTCTTTCGCTCTTGCGCCGTCATAAAGCTTTATTCCTTGCTTCTTGAGGATTACAGGTAATCTTTTTACTATATCCTTATCGACTCTTTTTAATAGTGTTGAAGAGATTACAGTGATTTCACTACCGAAAGAATTATAAATGGACGCAAATTCCATACCAATCACGCCACTTCCGGCCACGACCATTCTTTTAGGCAAATCAGTCAATTCGAGGAGAGCATCACTATCAATCACTCCCGGAAAATCACTTCCGGGTATAGGCGGAGAAGAAGGTACAGAGCCAGTGGCGATGATAATATTTTTTGCGCTAAGCAAAATATCAGTGCCTTCACCAGTCCTAATTTTCAGCTGATGGGAATTGATAAAATGAGCGTATCCTTCAATATAAAGAATAGAATTATCTTTGATTAGTTTTTCAACACCCTTTACCACTTGTTCGACGACTTTTTCTTTTCTGGACATGGCTTTATTAAGGTTAAATGAGAAGGCTTCTAATTGAATGCCAAATTCATCAGCGTCTTTTAATTTATCAGCTAATTCTGCCGAGGCATATAAAGATTTAGTGGGGATACAGCCCCTATTTAAACAAGTACCGCCTAGCTTATTGCCTTCTATTAAAGCGACATCGATACCGAGCTGGGCAGCTCGAATTGCCGCCACATAACCTCCGGGTCCTCCACCTACGATGGCAAGTTCTTTTTCTATCATATGGCCTCCATACTATTATTTTATTAACTCATTTATTTTATCACGGATGTCAAAGCTTTAAAAGAGTATAATCTTACTAAAATTAAGCGGAATCCAAATGGATTCCGCCAATTCTAAGTTTTATCAGACAATGCGTAACAAAGTCATTCACTTAAAATAAAATTATTTTAAACCGATCTAGTAATTAAGCTTGCGTGGAAGCGTACCGGCCTCTTCTATCCATTTTTCTACTTGGCTTTGTGAAGGCGTCTTTCTAACTAATGATTTTTCTTCATTGACCTCAATCATCTTTTTGAAAAGGTTTTCTGCTTTTCTCTGAGCAAGTTCTGGAACCGTATCGACGCCTGCAGCCTCAAGTAATTCAGCATACTCTCCACCAATTCCATTTATTCTCATTAAATCAGCATGGTTGGCCCATTTTAAAATCAACTTTTCTGCTAGCTCTGATTTTTCTGAAAGTTCCTTTCTGCCTTTTTTTGTAGAGCATTCTACCAATAATTCTTCAATAGAATTAATGCCGGCAGCCTTTAATTTTTCTTCATAAGCTGGACCGATTCCTTCAATAATGCTTAACTTTGACATAAGCTTCTCCTTTCAATAATAAAATTTAATAATATGTATATATTAATTATACAGCATATTCGTCAAAAAACAATTATAAAACTCAGTAAAATTATCTAAGAATAATCACAGGACGAAGGATTGGGTTGACATTAAGCCGAGCGCTGTTTATACTAAAATAGAACGATGTTCTAAAGGAGTTACAATGATTGATTTTAGAAAAGCTTTGTCAATAATAAAAGATAATATCATTTTTGATGAGGTTGAAAGGATTCGCATACAAGAGTCATTAAACCGGGTGATATCAGAGGATGTGTTTTCGACAATGGATGTAGTGCCTTTTCCTCATGCGTTAGTCGATGGTTATGCGATAATGAAACCAAATAGCGATCAAACTGATAGGAGATACAATATAACGCGTTCTGTCTTCGCCGGGGATGAAGGAATCAAATGGATGGACACTAACTGTGCCATTAAAGTCACTACAGGGGCTATGATACCTGACAATTGCAATGTAGTGTTAAAAAATGAAGATGTGATTTTGGAGGAAGGAACGATTATTGTCCGCCGATATCCTGAGCTGGGAGACGGAATAGGCCGAGTAGGAAACATCATAAAAAAGAACAGCAAAATTGCAGCTAAAGGAGATACGGTTACACCCGAAGTACTAGAAAAACTTATCATGACCGGTTATAGCAGTATTCCTGTTTATGCGCTCATTAATATGGCTATTATAAATACGGGTTCCGAGTTATTGTCAATTGGAGACGCGTATCAAAACGGTAAAATATATCCAAGTAATGGATTTTTTCTTGCAGCACAAATGACGAATTATCATCTTTCAGTTGGAGAGCTTCTAATTGTTAAGGACAATCAAATGCAAGTGATGGATGTATTGCGCCGTTTAACACAAAGTGCAAATTTAATTATAACAACCGGAGGGGTAGGTCATGGCGATAAAGATTTAATACTAGACAGTATCAGTGCATTAGGATTTCATGTTCTTTTTAGCGGTGTTGATGAAAGAGGATGTAAAAACGTTATTTTAAGTCGTTTTGAAAAATGTTTGATCCTATCATTATCCGGCAATCCATTTGCTATGAAAAGAGGTCTTGAAGCCCTTGGTAAACCTGTATTATATCAATTAACCCATAAAGGAGAATTTAAAAATGATTAATGCGACGGCGATTGTATTAGCCGGCGGTGCCAGCAGTCGAATGAATTATAACAATAAAGCCTTGCTAATCTATAAAGGGCAAAGCTTTATTCAGATAGCATTAGATCATGTGAAGGATTTTGGTGAGCGCATGATAGTTGCCCAAACGGAAGATCAGTACGATTATTCAGGAGTCAAAACAATCGGTGACATATATCCTAAAAGAGGACCTTTGTGTGGCATTTATTCCGGAATGATAAAGGCGAGATACGATATTGTAGCAGTCTTATCTGTCGATACACCTTTTATTTCTCCGCAATTGATGCTTCGACTAGCTGAATTGTGCGAGGGACATGATGCGGTAATTCCAAGAAAAGGAGAGTACTGCCAACCATTGTGTGCGGCATATTCAAAAAAATGCTTACCAACAATGAAACAGGCTTTGGATCAAGGAATCAATAAGCCCATAGATATTTATGATTTATTGGATGTTTATTATATGACAGAGGAAGAAATCAGCGTATATGGAAATTTTGATAGGATGTTCAGAAATATCAATACCATTGAAGATTACGAAAAAATATTAATACAGGAGGATATATCATGACGGCATCTGTCGCTTTTGTAGGAAAATCAAATTCAGGAAAAACCACACTAATCATTAAACTAATTACCCGCCTTAAACAACAAGGGTACCGGGTAGGGACAATTAAACACCATAACCATGAGAGCCACTTTGACCAAAAGGGAAAAGATACCTATGAACATTATGAAGCTGGAGCTGAACGTGTAATTATTAGCTCTCCTTCAGGGTACGGCGTTTTCAGCCGCGTAAAGAATGAAATGTCCTTGTCTTCACTCATTGAGCTCAACCAAGATATGGACTTAGTTATCATAGAAGGCTACAAGAATACAGATGGCCATAAGATAGAAATTGTAAGAACAGCTAGAAGTCAGGAGATGATTTGCAAGGAAGATGAAATAATAGCACTGATTACCGATACCGACATCAAAATTTCAAAACCGGTTTTTCACATTGATGATGATGAGGCCATTGCGGAGTTTCTTATAAAATCTATTATTGAAAGGAGATAACCTGATGCAAGATATCATCAATTCAGTTGACAGGGCATTAGACATTATTATTTATCTTTATCATGAGGGTAAGGAAAAAGGTATTTCTGACATTGCAAGAGATCTAGGAATATACAAAAGCACAGTTCACCGTACCTTGGTGACCTTAGAGCAAAAGGGTTTTATTTATCAAAATACCGACAGTGGAAAATACTGGTTGGGTGTCAAAATTTATGCTATAGGTATGGCAATTGGTGAAAAGATTTCATTGGTTGAAATTATCAAACCTTTTACAAAGCAATTATTTGAAGAATTCAAAGAGGTCGTCAATGTCTCTGTGCTTGAAGTCAATTCGATGGATTCACCTAGAAGCATTGTGATTCATAAAGAGGAAGACAATCGACAGCTCATTACGGTTAATCCGCCAATTGGCTCCAGTAGTGAATGCCATTGCTCGGCTGTTGGGAAATGTCTTCTCGCCTACGGCAAGGATATACCTTATGAACGGTATATCAAAAGACCTCTAACCAAATTTACGGATAATACTATTGTGGATTGGGATGACTTTTTCAATAATTTAAATAAAATTAAAGATCAAGGGTATGCGCTTGATCAGGAAGAGTTAGAGATTGGATTGACTTGCATAGGTGCTCCTGTTTTGGATAAAAAAGGAATAGCTATTGCTGCAATTAGCTTATCCGGACCGACCAGTAGAATGCTAAAAGGTGACTTTGAGTATAAAATTCAAAGAGTAAAGGAAATAGCGAATGCAATAAGTAATAAATTCAGCTAAAAAGAAAAATAATCATTGTAAAAGCAAATAAAATATGATATATTGGTAGCAATAATAAATAAATCGAACGTCGTTCCATCTGACAGAACAGATGGAATTTATCTCCGTAAATTTCGGAATGATGTTCTATTCAATAGAACGAGGAGGGTAAATATGGTCATAGTCATCATTGGCAATAGTGCTGCTGGTATTAATGCCGCGGAAGAAATCAGAAGACATCACTCAGATGACAAAATCATTATGATTTCAAAAGAAACTGAACAACCTTATTCGAGAGTGTTGTTGCCTTACTTTTTAAGAGGAAAATTGCCTAACGAATCGCAACTATTCATCAGAGAAAACGATTTCTATAAAAAGAATGATATAGAATTTATAAATGGATTAGTTACAAGCATAAATGAAAAAGAAAAATGGATTAAATTGCAAGATGAAACATTGCTAAAATATGATAAACTGCTGATTACATCAGGATCATCTCCTGTAACTCCCCCAATTAAAGGATTAGAGGGGGAAAATATCTTGCACATGTGGACGTGGCAGGATGCAAAAATGCTTGAAAAGCTTTTCCACAAAGGGAAAAAAGTTTTGATTTTAGGTTCTGGATTTGTTTCGCTTCAAGCAGCATGGGCAGCCATTGTAAAAGAACTGGATGTTTATGTTTATGAGTTAATGTCGAGAATAATGCCGAGAGTGATAGATGATTACAGCGCAGAAATATTAACCGAAAGAATTAAGCAGTTTGGAGTCAAGCTTGAGGTTGGCGCTATGACAGAGAGAATTGAAAGACTTGAAAACGGACAACTGAGAGTTATAGCTAACGGATTAGATGCGATAGATGTCGATTTTATCATTGTTGGAACCGGGGTCAGACCCAACACACAGTTTTTAGCTCATACTAACGTCAATCACCAAAGAGGGATTAAGGTTGATGAATTTATGCAAACTAATATTCTGGATATTTATGCCGCAGGGGATGTAGCGAGCGGCCCAACAACCTTTGAGGAAAATATGATTCATGCCCTTTGGCCGACCGCGGTTGAAGAGGGAAAAATTGCCGGAAGCAATATGATTGGTGTTAAAAAGGCTTATGAAGGTAGTTTAAACATGAACGTGACTCAAATGTTTAATACGACGGTTGCTTCAATCGGAAAATTTGAAGCGGATGAGACTAAAGAAACTTGGTTTTACGACTTGGGAGATATGGGGATTTTCAAGCTGGTACTGAATGGAGAAATTCCAATGGGAGCCGCGGTACTAGGGAGTTCTGAGTTGGTTGAGTTTTTAGGAATTTTAAGACCTCTTATCAGAAACAAGAAAGCGATAAGCTGTGATCGTGACCATTTGTTCCAATACTTAAGGACACAATGCGATTTGGTCTGATGGAGGTGTTGAAATGAAAGGGCCGGTCATTATATCGATTATTTCCAAAAGATGCAATACAGGAAAAACAACTCTTATTAGTGGCTTGATACCGATTCTTAAAGCGAAAGGCTATAAGGTAATGACCGTTAAATATAGCTGCTATGACTTTGAAATAGATCAGGAAGACAAAGATAGTTATAAACATTATAATTCAGGAGCAGACAGAACGATGATTGTAGGACCTGCTAAACGTGTTATGATTGAAAGATCAGAAGAACGAATGAGCATAGAAAGCATTTTGAAGGAACAATGGGACGTAGATGTCATATTGACTGAAGGCTATCGAGGTATAAATTTTCCCACGATTGAAGTTATTAGAGAAGCTAGAGGGAAAGAAATTTATACCGAAAGAAGAAATCTTGTAGCCATAGCATCTGATGTAACTACACTAAAAGGCTTTGCTCCGGTGTTTGACATAAATGATTATGAAGAAATAAGTCATTTCATCGAAATCAATTATCTAACCATAAAGAAGATAAATTCTGTTTCTTAAAAGAATAGATGGTCATAAAACAAACTGATAATGAAAGGAGTTACCAATGAAATATATTACCATTGATTTGGATAAATGTGTCAGCTGTTCTAATTGTGAGTATGCATGTGCATTTGCCCAAACTGAAGATTTCGCGAGAAAAGACTCAAATATCAGAGTCAATTACTATCCTGAAACCGTTACCAGCATTACCATGACATGCATGCATTGTACAGACGCGTGGTGCATGGAAGTTTGTCCGGCGAATGCCATCAGTAAAGATGAGGCGACCGGAGCTGTTGTTATTGATCAAGATCAATGTGCGGGCTGTAAGATGTGTATTATGGTCTGTCCGTTTGGGAATATTCACTTTAACCCGACAAAGCTAGTTAGCCAGAAATGCGATTTATGCGGTGGAGACCCTAATTGCGTTAAATTTTGCATATCAGGTGCTTTGCAGTTTGAAGAGGCGGAAGAACTTTTCGATTCTAAACGCACTAAACTGGATGGCAAGCTAAATCAATTGATCTTAGAAGGCAAAATTAAAATAAAAGGAGGTGAATAAAAAATGGGAAACGAAAGGAAGCAAATAAAATCATTGTGCAGAATGTGTGACGATCATTGTGGCATTAACGTCTATGTGGATGAACAAGGCCAAGTAGTCAACATTGATGGCAGCAACCATTACTGGAATAGAGGTAGACTATGTGTTAAAGGGAGAGCCGGTGTGGATTTTGTCAATCATCCTGACCGAATATTAAAGCCCTTGAAAAAAATCGACGGAAAATTTGTCGAGATTGAGCTTGAACAAGCTTTGGATGAGATTGCGAAGAAAATGAGCGAAATCACTGAGAAACATGGTGCTAGGGCGAATAGCATATGGAAAGGCGAAGCTGTAGGATTTGCACAGGAAGAGGAATTAGCTAGGAGATTCATCCATGCCATTGGTTCACCAAATTATTTTTCAAATGATTCACAGTGTTTCGTTGGTAGATGGATTGGGTATTCTTTGGTTGCAGGCAGTTGGATGGCTCAGCCTGATTTTGAAAACTCTAGATGTATTGTTTTATGGGGAGCAAATCCACCTAGTGCACATCCCAACATGACACAATATATCATGAACGCTAAAGAAAAAGGCGCTAAAATTATTGCGATTGATTCCAGATTATCCAACATTGCCAGACAAGCTGATATTTTTGCACAAATAAGACCCGGTACAGACGGTGCTTTAGCACTCGGCATTATAAAAATACTAATTGAAGAAAAAATCTACAATCAACATTTCGTTGAGCATTACACAACAGGATTCGATAAACTTAAAGATTATGTTCAAAAATTTTCTAAAGAATTTGTCTGTCAAGAAACAGGAATCTCTGAAGATATTCTCAATGATATTGTTAAAGCGATACATTTCGGCAAGAGCCAAGTAGTAAACTATGTGGGAAATGGACTAGAGCATCATGAAAACGGCATCAATAACATTAGGGCTGTTGCCTGTATTGACGCTTTAATAGCTAGCTTTGATCAAAAAGGTGGTAACTTCATGCCTGAAGGATTTGGGCCTAGTGAATTGACTCTTTATCACGAAAAACCACTTACAGAGCTTGAACCTATTGGTGCAGATAAATTCCCGGTTTTGTATGAGTACAGAAAAGAATGCCATACGATGACGGCCATGGATACAATCATAACTGAGAAACCTTATGCTCTAAAATCCATGATTATCATAGGTGCAAATCCTGTGCTTACAAATCCAAATACAAATAAAGTCATAGAAGCGCTATCTAAGCTTGAGCTTTTGGTAGTAAGAGAATTATTTATGACTGAAACGGCTGAGCTTGCTGATTATATTTTGCCCGCAGCGTCTTATCTTGAGCGTTCAGAATTGCATTATCATGGTATGCATCAAGTTGCGACATTAACGAATAGAATACAGACGATTGAAGGTGTTCAAGATGAATATATGTTCCTGCATGATTTAGCACATAGACTAGGAGCAGGAGAATATTTTCCTTGGGAAAATGAAGATCGGCTGAATGAATGGTTAGTAGAACCTTCAGGAGTAACAATTGAAACTTTAAAGGCTCACCCTGAGGGATACCAATATAAACCATTGCAATACAAAAAGTGGGAAGCAAAAGAAGCACGCGGAGAAAAACCATTCAATACAAGAACCGGAAAAGTTGAATTGTTTTCTCAATATTTGGAGGACATGGGTTATGATGGATTACCGGTTTATCATTCGCCGGATTTTATCGCTAATCCCGATTCTGAATATCCCTATACGATGATTACCGGTGCAAGAAAAATGATTTACTATCACAGTCGAAATAAAAATTTCAAGAGGTTTTTAACCGCAGTGCCAAGAGCAGAATTAGAGCTTCACCCTTATGACGCCAAAAATTTAGGCATTGCGGATGGAGATTTGGTAAGAGTTACCTCTCAAATTGGTTCTGTTGAAGTTCATGCCGTTATTAAACATGAGAGAGAAATCATGCCAGGCATCATTCAGTTTACGCATGGTTGGAAAGAAGCTAATGTCAACCTCATTACGCATGATGACAAGTTTGATCCGATTGATGGTTTCCCTTTAATGAAAGCAGTAAAAGTAAAAATAGAAAAAATCTAAAAAAAATTGAGGAGTTTAACATGACTGATGTGAAAGAAAAAAAATTACCAAGTATAGGTATTTCTGCATTTGTATTTTTAAGTATTGTTGTCATTCTCATATTCGGCATCATGGTATTGAAGGTTGATATTCATGTATTGCTAATTCTTGGACTTGTAGTGACATCAATGGTCTCTTTCAAACTGGGATATACGATGGAAGAGCTGATGGAAGGCATGAGAATGAGTATAAGTCGTGCTATGACTGCTATGCTTATATTCATCATGATTGGCGCGATTATCGGAACGTGGATAGCTGCAGGAACTGTACCGGCTTTAATTTATTATGGATTGAAATTTTTGACGCCTCAGTTGTTCCTTCCAGTAGGACTTATTCTTTGTAGTTTGACATCACTGGCTACAGGTACCTCTTGGGGAACTGCAGGAACGATAGGAATTGCTTTAATGGGAATGGGCGTAGGTCTTGGAATACCAGCTCCAATCGTTGCAGGTATGGTTGTATCAGGCGCATTCTTCGGAGATAAAATGTCTCCTATTTCAGATACAACAAACCTTTCTGCTTTATCAGCAGGCGCAGATTTATATGATCATATAAAAGCAATGATGTATACCACCGTTCCATCTTATATTATAGCATTAATCATTTACACATTTGTAGGCTTCAAATATGCAAGCGGGTCTGGAGATCCAGCAGATATTTTATTAATTCAGTCAACGCTTGAAGCAAACTTTAATCTAAATCCAATTGTAATTCTTCCGATGGTTGTATTGTTTGGACTTAATCTTAAAAAAGTTGATGCCATTCCAGCCATGATTATTGGAGCATTTACAGGTATATTGGTAGCTATGATATTCCAAGGCGCATCTTTAAGTAGCGCACTTACATCAGTAAACTATGGATACGGCACAGAAACAGGTGTTGCGTTGGTTGACAACTTGCTTTTGAGAGGTGGTATTCAAAGAATGATGTGGACTTTCTCCCTTTCATTCATCGCATTATGTCTTGGTGGCGTTCTTGAGACTGTTGGGTATCTTCGTTCACTAATTGCAGGTATTGTCAGCAGAGTCAAGTCAGTAGGGCTTTTAGTAACAACTGTTATAGGGACAACTATATTAGGAAACGCAGCAATGGGAGAGATATATTTAGGTATCATCTTGAACGGAAGCTTGTACAAGGAAGAATTTAAGGAAAGAGGACTGAAACCTTCAATGCTGAGTCGTTTGCTTGAAGAAGGAGGAACTTTAACAGGAGCATTGATTCCTTGGACAACTGCAGGAGCATTCATGGCGACTACATTAGGTGTTTCTACTTTAGAGTATCTGCCATATGCTTTTTTAAATCTAATTAATCCGGTGTTATCCATTGTATTGTCTTTTATGGGAATTTTCATTCTATGGGAAAATAAAGAAATGAAAGGCTTAAAAAAGAAGAAAACTGATGCCGTATAAAAAACGAACATCAGCCTCTAAAACCAATTTCATTATATAACTTTTCAAATAAAAATTCAACCAATTTACCTGAGCTATTCTTCTCAGGTAAATTGGTGAATAAATAATAGAACGGTGTTCTGAAAAATGGAGGTATTATGAAAGTTCTCGTTATAAATCCGGGAGGAACTTCTACAAAAATTGCAGTTTATGAAAATAATCAACTTCTTTTTAAAAAAAACATCAATCATTTACCTGAAGATTTATTAAAATTCAAAAGAATTTTTGATGAATATGAATATCGAAAAGAATTAATTATTCAAAGTTTAAGAGAGAATAATTATAAAATAGATGATTTTGATTGTATAGCTGGGCGTGGGGGATTATTAAAAGCTATAGCAGGGGGCACTTATGAAATCAATGATCAGATGATTGAGGATGTAAAAAATGCTATTAATGGCGAACACGCTTCAAATTTAGGGTCTGTTATCGCTAAAAGCATAGGGGATGAAGCACGCGTTCCCAGTTATGTTGTTGATCCCGTCTCTGTGGATGAATTTTTGCCTGTATCAAAAATCACAGGATTGAGTGATATTCAGAAGGCTAGCTGGTTACATGCTTTAAATCACAAGGCCGTTTGTAGAAAAGTGGCGGGCGAAATGGGTGGAAAGTATGAAGATTATAATTTTATCGTCGCTCACCTCGGATCCGGTATTTCTATTGTTGCTCACGAGAAAGGACGAATGATTGACGGTAGCGGTGGGCGTTCAGATGGACCATTTTCTCCGGAAAGGAGTGGAGGGTTGTTAACGTATGATTTGATAAAGCTATGTTACTCAGGAACATATACAAGAGATGAAATGATTGCAAAGGTTAGCACGATTGGCGGATTTTATGATTATTTAGGAACAAAGGACATGATTGAAATAGAGCAACGCATAGAACAACATGACGAGAAGGCGGCATTGATTTATGAAGCATTTACTTATCAGATATCTAAAGAAATATCAATGTATGGTGCCACTCTTAAAGGCAAAATAGATCGTATCATTTTAACAGGAGGGATAGCGCATTCTGATTTACTCGCTGAAAAGGTTAGTGAACGCGTGTCCTATTTAGCGCCGGTCGTAGTGATACCGGGAGAAATGGAAATGGAAGCACTGGCATTAGG
>JAFGVC010000116.1 GCA_016938195.1 Tissierellales bacterium | reverse complement strand
TATAATGATAAATACGAAGCATTAATGAGTTATAATAAATTAAGAGCGCAGAAGACTTAAGATAAGGTTTACCAACTGTTTGAGCCTGATAGGGGATTATGACCTAACAGACATCTTTGATGTCGTCGTAGGTCAGATGCCGCGCAGTCCAAATCTTTGATTTGGCTAACGTAGCGGTGATTGTTGGGAAATCCTTAAGTCTTTGAGCTCATTTGATAATGTTCGAATGAGCTGAGTATTTTCATTTAATACCAAAAAATAAAGCTGTTTAATCAAATTGAGCTTAATCTTAAAGCTTTTTTTATAGTAGGAGATATCCAGGAGGAAGAGTGAATGAAGTCATACAACCCAGCTACCATTGAAAGCAAATGGCAAAAAATATGGGAACAAAATGAAGTATTTAAAGCAGTAGATTTTTCAGAAAAACCAAAATATTACAGTCTGGTAGAATTTCCATACCCTTCAGGTGCGGGACTTCATGTTGGACATGTCAGAGCCTATACCTCTCTTGAGGTGCTTTCAAGAAAAAGACGACTTCAAGGTTACAATGTCTTATTTCCGATTGGATTTGACGCCTTTGGTCTGCCGACCGAAAACTATGCCATCCAAACCGGAGAGCATCCGAGAAAAGTAACAGACAGGAATATCGAAGTCTTTTCCGAGCAATTAAAAAGGATAGGGTATTCCTTCGACTGGGACAGAGTCGTTGATACCACAGACCCAGGATATTACAAATGGACGCAGTGGATTTTTCTTAAATTATTTGAAAACGGACTGGCTTTCAGAGACAAGACCTATGTCAACTTTTGCAGTGGCTGCCGTGTTGTTTTAGCCAATGAGGATTTCAGAGAAGGACGATGCGACCGTTGCGGGCAAGAAGTGGTCCAAATGGAGAAGGATGTCTGGTTTTTGAGGATCAGAAATTATGCCGAAAAACTGCTTGACGGATTAAATGAAGTCGATTATCTGCCAAGGATTCGATTGGAGCAAGAAAACTGGATTGGAAAATCAATCGGAGCAGAAGTCGATTTTAGAATAAAAGGTGAAGATGATGCCCTCAGAGTTTTCACTACCAGACCGGATACACTTTACGGAGCAACCTTCATGGTTGTGTCTCCAGAGCATCCGATGCTGCAAAAATATCATGACAAAATTGACAACATGCACGAAATCCACCAATACCAAGAAGAAGCCCAGAAAAAAACAGAATTTGAAAGAGTTCAGTTAGCCAAAGAAAAGACAGGCGTCGAGATCAAAGGGGTTAAAGCCATCAATCCGGTCAACGGAGAAGAAATCCCGATTTGGGTTGCGGATTATGTCATGATGGGTTACGGTACAGGCGCTATTATGGCTGTTCCGGGACACGATACGAGAGACTGGGAATTTGCAACTAAATTCAACATTCCCATCATTGAAGTCATCAAAGGCGGAGACGTGACCAAGGAAGCCTATACGGATACCAATGACGGTATCTTGGTAAATTCAGATGTCATCAATGGCATGAGAGTAAAGGAAGCCATAGAAAAAATCACGGATATTCTCGAAGCCCAAGGCATCGGCAAACGTACCATCAATTATAAAATGAAGGATTGGGCCTTCAATAGGCAAAGATATTGGGGCGAGCCATTCCCTGTTGTGCATTGTCCTCACTGTGGCATTGTTGCGGTGCCTGAAGCAGAGCTCCCGATTAGGCTACCGGTCGTCGAAAGATATGAACCGACAGATACAGGAGAATCCCCCCTTGCTACCATTGATGAATGGGTCAACACGACTTGTCCGAAATGCGGCGGACCTGCAAAGCGAGAAACGGATACCATGCCACAATGGGCAGGCTCTAGCTGGTATTTCTTAAGATATATTGATAATAAAAACAATGAAGCCTTGGCGTCAAAAGAAAAATTGGATTACTGGGGTCAAGTGGATTGGTACAATGGCGGGATGGAGCACGTGACCAGACATCTTCTTTATTCAAGATTTTGGCATAGATTCCTCTATGATATCGGTGTGGTTCCGACAAAAGAACCCTACGCAAAGAGAACGACTCAGGGATTAATCCTAGGAGAAGACGGCGACAAGATGTCCAAATCCAAAGGCAATGTGGTTAATCCAAATGATATAATCGCAGAATTTGGAGCGGATACGCTTAGAACCTACATTATGTTTATAGGCGACTATGAAAAGCCGGCTCCATGGAATGATAGCTCGGTAAAAGGCTCCAAGAGATTTTTAGATAGAGTTTGGAAGCTGCAGGAAATTCTTCAAGAGCAGGAAGGATACACCAAGGAACTAGAAGTCGCCATGCATAGAACCATCAAAAAAGTTTCCGAGGATTATGAGGAAATGAAATACAACACAGCTGTTGCGGCGATGATGACACTCATCAACGACTTTTATAGCAAGGGCTCTGTGACGAAGGATGAGTTAAAGGCCTTGTTGATTTTACTAAACCCGATAGCACCGCATATTACAGAAGAAATTTGGCAATTGCAGCAATTTGGCGGCATGCTCAATGAAGCCTCTTGGCCGACATGGGATGAAAGCAAAACCATAGAAGATGTAATTGAAATTCCTGTGCAAATCAATGGCAAGGTGAGAGCCAAAATCAATATTCCAAAGGATTGCGATCAAGCTTCAGCAAAGGAAAAGGTCATGAACGACCCGCATGTCCTACAGGCTCTCGAAGGTAAAAAAATTGTCAAAGAGATTTTTGTAGCAGGCAAGATTTACAACATTGTTATCAAATAATAAAGCTTACATGACGATATCTGTGATAAGATATCGTCTTTTTTTGCTAAAGCCTTAGTTTTTTGGTATTCAATGAAAATACTTAGCGCATGAGGACGGTGTTAGTTAACATGGACTTAACATTCAATTAACATTTAGAAAACATATCAAAAAATTGAATGTGCTATACTCAGTCTGTAGATAAGAACAACAACTTTAGGAGGATTATTTAAATGTTAAAAAGATTAGTTACATTATTGTTAGTTATAGTGATGGTCGCTTCATTAGCGGGATGCCAAACATCACAACCGGCAGCTACAACTGCAGCACCGGCTGAGACTACAACAGCAGCACCTGCAGAAACTGAAGCACCGGCTCCTGAGCTTAGCGGACAAGTTATCGTAGATGGTTCAGGTACTGTTTATCCATTGATGGCACACATCGCAGAGCAATACATGACAGAAAAAGAATCTAATGTCAGCGTACAGGTAGGACGTGCAGGTTCAAGTGCCGGATTTAAGAAATTCATTCCAGGCGAATTAGATTTCTCAGACGCTTCAAGAAAAATTAAAGACAGTGAATTAGCAGATTTAGAAGCTGCTCAAGGTTTGAAGCTTGGCGAAGGCGTATTGGAATTCAAGCTTGCACTTGACGGATTGACAATGGTCATCAACAAAGATAATGACTGGGCACAAGAAATGACAAAAGATGAAATCGTCAATATGTATCTTGCTGGAACTTATAGAGCCGACGATAAAGTATTATGGTCAGATATTAGACCGGAATGGCCTGCAGAAGAAGTA
>JAFGVC010000115.1 GCA_016938195.1 Tissierellales bacterium | reverse complement strand
GTAAAGCCTATCATGACTTGTTAATGCATACAAATTCTGAGAATGATTTTGTTTCTTTTGATCCGAACTACAGAACATCTTTTTGGCAAAAGGAACAAGAGCAGTTCATTAGAAATAGTGAGTTGTTTATGAAAAGTGCAGATTTAATAAAATTAAGTGAAGAAGAGGCTGTTATATTCTCAAAAGAGAATAAATTGACAAGAATTAGAGATTACTTTACAAATCAATATAGTGGAACATTTACAATCACTCTTGGCAGTAAAGGCGTTTATCTTTTCAACCGAGATTGGGAGAAAATTGTGAAAGCGCCTCAAGTTAAAGTTAAGGATACAACCGGCGCCGGAGACGCTTTTGTGGGCGCATTGCTCTATGAATTGAGTAAACATAACTTTCCTAAAAAAGCCGTCAAATCTCAAACTGTAATGGAAGAATACGTGACTCAAGCTAATCAAGTGGCTGCAAATATTTGTACTGAATTCGGCGCATTGACAGCATTAGCGCCTAAAATATCTTAAGATCTTAGGAGGCAATAAAATATGGCAAATTTGAAGCTAAACAATGTAAATAAGATTTACCCAAACGGGTTTCAAGCCGTTAAAGATGTTGACCTAGAAATTCATGATAAAGAGTTCATGGTTTTTGTTGGTCCTTCGGGATGTGGAAAGACAACAACACTAAGAATGATTGCCGGACTAGAAGATGTAAGTAGCGGAGATATATTTATTGGAGATAAGTTGGTTAACAATATTTCACCTAAGGATCGAAATATCGCTATGGTATTTCAAAACTATGCGCTATATCCTCATATGTCTGTATATGATAATATGGCATTTGGATTGAAGCTCAAAAAAACACCTAAAGATGAGATTAGAGAACGGATTATTAAAGCTGCCAAAATATTAGATATTGAAGCATTGCTTGAGCGTAAACCTAAACAGCTCTCAGGTGGTCAAAGGCAAAGAGTTGCGTTAGGTAGGGCTATTGTAAGAAAACCGGAAGTATTTTTGATGGATGAGCCGTTATCTAATTTAGACGCAAAATTGAGAATTCAAATGAGAACCGAACTTATTAAATTACATAATGATTTAGAAACGACTTTTATCTATGTCACGCATGATCAGACTGAAGCAATGACGATGGGTACGAGAATATGTGTTATTAATGATGGGATGGTTCACCAAGTAGCAGAACCAAGAACGATTTATAACTATCCTATCAATATGTTTGTTGCAGGCTTTATCGGCTCTCCACAAATCAATTTTTTTGAGGGAAAACTACAAGACGCGTCTGATATAATGGTTGAAAATACCATTATGCCGTTAAATGAGACCCTGAAGAAGCGCATTGTCGAGTTAAAAAAAGAGAATCAGCCAATGATGTTAGGCATTAGACCTGAAGATATATTATTTGCAAGGGATCAAAATGGTATTGAGGCAACGGTTGAAGTTACTGAGCTACTTGGTAGTGATGTCAATATATATTTTAAAATTAAAGGTCGGCAGTATGTCATGAAAACTGAATCAACGAGTTTATTAAAGCATGGGGATAAGATTAAAGTTACTTTCAATACAGAAAAAATCCATCTATTTGATGTGGAATCCAAGGTATCACTTTATTATTGATATTAAATCGACTGATTAGATAATTGGAGAATATTATGAGGAAGTTTATAAAAAGTGCTTTTGACGAGTCTCAACAAATGGTTGAAGAAAGTCTTTTTTCTATTGGTAATGGGTATGTAGGTTTAAGGGGTAGCTTTGAAGAAGGTTATCCCACGGGGAGCAGTATTAGAGGAACCTATATTAACGGTCTTTACGATCGTGTGCCTATGGTACATGCTGAAATGGCATTTGGATTTCCGGTTGTCCAGGACGTTCAACCTAGAATAATCGATACGCAAACCTGTGAAATTTATTTAGAAGGAGAAAAAGTACAACTAAAGAAAGGCCAATATCAAAATTATCAGAGGTGGCTTGACTATCAGCGCGGAGAAGCCGTACGGGTGTATGAGTTTATTACCGGAAAAGGGAAAATAGCTAAAATCAAATTTCAACGGATGGCTTCATTTTGCCATCTTAATTTTGTTAATTATAGGATTGAAGTTGAATTTGAGGGTCAAATTGAAATGGTATCGGTTTTAGATGGCAATGTAGAAAATGAGTCCAATCCTAATGACCCTAGATTGAATAAGGGGCATGGTCCATTAATGGAAATTGTTAGTAAAGGCATTCGGGAGGATGTGCCGTTTATATTGATGAGGACTAAATCTACGCTCATTGAACAAGCAACCTTTGTAAGTTACCACACGGATACTTTTAATCCTTATACAGAGACTTATAAGGCCTATGAGGACAAGGTGATCACAAGCATAGTCGGGAAGGGACAGCTTTCATTAGAAAAGAAGGTTGTATTCACTGACGGCTTGAGATTTGAGAAACCTTTTTACGTTGCCGAAAAACTTATATCCGAATATAAAGAATGGCGATATAGTGATTTTATAAGTGAACAGGAGATATTTTTAGAAAAATATTGGAAAGATTCCGGCATTAGGATTAAAGGTAATGAAAATGATCAAGCGGCTATCAATTTCATGACGTATCATTTGCTTCAGTCCTTCGGTCGAGATGATTTTGCAAATGTTTCAGCTAAAGGGCTTTCTGGCGAAGGCTATGAAGGACATTATTTTTGGGATACAGAGATATATATTTTGCCGGTATTATTATTCTCTCACCCTGAATATGTAAAAAAAATTCTTTCATTCAGACATCGGATACTTCCTGACGCAATAGAAAGATCACGAGTGATGGGGCATTTAAAGGGAGCAGCTTTTCCATGGAGAACGATATCTGGCATAGAGTGTTCAGGTTATTTCCCGGCCGGTGCTGCACAATATCACATTAATGCGGATATTGCATATTCTTATATACAACATCATCTTTATACCAATGATTGGGAATTTATGGTTGAAAAAGGCATAGAAGTCATTTTTGAATCGGCTCGCACATGGTTAGAAGTGGGCCACTATTATAAAGGAAAATTTAATATTTATGATGTTACGGGGCCTGATGAGTATACGGCTATTGTTAACAATAATTATTTTACAAACGTAATGGCCAAACACCATCTGTACTGGTGTCATAAGTTATTTAATGAATTGCAAACATTTGAAGATGAAGCAATAAAGCTAAAAGCAGTCGTGATGTTTAAAAAAATAAATTATACAAAAGAAGAGGCGGAAAACATGAAATTAGCCTCTGAAAAAATGGCACTTCCTTATGATGATGATTTAAGGATCTTTGCTCAAGACGATTCTTTCTTAAGCAAGCCTTTTTGGCCTTTTGAAAAACCTCAGTATAACAAGAGGCCTCTTTTGTTGCATTATCATCCGTTGACAATTTATAGACATCAAGTATTAAAACAGCCCGATGTTTTATTAGCTCACTTTTTACTTGAGGAAGATATAGAAACGGAACAAATTAGAAATGCGTATGACTATTATGAAAAAATCACGACGCATGATTCTTCATTATCAAGTTGTCTTTATGGGATTATGGCGTCAAAATGCCGGTATCAAAACAAGGCCTATGAATATTTTCAAAAAACAATAGAATTAGACCTTAAGGACACGCATCAAAACACAAAAGACGGATTGCATATGGCTAATATGGCGGGTTCTTTATTAAGTATCATTGCTGGCTTTGCCGGATTGAGAGTATCTGAAAAGGGGTTATCTATTAATCCTTTTTGTCCAGAGCGATGGGAAGGATATCGCTTCAATCTCAAATATCTGGGAAGAGAGATACAATTCTCTATTGATCAAGCATTGGAGATTTCATTAGTATCCGGTGAATCAATGCCGATTATTATTGAAGGTGAATCGTATAGGTTATGCAAGGAAAAAATTCTAAAGAAAACCTTATTGCCCTTTAAAGGGGTTATTTTTGACTTGGATGGCGTTTTAACCGAAACAAGCAGAAGTCATTTTCTAGCTTGGTATCAACTAGCTGAAGAACTAGGATACCATTTACCGGATGAAATTGAAGATGAAGTAAGAGGTATATCGAGATTGGCATCTCTAGAGATTGTATTAAAAGCCGGAAATCTTGAAAAATCTTTCTCTGAAAAAGAAAAAAATAGGTTAGCAAACTATAAAAATGAAATATATCTTAATGCAATTAAAGACTATAATGCTGAAAATCTTTTTGAAGGAACGATCGAACTACTTTCCTTATTCAAAAAAAATGGTTATCGAATAGGACTTGCTTCCTCAAGTAGAAGCGGAAATTATTTAATTAATGCCATGGGTATAGACTCATATTTTGACGCTATTGTCGATCCGGCTTTTGTCCATAAGGGAAAGCCTGCTCCCGATATTTTTTTATTAGCATGTAAACAAATTGGTTTAGAACCATGGGAATGTATAGGCATTGAGGATTCATATGCAGGCATTGAAGGTATCAAAGCGGCGGGATTGACGCCCATTGGTATTGGGTCAGATAAGAGATTGTCAAATTGCAACAAAGTATTTCCTAGCATTAAATCATTATATTCTTTTCTCAATCACCCCAATCAATTAAAGCGTTTTTTTGATTAAATGATGCAATATAGGATTGACAAACATAAAAAGATAGCTTACAATAATATCTTGTCAAGTATAAAACTTTACAGGTGATAATATGTTAGATAAATATGAAGAAATAGGAAAGCTGTACGATTATTATTCACCACTTCTTAAGGATAATCACAGAGAAGTTCTTGAACTTTACTATTTTCAAGATTTAAGTCTTACGGAAATTGCCGAGATTCTAAATGTGACAAGACAGGGAGTTTTTGATTTGCTGAAACGAGCTGAAATGAATTTAAAAGAATTCGAAGAAAAATTAATGCTAATTGAGAAAAACAGACAAATTTCAAGTGAATTAGTAAAAATACGTGAGGCTATTACTCATAACCATCATGTTTCAGAAATAACAAAAAAAATCGATCATTTGATTGAATCATTGTAGGTGAAAAGATGATTTTCGAAAATTTATCAGATAAGCTTCAAAGTGCACTAGGAAAACTGAGATCTAAGGGCCGATTATCAGAAAAAGATATTGATGCCGCAATGAGAGATATTAGGTTGTCGCTTCTTGAAGCGGATGTTAACTACAAAGTCGTGAAGGACTTTATTAGCACTATCAAAGAACGCTCATTAGGTTCAGAGGTCATGGATAGTTTGACGCCTGGGCAGCAAGTCGTAAAAATTGTAAACGAAGAAATGGTCAAGCTTTTAGGAGAAAAAGAATCTAAAATCAATTTTTCGTCTTCTACGACAACTGTGATAATGATGTGTGGTTTGCAAGGAGCAGGTAAAACAACTACCGTTGGAAAATTAGCGGATAAATTTAAAAAACAATCTAAGAGACCTCTCTTGGTGGCTTGTGATATATATAGGCCTGCGGCAATCAAACAACTTGAAGTTGTTGGACAATCTGTTGGTGTGCCAGTATTCAAGATAGATGGAGAAACTAATGCATCTCTTATTGCTGAAAAAGCACTCAAAGAGGCCAAAAAAAATGGAAATGATGTTGTCATTATTGATACCGCAGGACGCTTGCATATCGATGAAAAATTAATGAATGAGTTAGTTGAAATAAGAGATAAAGTTACTCCCGATGAACTTCTACTGGTTCTAGATTCAATGACAGGACAAGATGCTGTGAAAATTGCAGAATCATTCAATGACAAGTTAGAAATAACAGGGATAATTTTGACAAAAATAGATGGAGATGCTAGAGGGGGTGCAGCCCTTTCAATACGTGCTGTAACAAATAAACCGGTCAAGTTTGTGGCTACGGGAGAAAAGATGGCTGATTTAGAAACTTTTTATCCGGAAAGAATGGCCTCAAGAATTTTGGGAATGGGGGATGTACTAAGCTTAATTGAAAAAGCACAGGCCTCATTTGATCAAACCAAAGCACAAGAAATGGAACAAAAGATTAAAGGACAAAAATTTACCCTGGAGGATTTTCTTGATCAGATAGAACAAATGCAGAAGCTAGGTCCATTAGATCAGTTACTTGAGATGATTCCGGGAGCTAATTCAAAGCAACTTAAGAATTTTAAAGTTGATGAGAAAGAAATTATCTATATAAAAGCTATTATTCAGTCGATGACAGCAAAAGAAAGAACGGATCCTAATATTATCAATAGTAGCAGAAGAAAGAGAATTGCAGCTGGGAGTGGTACTTCTGTTCAACGGGTTAACCGGTTATTAAAACAGTTTCAAGAGACTCAAAAGATGATGAAGAAAATGGGGAGTATGGGAAAAATGATGAAGAAAAGAGGCGGAGGACTAAAATTGCCTTTTTAGACAGTTATTTATGATTTATTCATATTAAATCTGAATATATAATATTATCATGGGAGGTGAAAAATATGGCAGTTAAAATTAGACTTAAAAGATTAGGTTCAAAGAAAAAACCTTTTTATAGAATTGTGGTAGCTGATTCAAGATCTCCAAGAGATGGTCGATTTATTGAAGAAATAGGCTATTATAACCCGGTTTCTGATCCGAAAGTGGTTCAAATTGATGATCAAAAAGCTATAAAATGGTTGAATGATGGTGCAAAACCAACGGATACCGTAAATCTATTGTTTAAAAATAATGGTGTTTACGAAAAGAGAGAAGAGAATAAATAAAGGTGGTGCACGTTAATGGGCGAATTAGTGGAATTTATTGCAAAAGCACTGGTTGATAACCCCGATGCGGTCAATGTAAAAGAAATTGAAAGTAGCCAATCCATAATCATTGAATTGAAAGTGGCACCGGAAGATATGGGAAAAATTATAGGTAAGCAAGGAAGAATCGCTAAAGCATTAAGAACTCTTGTGAAGGCTGCTGCCACAAAAGACAACAAGCGGGTTATAATAGAAATAATTCAATAAGGATTAGCGTAAGCTAATCCTTGTTTCCTTAAGAGGTTAGGTATGGATAATAGAATTAAAATAGGACAAATAGTCAATACTCATGGGATTAAAGGGGAATTGAAAGCCATCCCTTTAACAGATGACATTGAAAGGTTCGAAGAATTAGAATATGTTTATATAGGAGAAAGTCCTGCAAAAATAAAACTTAAAAATTTGCGATATGATAAAGGAATGGTTTTTTTCAAAATTGAAGGGTTTGATTCTATCAATGAGGTAGAGAGGTTTAAAAAGCAATACATTTTAATTGATGAAAACCAAAAACAACAGCTGCCCGAGGATAGCTATTATTTATTTGATTTGATGGGAATGGAAGTTTACGATGAAAAAAATATACACATCGGCAAGATTACGAATATCTATCAAACCGGAGCAAATGATGTCTATGAGCTAAACAATAATACTAAGCTATTAATTCCTGCAATCAAAGAAGTTGTCAAATCGGTTGACATAGAAAATCATAGAATGGTTATTAAAAAGATTGAAGGATTATTAGATGAAATTTAATCTGATTACTTTATTCCCGGAAATGATGCAAACAATAATGGAGACAAGTATTATTGGACGCGCAATAGAAAAAGGTTTACTTAAAATGAATTATGTAAACCTAAGAGATTTCTCTGAAAATAAGCATAGGAAGGTTGACGATTATCCTTATGGCGGAGGACCGGGTATGCTACTTAAACCTGAGCCTGTTTACAACGCTCTAAAGCACTTAAATTATGAAAACTCGAAGGTGATTTATATGTCGCCAAAGGGGAAAAAGTTAAGCCAGGAGTTAATTGTTGATCTTTCAAAGGAAGATGAATTAATTATTATTGCCGGTCATTATGAAGGATTAGATCAAAGAATTGTAGACCATTACATTGATGAAAGCATATCGATTGGGGATTATGTTTTGACAGGAGGAGAACTGCCTGCAGCAGTCCTGATTGATTCAATTGCAAGACTTATACCGGGTGTCTTAGCGAGTGAAGATGCCTATATATCAGAATCTCATTTTGATATATTACTAGAGCATCCTCAATATACCAGACCGAGCGAATTTAATGGATTTAAGGTGCCGGATATTTTACTTTCCGGAAATCACGAAGAAATTGAAAAATGGAAAAGGTTTAAATCTTTAGAGATAACAATTGAAAAAAGACCGGACCTTCTTATTGAACATGAAGACTTATTATTGGAATATGAGAAATATCGACTATATTTCAAAAAAGTGACCAATAAAAATTGATTAAAAAGGCTTGAACAGAAAACTTGTTTATGCTATAATACGTGGAGTATACGGCGGTCCTCTGTAAATACACAAGAACGCTAATAAAGGAGGGTATACAATGGATTTGATTAGATCTTTAGAACAAGAGCAAATGAATCAAGATATTCCTGATTTTAATGTAGGGGACACTATTAAAGTTCACTATAAAGTTAAAGAGGGAACAAGAGAAAGAATTCAGGTTTTTGAAGGCACTGTCTTGAAAAGACAAGGTGGAAGTGTAAGAGAAACTTTTACAGTTAGAAGAATTTCTTATGGAGTGGGCGTTGAAAGAACATTCCCTTTGCATTCACCTAAGATTGAAAAACTTGAAATGGTTAGACAAGGTAGAGTCAGACGAGCAAAATTGTTCTATCTTAGAGACAGAACAGGTAAAGCTGCAAAAGTTAAAGAGAAAAGACTGTACAGATAATGAGGACTTGAAAGTCCTCATTTTTTTTGAAAGGTGTGTGAATTATAATGAGTATTAACTGGTTTCCGGGACATATGAAAAAGACAGGCGAGTTAATTAAAGACAATCTTAAACTTGTCGATTTAATTATAGAGATTGTTGATGCAAGAATTCCTAAAAGTAGTAGAAATCCAATGTTAGATAGCATTTCAAACCACAAACATCATATCATCATTTTGAATAAGTCTGATTTAGCGGATCCCATTGTTTCGGAAAAATGGGTAGCAAATTATACGCGTGGCAGCACGAAATGTATGTTATATAATGCTACAAAAGATTCAGAACTAAAATTTTACAAAGAAATAAGTGATATCGCAGAAGAAATCAAACAAAAATATAAGCTAAAAGGATTTCACGACAGACAGCTACGAGCCATGATTGTAGGAATACCTAACGTTGGAAAATCAACCTTTATCAATAAAATTTCAAAAAGAAAGGGTACAGTTACAGGTGACAAGCCAGGAGTTACGAAGGGTAAACAATGGATTAGAATCAAAAGTGGGATGGATTTATTAGATACTCCGGGGATTCTATGGCCTAAAATAGAGACGGATGAACAAGGATATCGACTTGCTGCTACGGGTGCTATTAAGGATGAAATTTTGAATAAAACTCAAATTTCTCTATTTATTTTAGATTATCTTGTAAAAAACTATCACCATCTCTTATTTGAAAAATATGCTGTTGAAATTTCTGATGATATTCAACAAATTCTTACCGATATAGCTTTGAAAAATGGGTGTATTCTTAAAGGAAATAAAATAGATTATGATCGGGTTGAAAGAATGATAATCAATGATTTTAGAAAAGGAAGCTTTGGAAGAATTAGTCTGGAGAGGCCTTAATATGCTTCGTATAGAAAACGATATATATTTACAGGGGTATAAAAACATAGCTTGTATCGATGAAGTCGGCAGAGGTTGTCTAGCAGGGGATGTCCTTGCGTGTGCCGTTATCATGCCAGCTAAGCTAAGGATTGAGGGCGTAAATGACTCTAAGAAGCTATCAAAAAAAAAGAGAGAGAGCCTCTTTGATTTGATCTTGGATCAGTCATTATATGTTGGAATAGGTATAGCGTCACATCATGAAATAGACGAATTGAATATTAAAAAGGCAACACATATTGCGATGATGAGGGCGGTTGAAAATCTACATAACAATAAAGGAGAAAGAATTGTTCCGGATTATTTGTTGATAGATGCGGAAAAAATTCCACTCCAAATTGCCCAATTAGGAATCATTAAAGGCGATGAACGTTGTCATGGAATAGCTGCCGCTTCTATTATTGCAAAAGTTACTCGAGATAAAATGATGAAAGAACAACATCAAGCTTATCCCGAATATGGATTTGATAGGAATGCAGGTTATGGAACCAGAGAACATATCCAAGCGATAAAAGAATTTGGCGTTTGTCAAATTCATAGAAAAACTTTTCTGAAGAAAATTTTAGATGAAAACCAGCAACTTTGCTTAGATCAGGTGAATAATGAATAAAAGAGAAATTGGAACGCAGAGCGAAAAATTAGTAGTAGATTTTCTTGTGGAAAAAGGATATGAAATATTGGAAATAAATTTCAGAAATAGAATTGCTGAGATAGATATCATTGTTAAAAGCATGGATATTATTTGTTTTATAGAGGTAAAATCAAGAAAATCATTGAAATATGGATTACCAAGAGAGGCTGTTAATAAGAAAAAAATGAATCAAATGATTAAAGGTGCCATGTCATATATAAACTATAAAAATCTAAAAAATATGAAATATCGATTTGATGTTGTAGAAGTATATATAAATGAATCTAGAATTAATCATATAGAAAATGCCTTCTGGTTATAAAAAAAACTGCCTATGGCAGTTTTTTTATACGATGCCTTGTTCGAACATGGCTTTGGCTACGCGCAGGAATCCTGCAATATTTGCACCTGCAACATAGTTATCAGGCATGCCATATTCTTCTGCGGTTGCCTTTGTGATATTAAAAATAGTGACCATGATTGATTCGAGTTTCTTATCTACTTCCTCAAAAGGCCAAGATAATCTCATGCTGTTTTGGCTCATTTCTAAAGCTGAAGTGGCAACACCTCCCGCGTTGGCTGCTTTTGCAGGAGCGAGTAGAACGCCATTGTCTAGAAAATAAGCAATGGATTCATTTGTACAAGGCATGTTGGCTCCTTCGCCTACAGCTATACAGCCGTTATTTAATAGTGTCTTAGCATTCTCAATTTGAATATCGTTTTGAGTTGCACACGGAAGTGCAATATCACAGGGAATATTCCAAACATCGTTTTGCTTATCGTGATATTCAGCTTCAGGATGGTACGCCAAATATTCGCTAATTCTTTTTCTTTCTACCTCTTTGATTTTTTTAATGGCATCTAAATGTATTCCAGATTCATGGTAAATATATCCCGAGGAGTCACACATAGCAACTACCTTTGCACCATATTGTTGCAATTTTTCACAGGCATAAATGGCGACATTACCAGAGCCCGATATGACAACACGCTTTCCTTCAAGTGAAATATCATGACTCGCCAACATTTCCCTCACATAATAGATTAAACCATACCCGGTGGCTTCTGTTCTTACCAGAGAACCTCCTGAGCTAATTCCTTTTCCGGTAAGCACACCGGCTTCTGAAGCATTTCTAAGCTTTTTATATTGACCGTACATATACCCGATTTCTCTTCCGCCCACACCGATATCTCCCGCGGGAACATCCGTAAATTGACCAATATGCTTAAATAATTCTGACATGAAGCTTTGACAGAATCTCATAATTTCACCATCAGATTTGCCCTTTGGGTTAAAATCTGACCCACCCTTTCCGCCTCCAATAGGTAATCCGGTGAGTGAATTTTTTAATATTTGTTCAAATGCAAGGGATTTAACGATACTAATATTTACAGAAGGATGAAATCTTAATCCACCTTTGTAGGGGCCAATGGCACTATTAAACTGGATACGATAACCTCTGTTTACTTGAACATTTCCTTGATCGTCTACCCAGGGAACTCTAAAGATAATCTGTCTTTCAGGTTCAACAAATCTTTCTAGGAGAGCGGTTTTTTCGTATTCCGGATATTTATCAAGGATGATGTTAAGAGATTCTAAAACCTCTTCAACCACTTGGATAAATTCTGATTCGCAGGAACTCCTTTTTTTGACAATTTCTAGAATTTTTTCAGTGTAAGTCATGTCAACCTCCAAATAATTAAATTTTCTAAACAAATAAAAAATATTATAGCATGAATTCGTATATTTTAAAAATATTATATAACAAAATTTAAGATAATTCGACACATGTTACAAAAAATATATATATTGTATAAACTTTGTATATAAATAAATTAATAATAGATATATTCATTATAATCACAAATAACTCGATTTAAAATGTTACAAAATATTAATATTTTAATTATCTATTTACAATTTTAATAAAAAGACTAAAATCTATCGATGAATGCATATTAAGGGGGACAAAATGTTATCGAATATTAAAGCTTGTGTATTGCATGGATTAGAAGGGTATCAGATAGATGTTGAGACCGATTTAACAAATGGGTTGCCGGTTTTTAATATTGTGGGATTGCCGGACGCATCGATCAAAGAATCTAAAGACAGGGTAAGATCGGCAATTGCGAATTCGGACTATGAATTTCCTTTATCTCGCATCACTGTGAATTTATCTCCTGCGTCCATAAAAAAAGAAGGGTCTCAGTTGGATTTACCAATTGCATTAGGCGTATTAAGCGCTACAGGTGTTATTGATTTTCCGAGTGACAATATATGCTTTATTGGCGAGTTATCACTTGATGGGAGTATAAAACGCATTGAAGGCGCCTTACCGATGGTGATTTCTTTAAGGTCATTTGGTGTAAAAACTGTGTTTATTCCGAAAGACAATCAATTAGAGTGTAGTTATGTTAAGGATATGACGATTTATCCCGCTAGTTCTTTAAAAGAAGTGGTAGAACATTTGAATAAAAAAAGAATAATAAATCCTTTAATTGTGCGTACTTTTAATCAGGAATCTGATGAAGCACGCTACGATGTTGATTTTCAAGATGTAAAAGGGCAAGAAGCCATCAAGAGAGCTGTTGAAATTGCAGCGGCTGGAAGCCATAACATTTTGATCATCGGCTCACCTGGCACAGGAAAAACAATGATAGCTAAAAGGATCCCTACTATTTTACCTTATCCAACGTTTGAGGAGGCACTAGAAATCACTAAAATCTATAGTGTTGCGGGAATGAATCTCTCTAATGGATTGATGATGCAACGCCCTTTTAGATCGCCTCACCATACGCTATCTATGACCGCGATGACTGGCGGAGGGAGGGTACCTAAGCCGGGAGAAATATCGTTAGCCAATTATGGTGTGTTATTTTTAGATGAACTGCCTGAATTTTCTAAGAGCGTCTTAGAAGTTCTGAGACAGCCGATTGAGGACGGCGTTGTTAATATTTCGAGAGCAAGCGGTACGTTTCAATATCCATCTAAATTCATGTTGGTGGCAAGTATGAATCCGTGCCCTTGTGGTTATTATGGTGATCCTAAGCATGAATGCAAATGTTCCATGTCGCAAATAGAGAATTATCTAAATAAAATTTCAGGACCTTTACTTGATAGAATAGACATCGTTATTGAAGCTTCCTCCGTTTATTATGATGATCTAAATTCAAAAAAACCTTCTGAGAGCTCCAGTCAAATAAGAGAGAGAGTTAATAAAGCAAGACTTATACAAAAATACCGATATCAAGACCTGAACATCTTTTCGAATTCTGAACTCAATGCCCGTCAAATTAAAAAATATTGTCAGATGAACAATGACGGAGAAGAGCTTCTAAAAATGGCTTACAACAAAATGTCACTCAGTGTTAGAGGTTATAATAAAATTATAAAAGTAGCTAGAACAATCGCTGATTTAGATCACAGTGATGATATTTTAGCAAAACATGTCGCTGAAGCTATCCAGTATCGAAGTATGGATAAAAAGTACTGGAGATAAACTGAGAATAAAAATAACTTTACAATGTCAGTTTTGTATGATAATAATAGAAAAAAGATTATTTAGAAAATTGACATTACTAGGAAAATAAGTCAAAAGTGGGAAAATAGATAAATGAACACATTAGATAAAAGTTTGATGACATTGAATGCATGCCTAGGTCCTAATAATATTTTATTTGAAAAGATAGAGAGTTTTTTGGGTATTGAAGCTTTTTCAAATATTGAATTTCACCTAGAAGAAATTAAGCAAGCGGGCTATATAAAGGATGAACAGTATTTTGCTATCATAAAATTTCTTAAAGAGGATAAAATAGATTATTATATAGATTACATGGCCAGGGAAAAAATAAACGTTTGTACAATCTATAATGAAAAATATCCTGAAAATTTAAAAAATATTGAAAACAGGCCTTATATTTTATATGTAAAAAGCGATTTAGAAAAGATGCCCTTTCCGCATAAGAGTATAGCGGTAGTAGGATCAAGAAAAGTGACATCTTATGGAAAATGGGTTGCAGAAAGACTGGTGTCAGAGCTTTCTGAAAATGGATTTGATATCATTAGTGGTATGGCGTATGGTATTGATTCAATTGCACATGAGACGGCTTTGAAGCATCATGCTTCAACCATTGCAGTCTTGGGTTCAGGCGCTGATGTCGCCTATCCTAAAAGGAACAATCGTCTTTACGAACAAATTGCTGAAAGTGGTGCAGTGATTAGTGAGTTTCCATTAGGAACAATTCCGCAGCCTTTTCATTTCCCATTAAGAAACAGAATTATCAGCGGTCTAAGTGATGCTATTCTAGTGATTGAAGCGGGAGAAAAAAGCGGATCATTGATTACGGCTACTTATGCATTGGAACAGGGAAGAGAAGTTTTTGCAGTTCCTGGGAATATTGATAGCATTTTTAGCAAGGGAACGAATCGTCTAATTAGAGAAGGGGCTAAAATCACAACATCTATCGATGACATCCTTGAAGAATTTCATCATAATAATGGAGTCACGCAAAGTTTTGCGATAGATGAAACTGCGTTTAGTGGCATTCAAAGCGAAATCATTATTAATTTAAAAACTGGTCAAAAAAATATATTAGAATTAAATGATCAAATAGCATGTGATTTATCAGAATTATATAGTAATCTCACGTTACTTGAATTATCTGGAATTATCATTTCGGATAAAGGCAAAAGATATAGGCTAGTGAACATATAAGAAGTAAAACAGGAGGAAAGATGGCTAAAAACCTTGTAATAGTAGAATCACCGTCCAAGGCAAAAACAATTGCAAAATTTCTTGGGAGCAACTATAAAGTAAAGGCTTCAGTCGGGCATATTCGTGATTTGCCCAAAAGTAGACTAGGCATAGATATAGAAAATGACTTTGAACCTGGATATATTAATATTCGCGGGAAAGGAGATATTATTAAGGATCTAAAAAAAGAGGCATCTAAGGCTTCTAAAATTTATCTTGCAACAGACCCTGATCGTGAAGGTGAGGCCATTTCATGGCATCTGGCAAATATATTGAACTTAGACCCGAAGGATAAAATTAGGATTGAGTTTAATGAAATTACAAAAAATGCAATCACTAATGCAAAAAAAAATCCCAGAGGAATAAATATAGACTTAGTGGATGCACAACAAGCAAGACGTGTATTAGATCGTCTAGTGGGTTATATGATTAGTCCTTTGCTGTGGAGAAAGGTAGATAAAGGATTGAGCGCAGGAAGGGTTCAATCTGTAGCCGTTAAGCTAATATACGACAGGGAAAAAGAAATTGAGGCTTTTATTCCTGTTGAATATTGGACGATTAATGGAGAATTTGGCAATCAAGAAACACTGTCCGCTAAATTGATTGGGCTATTAGAAAAAGAAAAAATACAAAGACTCGTTATTAATAATTCTGAAGAATCAAAAGCTATTCTTGAAGAATTGTCTAAGCATACAACGGGAACCGTGAACAAAATCACGCGAAAAAAATATAAGAAAGCACCAGCTCCTCCTTTTACAACCAGTTCTTTGCAACAAGAGGCCAATAAGAGTCTAAACTTTTCGACTAAAAAAACGATGATGATTGCTCAGCAATTGTATGAAGGAATTGATATCAAAGGTGAAGGAACGGCCGGACTAATAACATATATTAGAACGGATTCTTTTAGAATTTCTGATGAAGCAAAAGCTGAAGCAACCGAATATATAAGAGAAAAATTTGGAGAAGCTTATCTTCATGCCAATAGAAATTATGAAAAAAAGAAAAAGGCAGATGCACAGGACGCTCATGAGGCTATAAGACCGACCTCTGCCTATAAGGATCCTGAAGCCATTAAAGATTCATTAACAGGCGATCAATACAAATTATACAAATTGATTTGGAGCCGTTTTATTGCCGCACATATGGAATCGGTTGAATTTGAAAACATCACTATTATTATCAAGGTGGCTGATTATGGATTTCGTTATTCCGGAAGACAGGTTGCTTTTGATGGGTACTTAAAAGTAATACCATTAAGAGAAAAATTTGTTGAATTTCCCAACTTGAAAGAAGGGGCAGAGCTTCAGATTAATAAGTTTGAAGATAAGCAGAGCTTTACATCTCCACCGGCTAGGTATAACGAGGCTTCCTTGGTTAAAACAATGGAAGAGTTAGGTATAGGAAGACCTAGCACTTATTCGCCTACCGTTTCGACAATTCTCAATCGAGGGTATGTTCAAAAAAAAGAAGGCTCGTTTTATATAACTGAGACGGGCATTGTTGTAACAGAATTATTAATTGAACACTTCAGCGGCATTATTAATGAAAAATTCACTGCGGATTTAGAACTTCAGCTAGATGAAGTAGAATCAGGACAACATAATTGGAAAAAAATCATTCAAGATTTTTACGGGGAATTTGACAAAGCTTTAAAAATGGCAGATCAGAAGATTGAAAAACTGGAAATTGAAGAAGAAGTAACGGACATTCTTTGTGATAAATGCGGCGGGAAAATGGTGGTCAAAAAAGGAAGATTTGGGAAATTTCTGGCTTGCTCAAATTATCCTGAATGCAAGCATACAATGGCCTATAATGCTACTGCAGGAGCACCCATTAAGTCTGATATTAAATGTGAGCTGTGCGGATCTGATATGATTGTCAAGAAAGGAAGATTTGGTGAATTTTTAGCCTGTTCTAATTATCCTGAATGTAAAAACACGAAACAAATTTTACATAAAATCAATGTGAAATGTCCAAAATGCGGCGGAGATATAATTGAAAAAAGGACTAAAAAAGGTCGAAAATTCTACGGGTGTAGCAATTATCCTGAGTGTGACTTTGTGTCATGGAATGAACCTGTAAAGGAAAGCTGCCCAAAATGTGGAGGCATTCAAGTTAGAAAAATTTCAAAAGGACAAGAAGAGATTACATGCTTAAATGACTCATGCAAAAAAGAAGACTAGTCACTAAAATATTAATTTACAAGATTAAAGGCGTATGTTATACTAATTCAGGAATTACACACAATTAAGGATTTTTGTGGATGTGCCGATAAAGGTTCTACAAAAAGATGACTTAATTGGAGGATTAACAAGGAGGAATAAAATGTCAGTAGTCAGTATGAAGAAATTATTAGAAGCCGGTGTTCATTTTGGACATCAAACCAGAAGATGGAACCCCAAAATGGCAGAATACATCTTCACGGAGAGAAATGGTATTTATATCATAGACCTTCAAAAAACAACAGTGTTGATTGACAAGGCTTATGAGTTTGTCAAGGATATTGTTGCTAATGGGGACGAGGTACTATTTGTTGGCACAAAAAAACAAGCACAGGAATCAATCAAAAAAGAAGCAGAAAGATGTGGTATGCACTTCGTAAGCCAAAGATGGCTTGGAGGGATGCTGACAAATTACCAAACAATTAGAAGTCGAATTGACAGACTCCATGAACTTGAAAAAATGGAAGAGGATGGAAAATTTGACATGCTTCCCAAAAAAGAAGTCATTCAACTTCGACATGAGGCCGAAAGACTTGAAAAGTTTCTTGGTGGTATTAAAAACATGAATAAGCTTCCCGGAGCTATGTTTATCGTTGACCCTAAGAAAGAAAGAATCGCAATTAGCGAAGCAAAAATCATGGGGATTCCATTGATTGCCATCGTAGATACCAACTGTGATCCTGATGAGATTGATATTGTTATCCCGGGAAATGATGACGCAATAAGAGCGGTAAAACTAATTACTTCCACTATTGCGGATGCCGTTATTGAGGCAAAACAAGGATTTCAAGTTAATGAAGCTCCGGAAATGAGTGCAGAAGAATCTTCAGAAGAAGTAGAAGCTACTGAAGAATCAGAGGAACCAATAGAGTTAGAAAAAACAGAATAAGACGATAGAAAAAGAAGATTAGGTAAGGGGAAAAGGGAGTTGATCCTTTGTCTAACTTACCTTTTATTATTAGGAGGTTTAATATGGCAGCTATATCAGCGTCAATGGTAAAGGAATTAAGGGAAATTACACATGCAGGAATGTTAGATTGTAAAAATGCATTAACAGAAGCAGAAGGAAATATGGACAAAGCGATTGAAATCCTTAGAAAAAAAGGATTATCTAAAGCCGCTAAAAAATCTGATCGAATTGCTTCTGAAGGAATTGTAACATCATATATCCACGGTGGAAGAATAGGCGTTTTAATTGAAGTAAACAGTGAAACAGATTTCGTAGCTAAAAACCAAGAGTTTCAAGACTTTGTAAAGGATTTGGCAATGCAAATTGCCGCTCAAAATCCAACGTATATTAAGCAAGAAGACGTACCGGCAGAGGTTATCGAAAAAGAAAAAGAAATATTAAGAGCACAAGCTTTGAATGAAGGTAAACCGGAAAAAATTGTTGATAAAATGGTGGAAGGTAGAATCAATAAATTTTACGAAGAAAATTGCTTGCTTAATCAAAACTTCATCAAAGATCCGGATAAAAAAATCCAAGATTTATTAAATGAAAAAATCTCAAAAATAGGTGAAAATTTAGTTGTAAGAAGATTTACCAGATATGAAGTTGGTGAAGGAATAGAGAAGAAGTGTGAAAACTTTGCAGAAGAAGTTGCTAAACAGCTAAATATGTAATATGATTAGATGGAGGACAATTTGTTCTCCATTAAAATTATATGTTTTCCGGAGGGAATATGACGCATAAATTTAATCGAATTGTCTTGAAAATTAGTGGAGAAGCTTTAGGTGGAGAAAGAGGGTCCGGAATTGATGAAATCACAATAGCAAAAATAGCTAAGGAAATCAAAATAATAAATGATTCAGGCGTTGAAGTAGCTATTGTTGTTGGTGGAGGAAATATATGGAGAGGTGCTAGTGCGAAATGCACAGATAGGGCGACTTCTGATTATATGGGGATGCTTGCCACCATTATCAATGGAATGGCACTACAGGATGCTCTTGAAAACATAAGTGTGCCTACAAGGGTTCAAACGGCTATTGAGATGAGGCAAGTTGCAGAGCCGTATATTCGAAGAAGAGCGATTAGACATCTAGAAAAAGGACGAGTCGTTATTTTTGCTGGGGGATCGGGGAATCCATATTTTTCTACAGATACCACAGCGGCTTTGAGGGCGGCTGAAATTGATGCCGATGTCATATTATTAGCCAAAAAAGGAGTTGACGGCGTTTATTCTGACGACCCGAAAACAAACCCTGAAGCGACTATGTTTAATGATTTAAAATATATTGATATATTAAATAAAGGCTTGAAGGTCATGGATTCAACAGCTACATCTCTTTGCATGGATAACCATATTCCTATTATCGTTTTTGGAATTGAACATCCTGAAAACATTATAAAAATAATAAATGGCGAAAACATAGGAACAATAATCAAGGAGGATTAGTATGTATAAACAAGTTCATAAAGACACAGAACAAAGGATGAAAAAATCGATTGAGTTTTTAAAAGAAAACTTAGCCTCAATAAGAGCGGGTAGGGCTAACCCAAAGCTTCTGGATAAAATCAGAGTTAATTATTATGGCACGCCGACGCCAATTAATCAGCTATCAAACATATCTGTTCCTGAACCAAGATGTCTTTTGATTCAACCTTGGGACATGTCAGCTTTAAAAGAAATTGAGAAGAGTATTAATGCTTCTGATTTGGGAATCAACCCTTCCAATGATGGGAAGGTTATTAGACTCATGATACCTGAGCTGACAGAAGAAAGAAGAAAAGATTTATTGAAGGTTATTAAAAAAGAGATTGAGAATTCAAAAGTAGCATTAAGAAACGAACGAAGAGATGCGAACGAATTAGTTAAAAAAATGGAAAAAAACAGTGAAATCACAAAGGATGACTTGAAAAATTCAGAGGTCGAAGTTCAAAAGTTGACGGATCAGTATATAAAGATTGTTGATGCAATTTATGATGAAAAAGAAAAAGAAATTTTAGAGGTATAATATTGGAAGATAGACTCATTGGTTCAGAGCTTAGACAAGCATTGGATGTTATTAGGGAAACGGACAATGCCAATAGCATCATTGAGATCAACTATGTTTTAGGAACCAACTCAAATTTTAATAAAACGGTTCATAGGCCTGTTGTCATCAGAAGCAGGAAAAAAAGTGACAGGTATATATTGACCATTACATACTTTTAATCCCCTGAAGGGGATTTTCTTTAATGAGGTGACAATGTCTGATTTAAATGAGATTATCAATAAAAATCATATGCCCGAGCATATTGCCATTATAATGGATGGAAATCGGAGATGGGCTGCTTTAAATAAAAAAAATAAAAATTCCGGACACAGAGAGGGTATGTTCAGAATTAGGGAAATCATTGAAGAATGTGTCAGCTTAGGTGTGCGTACTTTGACAGTTTATGCTTTTTCAACTGAAAACTGGGGTAGAGAAACGGAAGAGATTAATTATTTAATGAATCTTTTGCTAGAATTCACAGATTTAATGATTGCTCCATTGCACGATGCGGGTATTAAGATTAATGTATTTGGAGATTTGAAGGCTCTGCCGGATAAATCCCGAAAAAGTATACAAAGAGCCCTTGAAAAAACTAAAAACAACAATAATTTCACCTTTAACATTGCTTTAAATTATGGTTCCCGAACTGAAATAAAAAATGCAACTATTCAGATCTCGAAAGATGTACTGGAGAAAAAAATTCAGTTAGAAGATATTAATGAAAATCTTATCAACCAATATTTGTATTCACATGGTCAAAAAGATCCTGATTTACTGATAAGAACAAGCGGAGAGCAAAGATTGAGTAATTTTATGCTTTATCAGCTTGCGTACGCGGAATTTTATTTCACAGAAGTATTATGGCCGGATTTTACGGCAAAGGAATTGCATAAAGCTGTAATAGAATACCAAAATAGAAATAGAAGGTTTGGCAAGGAGTAGATTAAAGTATGAAAAATAGATTATTGACTGGTATTATATCCGGATTATATCTTGCTATTGTTACCTACTTAGGTGGATTTCTTTTTAAATTTACTTTTTTGGGCATTACCATGATTGCTTTATATGAAATTGAAAAAGCTATAAAACAAAATAAAAGTGTATTATATAAACTTAATTACGTTATGGCTTTGTATCTTTTTGGCATGAATATGCTAAATTTGCCCATTGAAATTTCACTTTTAATCCCGGTCTTTTCTACGATTGCCGGCATTGTCTACGTACTTGATCGCAATTCGGATTTTAAAAGCTTGAATACCACGTTTTTTTCAATGTTCTATATTGTGTTATTGCTTTATCATTCGATAATTTTTGAAAATCATCTGTATATTTGGCTTGTTTATGCAATATCTTTCAGTGGCGACTCGGTTGCTTATTTAGTAGGGAGCTCTTTAGGCAAAATGAAGCTATGCCCTGAGCTGAGCCCCAAAAAAACAATAGAAGGAGCGGTTGGTGGCATTGTTGGGGCTGTTGTAGCCGCATTAATTCTGAATTTTTTCATATTAAAAGAAAAACCTTTTGCTATTTTTTTGATAGCCCTTATTGCTTCCATTGCTTCCATTTTGGGAGATTTAGTTGCTTCTAAAATTAAACGCGAGTTTAAAATCAAGGACTTTGGGAACATGTTACCCGGACATGGGGGTATCATGGATAGATTTGATAGCTTTATTTTAGTTGTTCCGGTTACATATTATTTAGTAGTGTTATTATCTTAGGAGGCAATATGCTTACGACTGTATCTTCAATTCTCATATTTTCAATTGTGATCTTGATTCATGAATTGGGTCATTTTTTAGCGGCAAGAAGTGTCGGAATCAAAGTTAACGAGTTTTCAATTGGTATGGGACCTGTATTATTTAAGAAAGAAGGCAAAGAAACCAATTATTTTATAAAAGCTTTCCCAATCGGAGGATATATTAAAATGGAGGGAGAAGATGATGACTCTTTTTCTCAATCCAGTTTTAATTCAAAAACACCGCTTCAAAGATTTAAGGTTATTTTCATGGGGCCTTTTATGAATTTTATGTTGGCTTTATTGCTTTTCTTTATTCTCATTTCTTTTTATGGTATTGCAGGCACAACGGTAAGTTATATTGATGAAAACTCAAATGAATATACGGCAGGATTAAGGCAAAATGACACCATAATTGGTATAGGAGATAAAACAGTCTACTTTTGGGACGATTTGTCCAATGAAATTACAAAATATGACGACAAATATACGGTTGTCATAAAACGAAACGATGAAAAAATTATTCTTGATATCAATCAAGGCTATCGATATATTGTAGGTATTTCACCTGTTATGGAGAATGAAATTTATACCACGAAAATCGAGATGGTTAATATGGACTTTCCTGCAGATAAAGCAGGTCTAAAAGCCGGAGATGTCATCCTAGCCATTAATGATTTAACGATGGAGACATGGGACGAAGTGAGAACAACAATTGCAAGCTCTAAGGGTGATTCTTTGGAGTTTAAGATTGATCGAGATGGAGAAATAAAAAAAATAATCCTTTATCCGGAAAATCAAATTATGATAGGTTTTTATACAGAAGCGAGCACGGGTTTATTTACAGCATTTAAAGGAGCGTTGTTTAGAACTGTTTTTTATGTTAAATTGATGTTTCAGCTCATCTTGATGCTATTTTCCGGGCAAGCCAGTAGTGATGCGATTGCAGGGCCGGTAGGGATTATTTCAATGGTTGGAGAAGCGGCAAGACTGGGAATATATCCTTTGATGAATCTTGCGGCATTTATTAGTATCAATTTGGGTTTCATGAATTTACTTCCCATTCCGGCTTTAGATGGCAGTCGACTTATGTTCATTCTGATTGAAGGGATTAGAGGCAAAAGAATTCCACCGGAAAAAGAGGGTTACATACACTTTGTTGGGTTTGTATTTTTGATGACACTCATGTTTTTTGTCTTATATAAAGATATCATAAAATTACTTAATTGAGGCATATTATGAAAAAGAAAGTATTTTGCGGCAATGTTCCTATAGGAGGTGGGAGTCCGGTTACTGTTCAATCCATGACAAATACTAGGACAACCGATATTGAAGGCACAGTCAGTCAGATTATTTCCTTGGAAGAGGTTGGATGTGATTTAGTAAGATGTGCGGTTCCTGATATAGAAAGTGCTAGGGCAATTAGAGAAATAAAGAAAAAAATTCACATTCCTATCATTGCGGACATTCATTTTGATTATCGCTTAGCCCTAGAATCAATCTTAATGGGAGCAGACGGAATTCGTTTAAATCCGGGGAATATAGGAACGAGTCTTAACGTAAAGGAAGTTGTCACCGCTTGTAAAGATTCCGGAATTAAAATTAGAGTTGGGGTTAATTCAGGTTCTTTAAAACAAGATTTTTTAGACCAGTACGGGGGAGTTAATAAACATTCGATGGTAGAAAGTGCTTTGCAGCAAGTCAGCATTATAGAAAAATGCGGTTATGATAACATTGTCATTTCCTTAAAATCTTCTGATGTTAGATTGACCTATGATTCATATAAGCTCATGAATGAAAAAAATGACTATCCACTTCATTTAGGAGTCACTGAAGCAGGAACCTTTATAAATGGAACGATTAAATCATCGGTAGGAATCGGAAGCTTATTACTGGAAGGCATAGGAGACACTATTAGAATATCCTTGACAGATGACCCTAAAAATGAAGTGCTAGTCGGAAGAAAAATGCTTCAGTTTTTGAAATTAAGACCTTATGGCCCCAATATCATTTCCTGTCCGACCTGTGGAAGAACAAAAATAAATTTAGAAAAAATAGCCAATGAAGTTGAAGATAGATTAAAGGGTTCAAAAAAAGATATCAGTGTGGCTATTATGGGTTGTATAGTAAACGGTCCGGGAGAAGCCAAGGAAGCAGAAATTGGAATAGCAGGAGGCAATGGATATGCCATGCTGTTTAAAAAAGGTAAAATAATCAGAAGAATTAAAGAAGATGAAATAGTAGAAACACTTATAGAAGAGATTCAAAAATTATAACTGCTTCATAGCAGTTTTTTTGCGGAAGGGGAAGATTATGCAAGACGTAATTAATAATCAGCATATCGACAGGATTATTATTGATCATTCTCACTCTATTGTTAAAATTATTTTGAATAACGATAAAATTTACACTTTGCAAGAGATAGATCAATTCATAAAAGGATTGAAAAACGTAATTTGCGAGGAATATCCATGTGAAGCTACATATATCGATCCTGTAGAAATAAATAGGGCCTATTTAACGGAAAATATTTTGTATTTAATTCATCTGTATGGAAATTCAATAGCTAAAGACGTTTCAATAAATGATATTATTATACATAATAATGAAAAAATATTAGTAAAGATAAATAATAGAATATTATATGAAAAGTTCAATAAGGCGAATATTTTGAGCAAAATCTCGAAAAGAATGGGTGCTGTTTATAAGTCTAGCCTCATGCTATTAATCGAATTTGACGAAACAGCTTGTATAGATAAGAGAATTGATTTTGATAAAGAACTAGATCTACTGGTTAATGAAAAACAGGAAATTAATTCAAAAAAATCAGTCATAAGCAAACAAAATTCTAATAAAGAATGTGGAGCGGTCATTCTAGGAAAAAAAATAACCGATGCACCGGTTCCTATATCAGAGGTCCAAGAAATTGAAGGAATGGATTATGTAATTAAAGGCGAGATAATTTTATTGCAGAATAAAAATGTAAAAAAAGACCTTAATATTTGCCAGATTGATATTACTGATTATCAAGACTCACTCACGCTCAAGGCTTTTTTAAAAAAACAAGAGGTTGTTGATCAGGTTAATCGCTTGAATAAAGGCGATAGCCTGTTAGTTAAAGGAAAGATTAACTATGATAGCTTCTTGAAAGAGTATATATTATCAGTTAATCATATCAATAAAATCGAGCAAAAGATGAATGATTACGGTATAGATAGCAGCATTGAAAAAAGGGTTGAGCTGCATCTCCATTCAAAAATGAGTTCAATGGATGGAATCAGTGATTTTAGCAGCATGGTCAAGAGAGCCAAAGAGTGGGGACATAAAGCAATCGCATTAACGGATCACGGCGTATTACAAAGCTTTCCGGAAGCAATGGAAGCCGCTAAAAAGGATGGTATAAAAATTCTTTACGGCATGGAAGGATATTTGGTTAATGATGGGGTCTCTGTTGTCAGACAACCGATCGATATGGGATTTGACGGGGATTTTATTGTCTTTGATTTAGAAACGACGGGATTGTCTCCTATAAAGGATAAAATTATTGAAATTGGAGCTGTCAAGATTCGAAATTATGAAATTGTAGAAACTTTTAACTTGCTTGTCAATCCTGAAATGCAAATTCCTAAAAAAATTACTGAATTAACCGGAATAACAGATAGCGATGTTGTCAACGCTTTGACTATTGACAAAGCTATCCTCAGTTTTTTGGATTTTATTGGAAATACAAAAGTATTGTGTGCACATAATGCGACGTTTGATTATTCTTTTCTAAGGGTCAATATAGATACGGAATTGAAATTTAGCGTTATAGATACTTTAGAGTTATCAAGGTATCTGATTAAGAATAAAAGGAGCCACAAGCTTAGCAAGCTTTGCGAGTACTTCAATATTTCTCTTGAAAATCATCACCGCGCCTCCGATGACGCAAAAGCGACTGGAGAAATTTTGATTCGGCTATTGAATAGGCTTGAAGAAAAAGGCATAAACAATATCGTAGATATTAATGCTGCGTTGTCTACTGAAGATACGGTAAAAAATGCTAAGACTTATCATATTATTCTACTGGTTAAAAATTACATCGGATTGAAAAATTTATATAAGCTTGTATCAAGATCACACATGGAATTTTTCTATAAAAAACCAAGAATACCAAAGTCTGTTCTACTTCAGTACAGTGAAGGATTGATTTTGGGTTCTGCTTGCCAATTAGGAGAGCTTTATGATGCGATTTTAAATGGCGCATCAACTCCAGATCTTGACCAAATTGCTTCACTTTACGACTTCATTGAAATTCAACCATTGTCAAACAATGAGCATCTTATTAGAAATGGTGTATTAAAAAATAAACAGGATTTAATTGACATCAATCTTAAATTAATTGAGATTGGAAAAAGAAATTCGAAAATTATCTGTGCGACCGGAGATGTTCATTATCTTGATCCTAAAGACAGCATAGCCAGAGAAATTTTGATGTATGGACAGGGTTACTCTGATGCGGAAGATCAAGCGCCTTTGCATTTCAAAACAACTGATGAAATGAAAAAAGATTTTTATTATTTAAATGAAGATTTATGCCATGAGGTCGTTGTAACCGGACCGAATATGATATCTGACCTTGTTGATGACGACATATTACCAATCCCCAATGGGACATTTCCACCTGTAATTCCTGGAGCAGAGGATAATTTAAGAAAAATTGCGACCGAAAATGCTTATCGATTATATGGTAATCCACTACCTGAAATAGTTGAGCTAAGACTTGAGAAAGAATTAAATTCTATCATTTCCAACGGTTATGCGGTTATGTATATTATCGCTCAAAAATTAGTTGAGAAATCTCTTGTAGACGGGTATATTGTTGGTTCTAGGGGATCAGTAGGCTCCTCCCTTGTGGCTACTATGAGTCATATCACGGAGGTGAATCCGTTACCCCCCCATTATATTTGCCTAAATTGTAAGCACAGTGAATTTATCCTAGACGGCAGTATCGGGTCCGGGATAGATTTGAAGGGAAAGAATTGTCCGATATGTGGAGAGCCGTATGCCACGGATGGACATGATATTCCATTTGAAGTTTTCTTAGGCTTTGAAGGTGAAAAAGAGCCTGATATAGATTTGAATTTTGCCGCTAAGGAACAAAACGAAGCTATGAAATATTCCGAAGAATTATTTGGAGAAGGTTATGTTTTTAGAGCAGGTACTATTGGTACCATTGCTTCTAAAACGGCTTATGGATTTGTCAAAAATTATTTTGACGAAAAAAATATGAGATTGAGGAATGCAGAGACGAATAGGCTCGTTGAATTATGCACAGGCATAAAAAGAACAACCGGCCAACATCCTGGAGGTGTCATGATAGTTCCGAAAACCAAAGACATCTATGACTTTACACCTATCCAGTATCCTGCAAATAACAATAAATCGGGCGTTGTCACAACTCATTTTGATTATCATTCAATCTCGGGTCGTATTTTAAAGCTTGACATACTTGGACACGATACGCCGACAATTATTAAAATGCTTGAAGACCTCTCAGGCATTAAGCATGATGAAGTTCCACTTAATGATGAAGGGGTCTTATCTTTGTTTCAATCACCTGATGCTATCGGCGTTAAGAAAAAAGATATCAATTGCGAAACAGGGACTTTAGGTATTCCTGAGTTTGGTACAGGATTTGTCAGACAAATGCTACTGGAAACAAAGCCCAAGACTTTTTCGGATTTAGTTCGCATTTCCGGTTTATCACACGGAACGGATGTTTGGATTAATAATGCACAAGAATATATCAGAAACGGAACCACTACAATAAAAGATGTTATTTCTACAAGAGATGATATTATGACATTTTTGATTTATCAGGGTCTTGATAAAAAAAAGGCATTTGATATTATGGAACGTGTGAGAAAGGGGAAGGGCTTGCGTGAAGAGGATATGGATGCCATGAAGAACGAAGGCGTTCCTCAATGGTATATTGATTCCTGCAATAAAATCAAATATATGTTTCCTAAAGCGCATGCAGTTGCTTATGTGACGATGTCGGTAAAAATAGCTTATTATAAGATTTATTATCCATTAGCTTTTTATGCCGCATACTTTACAATGAAAGCTGCTGACTTTGATGCCGACTTAATTGTCAAGGGTGAAGAAAGTATTATAAACAGTATTAAGGAAATACAGCAGAAGGATATTAAATCTCAAAAGGACAAAAATCTAACGACAGTTTTAGAAGTGGCGCTTGAAATGTACAAAAGAGGCTATGAAATCGACAAAATTGATTTATATGAATCTGATCATTTAGAATTTAAAATCAGAAACAATAAGCTCCTACCTCCTTTCATATCATTGCAAGGACTTGGAGAAAATGCAGCGCTTAACATTAAGACCGAAAGAGAAAAGGGAGAATTCATCTCAATTGAAGATTTAATCAACAGAGCAAAAATCAACAAAACGTGTATTGAATTTCTTAAGAGTCATGGTAGTTTGGACGGATTAGATTTAAGTAATCAAATATCATTATTTAGTGTTTGAAATTGCAGCATAAATGTGATATAATCTTTCAGAGAGTTGATATTTGACGGCAAGAGTGGGAATCCCCACTCTTTCTAATTGTATTAGGGAGGATTGTATGGACCGAAAAAGCCTGGTTGAAAAAATCAGAGATTTCGCTGAAAAAGAAGCTGAAGGCACTGAAATAACAGTAGTTGAGGCTGAATTTGTAAAAGAGAACAACCTTAATTATCTGAGAATATATATCGACAAAGATAATGGAGTGAGCACAGATGACTGTCTCTATATTACAAGAATAGTCAATGGGTTTTTAGACCAAAATGATCCTTTTGACGAGCCTTATTTTCTGGAAGTATCATCTTTGGGGATTGACAGACCTTTTAAGACAGAAAGTGATTTTCAGAAGCATATTGGAAAAGAGGTTGAGGTTAAGCTTTATAGCAAAATTAATGGTCGAAAATTCATCAAAGGGCTTTTAATCAATTTTGACCGAGATACGGTCGTAATTGAAGAGAGCAATGAAAAAATCGAAATTGAAAGAAATAAAATAATCAAGATTAATAAATCTGTTGAATTTTAATGGAGGATGAAATGAACAAAGACTTTATGAGAGCCATAGATGAATTGGAAAAAGAGAAAGGAATACCTAAAGAAGTCGTAATCGAAGCGATTGAAACGGCTTTGCTTTCCGGATACAAAAAAAATTACGGAAAATCAGGAAGTGTAAAAGTTGAAATAGACCCGGAAACAGGTGATTACAATATTTATTCAGAAAAAACTGTTGTAGGGGAAATCGAAGACGAAGGAATGGAAATTGATTTACAAAGGGCAAAAGAACTGGATAAGAAATTTGAAATTGGTGATGTCGTAAAGGTTCAAGTTAAACCTAAGGAAGATTTTGGAAGAATAGCGGCTCAAACATCTAGACAAGTCATTCTTCAGAAAATCAGAGAAGCAGAAAGAGAAAATATTTACGAAGAATTTCACGGACGAGAAAGCGAAATTGTAACAGGTACCATTCAACGTATCAGCAAAAATAATATTTTTGTTAATTTGGGTAAAATTGAGGGTATTTTAACAGAAAGCGAACAGATTCCCGGAGAGATCTATAGACAGGGAGACCGTATCAAGTCTGTAATACTTGAGGTAAAGAACACGAGCAAGGGAGCTAATATCACATTATCGAGAACTCATCCTAGCTTTGTAAAGAGGCTTTTTGAGTTAGAGGTACCTGAAATATATGATGGCGTTATTGATATTATTAGTATTTCCAGAGAGGCCGGTTCAAGAACAAAAATATCTGTTGTATCCAATGATGCAAATGTAGATCCTGTAGGATCGTGCGTTGGCAATAAAGGAACAAGGGTTAAATCAGTAGTAGATGAAATAAATAATGAGAAAATAGATATCATTGTTTATGACAAAGACCCTGCAAAATACATTTCCAATAGCTTAAGTCCTGCAACACCTACGAAGGTTGAAGTGAATGAGAAAAGCAAGAGTGCCTTGGTTATTGTGCCGGATTATCAATTATCTTTAGCTATAGGAAAAGAAGGTCAGAATGCCAGACTCGCGGCTAAATTAACAGGATGGAAAATTGACATCAAGAGTGAAACCCAATATGCGTCAATTAAAAGGTGATAGCAATGGTTCAAAAAAAAGTACCAATGAGAAAATGCTTGGGATGCGGAGAAAGCTTCCCCAAAAAAGAATTAATTAGAGTGGTTAAAAATAAAGACGGTGAAATATTTATTGATTTAAAAGGCAAAGCAAATGGTAGGGGAGCCTATATTTGCAAAAGATTAGAATGCTATGAAAAAGCATATAAAACAAAAAGACTAAACAAAGCATTTGAATGTGAAATTTCAGATGATGTTTATCAAGAAATGCGCAAGGTTTTAGAGAATGATTGATAAAATATATGGCATGCTTGGATTTGCAAGAAGGAGCGGTAAATTATTTTTAGGATTTGATTCAGTTTTGGAAGGAATTTCAAATAATAAAATTAAATTAGTGATTATCGCACAAGATGCCTCAATCAAAAACAGTCAAAAAATACAAAAAAATTGCCAAATGAATGACATCGACTATATAGAATATGGCGATAAATTAAGTTTTGGTCAATTATTGAATAAATCCGAGGTCAGTTTTATTGGATTAAAAGACAAACATATGGCAGAGTATATTAGAAATCTTTATTAGCAGGAGGTGTTCATATGAGAATATATGAATTATCTAAATTATTAAAAGTACCGAGCAAAAGAATTATGGAAGCCGCAGAAAAAGAATTAGGAATAGAAGGAATCAAAAACCACATGAGTTCTGTGAGTGAGCTAGATGCTGCTAGAATACAAAAGTTGTTTCTAAAAACTTACGAACAAGCAGGAAAAAAAGAAAACAAAGCAACGACTGAAACTCATAAAAGAACTGATGCGGATAAACAAAAGGATAAACCTTCTCAGAAAAAAGAAAGTACTCAGAAAGGATCTGGGCAAAAAGAGAAAAAGGCTTCAAAAGGTAATGAACCATCTGTTGCCACGACTGAAGCTGTACCCAAAAGACCAAGAAGAAATTTGCAAAAGAAAGAAAAAGGCAAAAAACAACAGTATAAAAAATCAAAAGATTCTGAAGAAGATGTAAAAGAGAGCGGTTATTTTGTAGGTGATTCTATAAAAGTTAAAGACTTTTCAGAAATGATTGACATGCCTGTCAATATATTGATTACCAAACTAATCTCCAACGGAATTATGGCTAATTTGAATCAAGATATAGACTTTGAAACAGCTTTTATAATTGCAGAAGAAGCTGGCATTGAGCTTGAAAAAGAAGAAGTT
>JAFGVC010000114.1 GCA_016938195.1 Tissierellales bacterium | reverse complement strand
TTTTTCTCTTTTTTTTGTAAAAAAACAGGACCCTTCATTACGAGAATCCTGTTTTGTCTAAAGACCTATTTCCCGACAGCCCCTTTCGATTTTTTTGCGGATTAGCTAGCTTTAAACGGTCTCCAAACAGGGTAGATATATAAAGAAAAAACAGAAAGGAAGGTCAGAAAGAAAGCGTAGGGAGCGTAGTCCACTGTTGGCACTGATGTGAGTTGTTTGATCAGCAGTCCATTTACGTTCCAAGGAATGAGTCCCACAAGATTAAGTCCGACATTGGAAATGGACATGACGAGCAACTGTCTGGATACATTCATGCTATCGTATTTATTCTTTAGGTATTTACCTGTAATCATTGCTGTCATGGCTTGCGAACAGGTTATCATTGATAAGATTAAACTCAAGAGAGCCGTGTTTCTTATTAATGCAGATGGACGAGTCACCTTTTTTATAAAAGGTGCGATGATGATATCTATCAATTGATTCGCCTCCAGAATGCCGTTTAAACAGGCGCTAAAAAGGAGGACTAAAAGGACGTTTAGCATTCCTAACATTCCGTTAGTTTTAAGCATGGGTCCGAGTATGGGATGGGTCGTATGATACCCCTTTAGCATGAATTCAATCATTAGCCCAAGAGAAGCACCATTATGAAGAAGAATTGCAGCAGAGAGAAGGGCTACTATAAAAAGGACTTTATTGATGGAGACCCTTAAAATCAGCAAGGTAATCATAAGCAATAAAGGAAATAATAGATAATAATGTGTGTTGAAATATTCTTTGATGATGATATTTTGACTCAACATAGATGAATCAATCAAATAGGGTTGGCCGATGAGTGCATATGTTAACAGAGCTAGTGCATATGGGATGATGGAGCTTTTAAGAAGAACAGGGATATTCTGGCGATAATTTGTTTCTGTGACCGCTGAAGTAAGATGAAGACTCGAAGCAAGAGGGGATACACGATCTCCAAAATAAGAACCCGAAATAAGGGCACCTGTTAACCAAGGCAAAGGGACTTGCATTTGTGAGGCTAATCCAATAAACAAAGGAACCAGAATAGTTAGCGTACCAATAGAGGTACCTAACAGCATGGATAGTAATGTAGAAAGAATGAAAGCTGATAATAATAAATTTTGTCCGATCATGAGATTAGAAAAAAAGACAACGAAGGTGGGGAGTGATCCGCTTCCCATCATTAATGGTAATGTGATGCTTATCAAACCAAGCAATAATACAGTTTTAATAATGGTTTTCAAATTTACAATTATTTCGGGGTAGACGCTTCTCTTGTCAGACGTGATAAGAAAGGCAAGCAGGCAGACGGCTGCAATTGCTAAATAAAGTGGAGTATCAGTGGCAATGGCGTAAGAAACGCAAAGGATTAAACCGCCGATAATAATTTTAGCTTTTTGTTTTTTGTTTGTGTCGATTGATTTCAAGGTGTACTCCTTTTTTGGCATCATCCATATTATACTAATCAATTTATCTTGAAAAGTCAACGAGATTTAATGAGTGCAGAAGTTTATGACTTTTTGTCATAAATAGTCATAAATTTCCATAAGATAAACGTTTTCTCGTTATATTATCCTGATATAATCATTAAAAATCAAGATAATCAAGGAGGAAAGAATGAAAAGAATATTTTCTTTATTATTGGTATTGGTCATTTTAGCGGTTGGATGCTCTTCAAGTCCTGCTCCAACAAATGCAACTACGTCCGCAGGAGAGGGTGAAACAACTGCCGCAGGGGTTGTTCAAGGGGAATTTGTCATTAAGGTTGGACTTGTAACGCCGGAGCCAGATATTGCAACTAGATCTATGCGACATTTTGAAGAAAAGGTTGAAGAGCTTTCCCAAGGACGTATTGTTGTTGATGTTTATCCAGGTGGTGCTCTTGGAGGAAGTGAGGATATATTCAACGGTGTTCAAGATGGAAGCATTGAAATGTGTGTAAATATATACCCGCCGTTTGCACAATTCTCTGATGCATTTCTAATTTATAACTTGCCTTATCTTTTTAGCAGTAAAGAAGTTGCGTTTGAATTTCTTGATGGTGAAACAGCAAAAGGTATAGCTCAAAGCATAGAAGATAAAGGCTTTAAACAACTAGCCGTATTTGACGGAAGTTACAGAAGCTTGTCAAATAATGTAAGGCCTGTGCATCATCCGGATGATTTAAAGGGACTTAAAATCAGAACGCTTAATAATCCAATTCAAATTGATTATTTCCAAGCTTTTGGTGCTAATCCTACGCCACTACCTTATGGGGACATCTATGTAGGACTTCAAACGAAGACCATAGATGGACAAGAGAATAGTTTTAGCAATACAAGAAGTATGAAATTTAATGAAGTGCAAACTTATATGACAGATACGATGCATGCTTTTGACCCGGTGGGTATGTTTATTAACACTGATATTTATAATGCTTACCCTGAAGATGTCAAAAAAATCATTGACGAGGCTGCTCTTAGTACTCAGGCTTTCAATAGAGAATTGGCAAAGCAGCTTGAAGAAGAGGCCGTAGAGATTATTGAAGGAACTACCGAGTTAACTTATCTTACCGATGAAGAGAGACAAGCTTTTATTGATAAAGCAATGCCGACTTATGGCAATTTTGAAGACAAAATAGGTAAAGAGTTACTTGATAAAGTATTAGAAGAGATTAAAGCAATTGAAGCGAAGTATTAAATAATTGGGTGTCGCAAGACACCCTTTGTTCTAAAAGTTTGATTTTGATTTATTTGATTAGAGTTTTATGATTTCATATTAAAGTATGTTTGTTAAGGAGAGTTTATTTTGAGTATCCTAAAGAAAATAAATGATCATTTTGAAGAATGGTTGCTAAAAATTATTTATCTAATTATGCTGATTATAGCAACTGCACAGGTGTTTTTTAGATATGTTATCAATATTTCTATATCGTGGAGCCAGGATTTGCTGACTTATATGTTGATTTGGTCGGTTTTTATTGGTATTTCTTTAGCGGTTAAGAAGAGGAGGCACATAAAGGTTGAATTGGTTTTTGTAATTTTTTCAAAAAAAGTGCAATTTTTCCTACAAGTGCTTTCTAATCTCGCATTTATGGTTTTCTGTGTCATTATTAGCTACTTTTCATTATTTAAAATCTATAAGCTGATTTTTATTAATCCTCAAATCTCAGAATCAACGGGGCTTCCTATGTGGCTTATTCAATTAGCTGTTCCATTGGGATTGATGCTGAGTTTATATCGACTGATTATGGATACCCTGCTTCTATTTAAGGAAAGAAAGGAAGGAATAAAAGGAGGTCAGGTCCTATGACAGTTACATTATTATTTGCGTCATTTGCGATTTTTGTCTTTTTATCTATTCCTATCGGTGTTGCCATTGGGTTATCTCTTTGTATTTATGGCTTAACCGGAGGAGCGATGGGACTTGATTTTATAAGCCAATCTATTTTTTCTTCGATGAACAGTTTTCCTTTAATCGCGATTCCGTTTTTTATATTGGCGGGTTCTTTGATGGAAGGCGGAGGTTTGTCAAAAAGATTAATCAACTTGTCTAACTCGTTTGTCGGGCATCTTACGGGAGGACTCGGTATCGTTACTGTTATGACTTGTATTTTCTTTGGTGCTATTAGTGGTTCAGCCATTGCAACGGTTGCGGCTATAGGAACGATTATGATTCCGGCTATGGTCAAACAAGGATATCCCATATCTTTTGCAACGGCATTGACTGCGGCATCGGGTGTATTAGGAACAATTATTCCTCCGAGCATACCGATGGTGATGTATTGTGTGGCTTTGCCAGCGGCTTCACCGGGCAATATGTTTATGGGAGGAGTAGGACCAGGGCTAATTGCGGGACTAGCACTAATGCTTGTGACCTATTATTATGCTAAAAAGAATGGATACAAGGACATGGGAGCTAAATTTAGCGTCAAAAATGTTGCGACAGCATTTGTGAAAGCAATCTGGGCTTTGCTAGTTCCGGTCATTATCATCGGTGGAATTTACGGAGGCGTTTTTTCTGCGACTGAGGCAGCTGTAGTTGCATGTGTATATGGTTTTTTTGTAGGCAAGTTTATTTACAAGGAATTGTCTTTTGAGATGACAACCCAAGCCTTTGTAGATTCATCAGTGACAGTGGCTTCGATTATGATTGTGGTAGCCACCGGTTCTGTTTTAGGAAAAATTTTGACGGTAGAAGGCGTACCGGGAATGGTGGAGTCTTCTCTAAATGCTTTGACTCAGAATGTATATTTACAGCTTTTGGTGATTAATATTATCTTGTTGATTGTGGGTTGCGTGATGGAAACGTTTACGGCAATCATCATATTAAGTCCTATTCTTTATCCGATTGTAGCTCAATATGATATAAATATTTATCATTTTGGCGTCATGATGATCTTGAATTTATCAATTGGATTTATTACTCCGCCAGTAGGTTCTAATTTATTTGTGGCATGCGGGATTACTGGAATTAAGTTTGAGACCTTAGTCAATGCTATTTGGCCGTTTTTGTTGGCATTACTGGTTGCGTTGGGGTTTGTTACTTACATTCCCGAGATCACATTGTTTTTACCGAGAGTTCTTGGGATGTAATTCAGACATATAGCATAATAACACAACAAAACACATTGTACGATTACGTGCAATGTGTTTTGTTGTGTTATTTTTTATTGTACTTTATTTGAATATTTTTTTTCATAGGTGTATAATCATTTTATTGTTAATATTTTGGTGGTGAGGGCGGCATGGATAAAAAAGTAATTGAAAAAGTATTAAATAGAATTATTGAAATTGACGACAAAACATTACTTTATGAGGAAGATATACATCATAGAATTGAGCAAGAGAAAGAATTTTTCAAGCATTATTTGAAGGAACAGGAAAATAAACTTCTTCTACTAAATGAGCAGGAGGGTAAAAGAATTTTTGATGAGGTTATGTCAAAAGCTGAAGAGGATGCCACTCATTTGAAGCTTCAATATGATGAAAGAGTGACCAAGATTGAAAAGTCTTTTGAGTCCAATAAAGACAAAGTAAAAAACGAGATATTGAAGCAGATTTTTCAACAGGACGGTGAATAAAATGCGCAGAGTTGATACTCATGCGGCGGCTAATACAAAATCAATGTCTATCATGGGTAAGCTTTTAACCGATGAGGACTATCGAAATTTATTAGGCTTCTCAGATATCAATGAATTCATGAAATATCTATATCGAAATACACATTATTCTGGCATTGAAGCTTTTTTGAATAGCCATAATGAGGATAAACCGTATTTAATTAAACAATATTTATTGAACTATATCGGAAAATTGATGAATTATTATAGAGATGACTATAAAAAGTTTTTCATAAGCTTGATGAAACGTTATGAAATTGAAAACTTGAAATTGATGCTCAGAGTGCTATTGAGAGGTGAAGATATATCGTTTGCTGCTAAAAGAATTGTAGTTCCTTATCGAGGTAAGACACTTAATTATGAGGATTTGCTAAAATCTGAAAATGCTGAATCATTAATATTAAAACTAAAAGGGACGCCTTATTTTGATATTCTGCTTAAGTATTTGGATGAAGACCCTAGCCGCATTTTGTTTTATATGGAAACTGAATTAGACAGATTATATTTTAATCAATTGTATGAATCAATCAGAAAACTCAAAAAAAAGGATAGGGCTATTGCCGAAGAAATTTATGGCACCAACGTAGATTTACTCAATTTACAATGGATTTTTAGAGGTAGAACCTATTACGGGATATCCTCAGAAGAATTGTTTAATTTTACTTTAAATAACGGTGCACGTTATGATTATAAAAAGCTAAAAAGGTTTTGTTATATGGCATTAGAGGATTTTAAATCGGAAATTACTAACAGTAGATATAAAAATATTCTTCTTGTTGAAGCTTATTTAATGGAAAATGCGATGGAGCGTTACTTATCTGATGTATTAATACAGGTTGTGAAGCGTGAAAAAATGTCGATAGCATCGCCTATCTATCTTTTTTTTAGAGTAGAATATGAATTAAGAGATCTTTTCACGATGATTGAAGGTTTGAAGTATCACTTTGACGATATCGAGAAATTTCTCATTAGAAAAATTGCGGGGTGATTGATATTGGCAGTTAAGAAATTGAGAATGCTAAATGTTGTTTGTAGAAATGAAGATTTAGATAATCTTCTGAAAGATTTAGTGCTGAATGTAGATTGTCAATTTGAGAATGTGGTCAAAGAAATTGAGGACAGTAGCTTTCATATTGCTTTAACTGAAGAAAATGCTAATGAGATTTTAGATATGGAGGATATTACTCCGATTGAGCCGCACAAAGAAATCGAATCCTATATGCAAAAAATTGAAAAAATTGCAGATAGTATAGGATATGATAAACAGCTACATTTTGATTATCTTCATGAATCTTACGAGTTTGACCAAGTAAAAAAAGAAATTGATGATATTCATTGCCAATTATTAAATCTGACGGAAGAAAAAGAATGGATTGAGAAGCAACTTGAGCTGTTAGAGGATATGAAGTACGTTGAAATGTTAGAAGGCATTGATATCGACTTAAAAAAACTACTAAACATGAAATATTTTACAGCGAAGTTTGGTTTTCTCACAAAAGAAAAAAGAAAGAAGATTTCAAGAAATTACGAGAATATTTTTGCTGTTGTGTTGCATTTAGGGACTTATTTAGAAAAAGAGCTCTATATTATCATTTCACCCAAAAAATTAGACGTTGAGATGGAACGTATTTTGAGAAGTACTGATTTCATGGAGATTAAGATTAACCCTGAATATTTATCAACGCCACAAGTTATGATTAAGAAAATTGAGGAAGAACAGTTGAAATATCGAGATGATCTTTCTGAGTTAATGATTAAGTCTGAAAAATATCTATCGGAATATAGCCAAAAAATTGACAAATTATATGCGAAGTTAACGGTTGAAGCTAAAATCAATAACATTAAAAAAAAGGTGGCGGCAACGAATCTTCATTCTTATTTCTCGGCATGGATTCCGGAGGGAGAGGAAGAAATTTGCGACAAAATTTTTTCTTCGCGCGTGAATGTGCTTACAATCTATAAGGATGAGAAGGAAGTTTCACCTAGAATAGTAACGCCGACATTGCTAAAAAACTCAAGTTTCTTTTCACCGTTTGAGAGCATGGTCAATATGTACGGGGTTCCTTGCTATGATGAAATAGACGCCACGAGATTTTTTGGGGTTGCTTATATTATTTTATTCGGAGCCATGTTTGGAGATTTAGGACAGGGTCTACTCTTTCTAATTTTTGGATTTATAATGAAACTGAAAAAAAACTTAAGCTATGGAGACCTCCTCATGCGAATCAGTGTTGGGACTATGTCTTTTGGATTCTTTTATGATTCATTTTTTGGCTATGAACATCTGATATCAAAAGTGATTCCTCTTCCTATCTTTTTCAGACCGATGGAAAATATCAATCAAATTCTTTTGCTTTCTGTAGGACTGGGTATTGCTTTATTAACATTAAGCTATGGGTTTAGCATTTTTAATAAATTGAAGATTAAAGATCTTTCGGGAGGTCTTTTAGGTAAAAATGGCTTAAACGGTATGCTGCTGTTTTTTATGATGCTTGTGTTTGTGTTTGAGCTTGCAACAGGGCAATCTTTAATACAGGGATGGCTGTTAAAAGGGTTGATTTTCTTATCTGTATTGGTTTTGGTTTTTGAAGAACCCTTAGGCAATATTTTAAAGGGGAATAAAAGTCTTTATAAGGAATCTGCAGGGGAATATTATACTGAGAGTGGGTTTAATATTTTGGAAACTTTCCTAGGTATGATGAGCAACAGTATTTCATTTATAAGAGTGGGAGCTTTCGCCTTGAATCATGTAGGGCTGTTTATCGCATTTCATATTATGGCTGAAATGATAGGGAGTATTTCGGGCAACGTCATTATGTTTTTTTTAGGCAATGTGATTATCATTGGCTTAGAAGGATTAATTGTATTCATACAAGGGCTCAGGCTGTTTTATTACGAACTGTTTAGCAAATTTTACCGTGGTGAAGGAATCTTGTTTAGTTCTGACAAAATATAGGAGGAAAATAATGAAGTATATGACTGGAGTTGGATTATTAATTTGTTTTTTTACTGTTTTGGTGGGGGTATTTTTCTATCTACGTCCTATCAAGAAAAATGCTGCGCAACTATTAAAAGCGGCTTTGACATCTAATGGTGCACTATTTGTTCTGTTTTTAGTTGTGGCCTTTGTATTTATGCTTTCCGGTAATGCCGCAGCGTCTGAGGCGACTGATGTAGCGGTTGAAAGCTCATCTTCTTCGGACTCGGGATTAGGATACATTGCCGCTGCGCTTGCGACGGGTATGGCGACAATCGGTGCTGGGCTGGCTGTTGGAAGTGTTGGTTCTTCTGCTTTGGGAGCAGTTTCAGAGGATCCGAAGATTTTAGGTAAAACACTCATCTTTGTTGGACTAGCCGAGGGGATTGCTATTTATGGACTGATTGTATCTATTTTGATTCTTGGCAGGCTATAATGAAATCTTTTGTAATCTGTGAAAAAAAAGAAACACTATTAATTATGCGTCTTGCCGGTATCGGTGGCGTTCAAGTGAAAGATGACGAGCAATTGAAATATCACATTGATGAAGCACTCAATGATGATAAGATTGGAATTATCATGATTTCTGAGAATCTTTACAAAGGACATTCAACTTATATCATGGAAAAAAAACTACTGGAAAATGAGAAGTTGATTATTCAGATACCTGAACCTGAAGGACTGCAAGATAAAGATTACATCATGAATCATATTAGAAATTCTATTGGAATAAAATTGTAAGAAGGTGATCTTATTTTTAGTGTATTAGATAAAACAGAGCTTTTTTGTAAAATTGTTTTTGATATTGCTGTCTCTGACGGAAGGGATGAGATTGATCAAATTAAAAAAAAGAATGATGAGATTTTGAATCACTTTGAGGAAGAAAGTTCCATTAGAATCAATCAACATCTTGAGAAAATTAATCGAAAAGCACAACAAGATAGCATTAGACTTATTTCTAAGGTAAAAGCAGATGGGGTGAAGCAGATTCTGAAAAGGAAGTCGGAATTGATGGCTGAATTTCATGCTAATCTTTTGGCTGCTTTAAAAGAAATTGTATTGAAAGAGGAATACAAGGAGTTTCTCAAGAACAATCTTTCAATGGCTAAGTCAAGAATATCACAGGGTGATCAAGTTAGAATATATGCCCGACAGGAAGATCAAGCATTTTTCAACGATGATCATTATGAGTTGACGTATTCTGAGAATATTATTGGCGGATTTCGCATGATTGTAAATGAAGAAATAAGCTATGATTATACGCTGGAAGGAAGGCTGTCAGAAATGTCTGAACGCATCAACAGTATTCTTGAAAACATCATGGAAGATAATTTAGGTGAAAATAATGATCAAGATGAATGAGGGAAGAATAATATACATTAATGGCTCTGTCATCAAAGGGTCTGGGATGAAGAACTTTAAGTTGCGTGAAATGGTTCTTGCGGGCGAAAATAAATTGATTGGTGAAGTTATCGGTATTGATGGGGAAATAGCTACTTTGCAAATATATGAGGAGACGGAAGGGCTTAAACTGAAAGAAGTAATTATCGGTCTGGGAGCACCGCTTTCTTTGAACTTAGGACCTGGTTTGCTTGGTAATATTTTCGATGGTATAGGGAGACCGTTGGAAATGATTTATCATCAGTATGGTGATTTTATCTCGGAAGGAATTGGATTATTGTCTCTGGACTTTCAAAAGCTATGGAAGGTGACAATTACAGCGGACGTGGGAATGATAATCAATGAGGGAAGTGAATTCGGATGGATACAAGAAACTTCACTTGTTTCTCATAGGATGTTAGTACCTCCAGGGGTTAATGGTGAAATAGTTTTTAAAAGTGAAACTGAGGAATGTCGCTTAGACGACATATTAATCAAGATTAAAGATGACAAAAATCAGATTCACGAGATTAAAATGTATCAAAAATGGCCCGTCAGAAAAAAGAGACCCATTCGAGAAAGATTAAAAATTACGGAGCCACTCATCACGGGGCAGAGAATATTGGATGTGTTTTTTCCTATAGCAAAAGGGGGTACTGTAGCTATACCGGGAGGCTTTGGAACAGGAAAGACGATTACGCAACATCAGTTGGCAAAATGGTCTGATGCAGATATTATTGTTTATATTGGTTGTGGTGAAAGAGGAAATGAAATGACAGATGTTCTTGAGGAGTTTCCGGGACTTATTGACCCTAGGTCAGGAAAACCTATTATGGAAAGAACAGTTTTGATTGCAAATACATCAAATATGCCCGTGGCAGCAAGGGAAGCCAGTATTTATACCGGTATTACGATAGCTGAATATTATAGAGATATGGGGTATCATGTGGCTTTGATGGCGGATTCCACTTCCCGATGGGCTGAAGCCCTTAGGGAAATTAGCGGACGGCTCGAGGAAATGCCGGCGGAAGAAGGTTACCCGGCTTATCTTCCTTCGAGACTATCAGAGTTTTATGAAAGAGCAGGTTCTGCGATGACATTGGGTCATAAAGAGGGTTCAATCACTATTATTGGGGCTGTTTCTCCTGCAGGAGGCGATTTCTCTGAGCCCGTGACTGAAAATACGAAGCGCTATGTAAATGTTTTTCTCGCACTGGATAAAAAACTAGCTTATGCAAGACATTATCCTTCAATTAACTGGCTCAACAGCTATAGTGGATATGTTAAAATGCTTGAGGGTTGGTATGAACAACATGCCGGTGAGGAAATAATCTCATTACGGGGTGAGATGCTACAGCTACTACAGGAAGAGGCGAGTCTACAAGATATTGTTCAACTTGTGGGTGAAGATGTATTACCTGATTTTCAAAGATTAATTATTGAAATTGCTAGAGTGCTGAAAGTAGGATTTTTACAGCAAAATGCTTTTCATAAGGAAGATGCTTTTGTTCCTTTGGAAAAACAATATGAGATGCTGAAGATTATTGATTATTTATATAAAAAAGCGGGACGTTGCATTAAAGAAGGTATTCCCATTTCAAAAGTACGAAATAGGGAAATATTTGATGAAGTCATTAAAATCAAATACAATGTACCTAATAATAATCTAGGGATGCTGCAAGATATTAGAAAACGAATTGAAGATTACTACGATGATCTATTAAATAAATATTCGGGGTGAGAAAATGCGTAAGGAATATCTTGGAATAAAAAAAGCCGAGGGTCCCCTTATCTTTATAGAGAATGTTGAGGATGCGGTATATGGAGAAATTATAGAGATTAATGTGGACGGAGAACCTAGAACAGGTAAAATTGTAAAGATTGATAAAAATTTTATTGTTGCGCAGGTTTTCCAAGGAACGTCTGGCATTAGTAGCGTCAACACAAGTGTTAGATTTACTGGTAAACCAATGGAAATGGCGGTTTCAAAGGATATTTTAGGCAGAGAATTTAACGGTATCGGTGAACCTTCAGATGGCGGGATGCCCATTTATTCAAAAACCAAGCTCAATATCAACGGCAGTCCGATTAATCCAATTGCTAGGCAGTATCCAAGAAATTATATTCAAACAGGAATTAGTACGATTGATGTACTACTAACTTTAATCAGAGGCCAGAAATTGCCGGTTTTTTCGGGAAATGGGTTGACACATAAAGAGTTGGCGGCACAAATAGTTAGTCAGGCTAAGCTGTCCTCTTCGGATGAAAATTTCGGGGTGTGCTTTGCCGCCATTGGCATCACAAAGGACGATGGCATCTTCTTTAGAGATCGGTTTTCACAGGCCGGTTCTATTGAAAATGTAGTGATGTTTCTTAATTATGCAGACGATCCTGTAGCTGAAAGATTAACAGCCCCTCGATGTACGTTGACTGCTGCAGAATATCTAGCATTTCACGAGAATATGCATATTCTTGTGGTGATTACAGATATAACAAATTACTGTGAAGGATTGAGAGAGATTTCTTCGGCCAAAGAAGAAGTGCCGGGTAGAAAAGGCTATCCAGGCTATCTTTATTCTGACTTATCTTCTCTATATGAAAGAGCGGGAATGATTAAGAATAAGAAAGGATCCATTACTTTTCTGCCTGTTTTGACGATGCCTAATGATGATATTACTCATCCTATTCCTGATTTAACAGGCTACATCACTGAAGGGCAGATTGTATTGTCTAGAAGATTGGATAATAGTGGTATCTTGCCATCCGTCAATGTACTTCCTTCATTATCAAGATTAATGAAAGATGGTATAGGCCTAAATTATACAAGAGAAGACCATCCTGAGCTTGCCAATCAGCTATTTTCTTCATATTCAAAAGTACAGGAAATTCGATCGTTGGCTCAGATTATTGGCGAGGATGATTTGTCGGAAATAGATCAGTTGTACATGTCGTTTGGTAGAGCTTTTGAAGAGGAATTTATCAACCAAGGATTTCTAGAAAACAGAGATATCGAAGAAAGTTTAAATATTGGATGGAAAGTTTTATCTCTTTTGCCAAAGGAAGAGATGGATAGAGTCAGCGATCAGATAATAGAAAAGTACCACAGGAAGTAAGCCATGGAATTTCTAAATCCTACAAAAGCTAATTTTATAAAGTCGAAAGCAATGCTAGATTTTTCTCAGAAGGGCTATATTCTTTTGGACAAAAAAAGAAATGTGCTGGTTAAGGAAATTATGAGTAGAATTGATGAGGTAGAAAGTATTCAAAAGGAAATTGACACTATTTTCCAAGAAGCTTATACTTCGTTGGAATATTCAGGCGTTACTATGGGTGTTAGTCATTTGGAGGAGATTGCGTTATCAGTGCCCAAGAATGAGGAGATTAGCGTTCTTTTTAAAAGTGTAATGGGTGTAGAGTTGCCTGTTGTCGAGAATCGAACACAGGGAATACAACCCTATTATGGTTTTTTTCGTACCAATGCCGCGCTTGATCAGACTGTCACTAAAATGAATCAAGTTAAAATTTTAATTTATAGACTAGCTGAGATTGAAAATGCTATTTTTAGACTTGCTATGGAAATCAAGAAGACGAGTAAAAGGGCTAATGCCCTTGAAAAAATCCAAATTCCTTATTATCGAGAAATGACAAAAAAAATTGGGGAAGTCTTGGAAGAGAAAGAAAGAGAAGATTTTTTCAGGTTGAAGCGTTTCGCTGCAAAGAAGGAAAATGGATAAATTAGAGCATTATTTCTTTTGATAGATTTTGTTGAATTCATACTTGGGTTCACAGGTAACATTTAAACCCAATCGATTGAATATTTTTTCGTCAACCTCTGACAAGATAACTGTGGAATGAAGCTCGCAGCCTTTAAGTTTTGAAAGTTGTCCTAAGGCATGACGAGCTACTGAATTTTGAGAGGCACTTACAGAAAGCGCAATGAGAATTTCGTCACTATGGAGTCTAGGGTTGTTACTACCAAGATAGGACGTTTTTAAAGCTTGTATAGGCTCGATTGCTTCTGGAGAAACCAGATGAATATTGTGATCAATATTTCCAAGCATTTTGATGGCATTTAATACAGTAGCAGCAGAGGCCCCGAGAAGCTCTGATGTTTTTCCTGTAACAATGCGACCGTCAGAAAGTTGGATTGCTACAGCGGGAAATCCTGTTTCTGCCTCTCTCTTTAAAGCAGAGGCAATGACCTTCCTATTGTCCTCAGAAACACCGACTTGTTTCATTAGAAGCTCTAGCTTGTAGATGATTCTTTTATGTCCTAGTCCTCGTTTTAAATCACTCAATGCGTGGTAATATCTTCTGATAATTTCTTGACGTGCGGCTTCTTTGCACAATTCTTCGTCCGTAATGCAGTTACCAACCATGTTGACGCCCATATCCGTAGGAGATTGATATGGGTTTTTGCCTAGTATTAGCTCAAACATTGCATTTAGAACAGGAAATATTTCAATATCACGATTATAATTGACCGTTGCATCCCCATAGGCTTCAAGATGAAACGGATCGATCATATTGACATCGTCTAAATCGGCCGTAGCTGCTTCGTAGGCTATATTGACGGGATGGCGCAAAGGCAGATTCCAGATGGGGAAGGTTTCGAATTTAGCATAACCGGCCTTGCGGCCAAGCTTGTTTTCGTGGTAAAGCTGCGATAAACAGGTTGCCATTTTACCGCTTCCGGGCCCGGGGGCCGTAACAACCACCAAAGGACGTGTTGTATGAATATAATCATTTTTTCCATATCCATCTTCACTGACAATGTGACTGACATTGCTAGGATATCCTTCTATCTTGTAATGAAGATAGGATGAAATATCCAAGTCTCTCAATTTCTCTCTGAAACGTGTAGCGGCTGACTCTCCGGAGTATTGCGTGATGACAACACTACTTACATAAAATCCTTTGCTTCGAAACGCATCTACAAGCCTTAGCACATCATCATCGTAAGTAATTCCAAGATCTCTTCTTATTTTGCTGTTTTCTATCGCTTCTGAGCTAACCGCAATGATGATTTCAGTTTGCTCTTGAATCTGAAGTAGCATTTCAAGCTTGCTATCGGGTCGAAAACCCGGCAATACACGCGATGCGTGATAATCATCAAACAGCTTCCCTCCAAATTCAAGGTAAAGCTTGTTATCAAAATATTCAATCCTATTTTTGATATGGGCTGATTGTGTCTTTAGATATTTTTCATTATCAAAGCCAATTTTCATGTTGTAAACTCCTTGAGATTTTTGTCTTGATACCAATCTAACCATCTTGAAAGCATATTATGGGAAAGACATTTCAGACCATATGCCTATTGAGATTATTAAGCAGACTATTTCTCCTTTCGATGGACGATAATGGTAGTTCCTTCTCCGGGGGAGCTTTCAACGATGGCTTTGTCGACTAAAAACCCTACAATGTTTAGACCGGAGCCGGCTCTTATGTTTCCGGCTAATTCGCCATAATAATCTTCTAAATCGTCTATATTGGGTTGATTCAGATAATCATATATTTTTTTCTGGGTTTCTTCATCCATTCCTATTCCATTGTCTTTTACAGTGATAATCGTTTCATCATTTTCTTTTTTAATATGAACAGTGATATCAGAAGCTTCTGCATTTAATGAATTGGATATGAGTTCATTGACGATCCCTTCAATTTTTTTTGATTCTTTATCCATCTTTGTGTCTCCTCTTTTTCTTTCTATAATACTAGTATATAATAAATTGAGTGGTTTTCAAGTGAATCTTTTAAAACCTATTAAAACGCCTGTGCTCAAGTGATTAAAGAAGTAGTCAAGGCAGATCTGATACATAAAAGCTATTGTTTTTAAAAAAACAACATCAAAATCAAAAAAAGATATTGACACCCAAGGCCGTAGGTGGTACACTGTTAAAGTTGTGAAAACAAGCAACAAG
>JAFGVC010000113.1 GCA_016938195.1 Tissierellales bacterium | reverse complement strand
AATTGGCAGGAGGGCGTCAAAAAATGACTCAACAAGGCTATAAAAATATCTATATCGCATTTATTTGGCACGGCGTTTTTTTGGCTTTGACTATGTCTATGTTAGATTACAACACTGTGTTCCCGGCTCTTGTTTCAACCCTTTCCGAGTCTAAAATCATATTTGGATTGCTTTACTCTATTATGCTAAGCGCTCCTCTTATATTTAATCTTGTTTTTAGTCATTATCTGAAGAGGTACTCCTATAAAAAAAAGTTTTTGTTAATGGGTATTTATCTAAGAGCTTTGGCTTTTTTAGGCATGGCTATATTTACATATTATTTTGGATTGAGTAATCCTTCGATCGTAATTATTAGCTTCTTCTTTTTGGTTTTCGTTTTTTCAGTCAGTGGAGGCTTTGCTGGCATAGTGTATGCGGATATTATGGGAAAGATGCTGCCTTCAAAAGAACGCACTCATCTTTATGTCGTTAAGCAGTTTTTTTCTAGTATCGCGGCTTTTGGTGGGGGGTTGATAATCAGTCGTATTTTCTCTTTTTCAAATTTCAGCTTCCCTCTTAATTACAGCATGACCCTTATGATTGGAGCTATTGGGCTCTTCATTGCTTCTTTGGGGTTTTATAGTATCAAAGAACCTAAGCAGGCAGTTTCTAAAGAGAATTTATTAGGCTTTAAAGATTATTTGAAGAAAGTTCCTTTTTATCTCAATAATGACAAAACCTTCAGAAGATTCATTCTTGTTGAGAATATGGCAAGTTTTAGTGTGATGATATTGCCTTTCTATATGATTTTTGCAATCGATCGTTTAGGAGTAGATAGTCGTTATATTGGGAAATTTCTTCTTTTTCAAATTGCAGGCACTATTTTTTCTAACTTGATTTGGACTTATATCGCAAGGCGTTATGATTCGCGATTGATTGTGAAAACATGTATTTTTATAGGAAGTAGTGTTCCTTTAGTGGCATTTATATTAGCGCGAATGGGACCGGATGCTTTTACGATTGTCTTTTTATTGATGGGTTTTATACAAAGCGGTAGGCGGATAGGCTTTGAACCTTATTTATTAGATATCTCTCCTCCTGAGCATAGGACAGAGTATCTTGGCATCAGAGGTTCCTTGAATATTGGGTCTGTAATATTACCGGTTTTAGGAGGAACTTTTATTGAGTTCTTTGGATATACTTTCACGTTTATTATGGTTACTTTAGTAATGCTTGCTGCGGCTTTTCTGTTAAAAAAACAAACTTAATTTGTCATACTATTTATGAATATAATAAAAATAAAGGAGAAAAAAAGAAAGATGAAAATGTACGAGGTTATTATCATAGGTGGTGGACCTGCTGCCATCACAATATCAAAAGATTTAAAAAGAAAGAAAGACGTTGCGATTATTCGTCCGGAAGATCATTCGATGATTTATTGCGCGATGCCATATGCGATTGAAGGCATCCTTGATCTCGATAAAACCTTTAAAAAAGATGAAATTGTCACGGAAATGGGAACAACCCTGATTCGGGATTATGTCACTCATGTGGATTTTGATAAACAGATTGTAACGACCAATCAAGGTGGGCTTTATCAATATGAGGAGCTGATAATAGCGACAGGTGCAGAGCCTATCCTTCCTCCTATTGAAGGGAATCAATTAGAAGGCGTTATGACGTTCAAGACCGAAAAGGATTTGAAAAAGGTCATAGAAACGGTAGAGACAGGATTAAATGAAGCTGTGGTCGTAGGAGCTGGTGCGATAGGAATTGAATTAGCTCAGGCTTTAAATTATAAAGGTGTTAAAACGTATTTGGTTGATATGTTTCAGACAATTTTACCGAATATGATGGATGAAGATATGATTGAGCAAGCTCAAAAAAAATTAGAAGCATCGGGGATTGAGCTGTATTTGAACCATAAGGTAACAAAATTAGAGGGAGAAGGCCATGTGGAAAAAGTATTGTTTGAAAATGGAAATACCATTTCATTCTCATCGAAGCCATTGGTAGTGTTTGCAGTCGGCATGAAGCCTTCGATTGATTTTCTTAAGGATTCACCCTTGTATATGGGAAAGACAGGGATTATGATTGACGAATACATGCATACGAATATAAAGAATGTATACGCCGTAGGAGATTGTTGCGAGTACGTAAGTGCAATCACAGGAGGGATTATTTTAGGTAAATTAGCTACCAATGCTGTCCCTATGGGACGGTTGTTGGCTAAAAACATGCTAGGTGAAAAAAGAAGATATGCTGGTTTTTATAATGGAGCAGCGACAAAAGTTGTTGATTACTTTGTGGGTGGAACGGGTCTGACGGAGAATTCAGCTAAAATTTGTGGGTATGATTATGCCATTGGCAGGGCAAAAATGACGACAGCTTTTCCAATTATGCCCTTTTCCAAAGATATTGAGGTCAAGCTGATTGTTGATAAAAAAAGCAAAAAACTTATTGGAGGACAGGTAATCAGTGGTGAACCGGTAACCGATAAGGTGGATCAAATCACTATGGCAATCCAGTATGGCATCACTATCGATCAATTGGCTCAGATTAGTTATGCCTCTCAGCCGTATCAATCATTTTTCCCGGCTAACAATCTTTTGGCGCATGCCTCTGAGAATATACTCAGTCAATTGTAATTTTAAATATTTATACAATTACAGAACACAATCCCTCAACCTGACTTGATTGAATAACGAATTAGTATTATAATAAATCTAATAACGGTTCGGGGGAGTGTAAAAAGAAACGGTCTGCATATTCCTTGGAATATTTGGGCTGTTTTTTAATTGGGGTAATATTATGAGAAAGATTACATTTATTGATACTGAAGTTGAACCCAAAAGTGGTAGAATCCTAGATTTAGGAGGCGCCAAGCTTAATGGGGATACTTTTCACTCATCTTCAAATTCAGATTTTGTCAACTTTTTGAAGGATTCCGATTTTATTGGTGGCCACAATATTTTGATGCATGATTTAAAGTATATCGGAGATTTTATCAAGAAAGCGAAAATCAGAGAAGACCATATTGTTGACACGTTATTTTTATCACCGCTATTATTCCCTTCGAAGCCTTATCACGCACTTGTCAAGGATGACAAACTACAAAGCGACCAAAGAAACAATCCTTTAAATGATGCTCTGAATGCCAAGTGTTTATTTCATGACGAGGAAATGGCCTTTATTGGATTAGATGAAGATTTGCGTAACATCTTTTACGCGTTGCTATATAATCAGTCTTTTTTTAAAGGTTTTTTCAATTATTTGGAATTATTTCAAACACGTGATATTGAACTTGAAACAATTATAAGAAAAAGATTCCGGAAAAAAATATGCTTTCATGCACCAATTAGTATATTGATAGAAGAAGCCCCCGTTGAATTGGCATATGCATTGGCTATAATAAATGCTAATAGTAGAGATTCGATAACCCCTCCATGGGTTGTAAAAAATATGCCGTATGTTGAACGAGCCATGCATCTCTTAAGGAATAAACCATGTATAGAAGGCTGCGAATATTGCAACGAAGCTCTGGATATACATAAGGGGTTAGAGCGGTTTTTTGGATATTCCGGTTTTAGAAGCTATGCCGGAGAACCCTTGCAAGAAAAAGCTGTGAACGCGGCAGTTAAAGACAAATCTTTATTAGCTATTTTTCCAACAGGTGGAGGTAAGTCTATCACATTTCAATTACCTGCGCTTATGTCGGGTCAAAATGTGAAAGGTCTAACAGTTGTTATTTCCCCATTACAATCGCTTATGAAAGATCAAGTAGATAATTTGGAATCAGTTGGAATTACTGAAGCTGTCACAATCAATGGTCTTCTAGATCCAATAGAAAGAGCAAAATCTTTTGAGCGTGTACAGGACGGTTCAGCTTCGCTAATATATATTTCACCGGAATCGCTGCGCTCACGAACGATTGAACATTTGCTATTGGGTAGAAATGTTGTTCGTTTTGTAATCGATGAAGCACATTGCTTTTCAGCTTGGGGGCAAGATTTTAGAGTAGATTATTTATATATCGGTGATTTTATCAATAATTATCAAAAGAAGAAAAACCTACCTGAGAAAATTCCTGTTTCTTGTTTTACGGCAACGGCTAAGCAAAATGTTATCGCTGATATTAAAGAATATTTTAAGGAAAATCTTTCCATTGATTTAGAAGTTTTTAAATCAGGGGTGGCTAGAAGTAACTTGAGCTTTTGTGTTTTTTTGAAAGAAAGCGAGGAAGAGAAGTACAGTGCTTTGCGATTTATTCTTGAAGAAAAGAACTGTCCTACTATTGTGTATGTATCACGAACCAAGAGAGCAAAGGAATTAGCCGATAGATTGAATTTCGATGGATTTTTCGCGAAGCCCTATCACGGAAAGATGGATATTAGGGAAAAAACAGAAAATCAAGATGCCTTTATAAGAGGGGAAATCGATATTATGGTTGCGACTTCAGCTTTTGGTATGGGTGTGGATAAGAAAGATGTAGGGGTAGTTATACATTATGACATCTCGGATTCTTTAGAAAATTATGTGCAGGAAGCAGGCAGAGCAGGGCGAGATGAATCGATTTCTGCAAGCTGTTATATATTATTTAATGATGAGGATTTAAATAAACATTTCATATTACTAAACCAGAACAAACTCAATATACAGGAGATTCAACAAATATGGAAGGCTATCAAAGAGATAACGCAATTCAGAAATCAGGTTTCTCAATCAGCTCTAGAAATTGCAAGGAGAGCCGGTTGGAATGACGGCATATCAGAAATAGAAACTAGGGTTAAAACGGCTATTTCCGCGCTTGAACAATCCGGATACATTAAGAGAGGTCAAAATATGCCTCGAATTTTTGCCAACAGCATCTTGGTTAAAAATGCACAGGAAGCGATTGAAAAGATAAATAATTCTCCAAAATTTCAAGAAAATCAAAAAGAAAATGCGGTGAGGATTATCAAAAAGCTTTTTTCATCAAAGAGCAGAAGTTATTTTACTGATGAAACGGCAGAATCAAGAGTTGATTATATTTCAGATTATTTAGGCATAGTAAAAGAAGAAGTAATACACATTATTAATATACTAAGGGAAGAACAAATACTTGCAGACGCTAAGGATTTGAGTGCTTTTATTAATAGAAGGGATAACATTAATCATTCCTTAACAACATTAGAATCTTATAGAAATTTAGAACGAATTTTGATTGATACACTGAGTGATGAGGCTAAAATATACAACTTGAAAGAAATAAATGAGCAAGCGTCTAAATTATGTGATGAGGATTTTGGACTTAAGAAGTTAAAGACCATCTTGAATATATGGACAATTAAGCATTGGATAAGAAAAAAAGAGCGAGCATCCTCTAAGAATCATATTGCAATAGAAAGTTATTTATCCAAGAAAGAGCTAGAAGAAAAAATGGTTAAGCGTCAAGAATTGGCTGAATTTATTGTAAGATATCTTTTTGAAAAAAATGAAAAAGAAAATAATAAAAATGAAAACGATCAGTTGTCATCTGAATGCAAATTAGTTGAGTTTTCAGTTTTAGAGTTAAAGCTTGAGTTTGAAAATAGACTCTCTTTATACAAATCTGAAACGAGTTTCAATGAAATAGAGGATGCACTTTTTTATTTATCAAGGATTGAATCTCTAAAAATCGAGGGAGGGTTTTTGGTCGTTTATAATGCGATGACGATTGAAAGATTAGAGAAGGACAATAAAAGGCGATATAAAAAGGATGATTATAAAAAATTAGAACAGTTTTATGAAAACAAAGTTGAGCAAATCCATATTGTTGGGGAATATGCCAGGAAGATGATTGAAGACTATAAAGATGCACTTCGGTTTGTTGATGATTATTTTCAACTCAATTACACTTCTTTTTTGAATAAATATTTTAAAGGAAGTAGACAAGGAGAAATAAAAAGAAATATTACCCCCGCTAAATTCAATCAGATTTTTGCTGAGTTATCTCCGTCACAGCTAAGCATTATTAAGGACAATAATTCGAAGTCAATTGTTGTGGCTGCTGGTCCGGGAAGTGGTAAAACAAGAATACTTGTACATAAACTAGCCTCCTTGCTGCTGATGGAAGATGTGAAGCATGAACAAATGTTGATGGTTACTTTTTCAAGAGCTTCTGCATCGGAATTCAAAAAAAGATTAATTCAATTGATTGGTAATGCAGCTCATTATATTGAGATTAAAACGTTTCATTCTTATTGCTTTGATTTGTTGGGAAAGATTGGAAGCTTGGAAAAATCAGGTGAGGTCATTAGTGAGACTATTAGAAGAATCAAAGAGAAAGATGTTGATATGAACAGATTGACAAAGGCTGTTTTAGTTATAGACGAAGCTCAAGACATGGATATTAATGAATTTCAACTTGTTCAGGCATTGATGGAATATAACGAGAATATGAGAGTAATCGCCGTCGGTGATGATGATCAGAATATTTATCAGTTCAGAGGTTCTAATTCAAAATTCATGATGACCTTAGCTGAGGCCAAACATTTAATGATTTATGAGCTTATTGATAATTATAGAAGTAAGAAAAACTTGGTTGATTTTACGAATAAATTTGCCTTAATGATTTCAAACAGAATTAAAAAAACTCAAATACATGCTGTGCAATCAGAAATAGGATTGATTAAGGTGGCTTGTTATAGTAGTGAACATATCATTACCCCATTGGTTGATGACTTGTTGTCTGAAAATTTATCTGGCACAGTTAGCGTGTTAACTTGCACCAATGATGAAGCTTTGCAGGTTGCAGGGCTGTTGAGAAAAAATGGTATGAAGGCTAAACTTATCCAATCTAATGATGGGTTTAATCTTACTAATTTACTGGAAATTAGGTTTATGCTGACAATGATTGAATCAGATGTGAACGAAGTGATTATTCATGATGAATGCATAAATAAGGTTAAAAGAATGCTAGACGTATATTTTCCGAATAGCACAAATAGATTGCTGTGCTTAAGGATATTAGATGAATTTGTTGCAATCAATCCGAAGATGAGGTACAAATCGGATTTTAGAATCTTTATCAGGGAATCAAAATTAGAGGATTTCTATAATGAGGATCATGACGTTATAAGTGTATCAACAATTCACAAGTCTAAAGGAAGAGAATTTGATCATGTATTTCTGCTTCTTGAGGGCGTGAATCTAGTGACAGACGAAGATTATAGGCAGTTATATGTTGCAATGACAAGAGCTAAAAATAAATTAAGCATACATTATAATGGAAGCTATTTAGAGGGAATTCAGACTGAAAATATTACAAGATTAAGAACAGACAAGTCCTATCAACCTCCAACTGAGTTAATTTTTCAATTATCTCATAAAGATGTTTGGCTAGACCATTTCCAGTTTTATCAAAAGGATATCAGTGAATTATATACAGGACAACTATTAGCTGTATGTGAAGATGGATGTTGTACCAATAAAGGAAAGCAAGTTTTAAAATTTTCAAGGCATTTCATTGACAGAATAACTTACTATAAGAATAGGAATTATTTTCCGTTCAAGGCAATAATTGCAAACATTGTATATTGGAGTAAGGAAAACACGGAACATGAGATCAAAATTTTTTTACCAGAAGTATATTTTAGAAAAGAGAATTAGGAAGAGGCTATCTTCCTTGTAAGAATCGCTTGAAGGCATTATAATTATATTAGCTTTAACATTCTATGGCTTGAAGGAGGCTTTATGATTTTCAGGTTTTCAGATGTTCGATACAGGGATATCATCGAAATAGATGAATTGACAATCAACAAAGGAGTGACCATCCTCTTAGGACCTAGCGGCGGTGGAAAAACGACACTTTTGCGGATGTTAAATAAGATGATTTCACCTACAAAGGGACAGATTTTTTTTATGGGTGAGTCTCTTGCTAAAATAGAATCCGTGCAGCTCCGAAGAAAGGTGATGATGCTGTCTCAAAATCCTGTTGTTTTCCCTGGAACTGTGCGTGACAATCTTGCTATTGCCTTTGAATTTCAAGATAAAATTAAGCCGGATGATGATGCTTTGGATGATATGCTTAGTCGCATTCAACTTAATAAAAAACTTGATGATGGCGTTATCAATTTATCGGGAGGCGAAAAACAAAGATTGGCTCTAGGACGATTGCTTTTACTTGAACCGGAGGTTTATCTCTTTGATGAACCTTCTTCATCGTTGGATGATGATACGGAAGATTTAATCATAAGAATGCTATCAATGCATGTTGAAAAACAGGGGCAGTCCATTGTCATGGTAACGCATTCGAAACGAATTGCAGAAAAATATGCGGATGTGATACTCGAAATATCCGAGGGCAAAGTACTTAGGAGTGTTAAAAATGAACGGGATAATTGATTTGGGATTGGTTCAAGTATTACTTTCATACATTTTTATTATAATGGTGTTAATTATTGTAAGAAGAAGAGGTATAAATCGAGAAAAAGAGATAGCTATTTCTTCTGTTAGAATGACTTTGCAGTTGATTATCACCGGATATTTGTTGGCCTATGTGTTCGAAAATCCTCATCCTGTGGTGACGATTCTTATAATAGTGGTGATGGAAGGCTTTGCAGTTCATACGGTAATCAATAAATTCAAGGGCAAATTGTCTGATAAATTAAAAAAAATAATCGCTTTTTCGATGGTTACTGGTACGCTGTCTTGCCTGTTATATTTTTTGATGATTGTAGTTAGAATCAGTCCCTGGTATGATCCACAGTATTTTATTCCTATTGCCGGCATGTTGATTGGCAATTCCATGACAGGTGTTTCGTTAGGGGTCAAGTCACTACAAGAAGGGATGACGGTCCAAAAAAGCTGGGTTGAGGAAGCTTTGATTTTAGGAGCGACGCCGAAGAGAGCGACAAGAGAAATTCTGAATCAAACTTTTGACGCGGCTATTATGCCGACGATAAATTCGATGATTGGCATGGGTATTGTTTTTTTACCGGGAATGATGACTGGGCAAATATTGTCCGGCACATCTCCTAACACAGCTGTGACTTATCAGATTGCTATTATGCTTGGCATTTTAGGAGCGGTCGCACTGAGCGTCATGATAATGCTACAGTTAGGGTATCGAAGTTATTTTAATGAGGCTGATCAGCTGATAGAATGATAGTTTAAATCTTACTTATTAAATATGCTAATCGAGTAGCTTAAATTCCGTTAAGATGAAAATCAAGACGGAATTTTCATTTTTTGATAAAAAAACGTTGTCATCCTACTTTTAGTATGCTATAATATCCGTATAAAGGAAGTAACTTCCATAGAACGGAAATATATCGTGAAGGAGATTTTAATGAGTGCTTTGATGGGTGTTAGAGTATTAGATATTTCAACGGTTATTGCCGCTCCATTTGCAGCTGGATTGATGGCTGATTTTGGAGCCGAAGTTATAAAAATTGAAATGCCACAAAAAGGAGATCCGTTTAGAGGATTAGGTCCTTATCACAAAGGTCAGGGTGTTAGATGGGCAGCTATGGGAAGAAACAAAAAATGTATTACCCTAGACCTTCATTTTGATGAGGGCAAAAAGATATTGTTAGATTTAGTTGCTAAGAGTGATGTATTGATAGAGAATTTTAAAACTGGGACTTTGGACAAATGGGGCTTGAGTATGGAGACACTGAAAAAAGTAAATCCTAAAATTGTGGTTGTGAGAGTTACGGGATATGGTCAGACTGGTCCATATAGTCATAAGGCGGGTTTTGGAACGCCGGCAACTGCTTTTTCAGGGATGACTTATATTACAGGCCATCCTGACAAACCTCCTGTTAGTCCTTCTTTTTCATTAGCGGACTATATTGCGGGTTTATACGCTGCAATGGCAGCTATGATGGCATTATATCATAGAGACATAATAAGTGGAAAAGGTCAAGAGGTGGATGTCAGTTTATATGAAGGAATTTTTAGAATGCAAGAAATTTTGGTAGCCGATTATAGCTTGAATGGTAATATAAGAGAAAGGAAACCAACATTGAGTGGCACTTCTAGTCCCGGAGGGACTTATCAAACAAAAGACGGTAAATGGGTTGTTTTAGTTTGTAGCACTGATAAGACATTTGAATACCTCACAAATGCTATGAAACGAAGAGATTTATTGGATAAGTATTCAAAAAATGAAGCAAGACTAAAGAATGATGATTATATTGATGAGATAGTGAGAACGTGGGTTAAGAATATGAATTTTTCCGAAATGAAAAAAATTGCAGATGATGAAGGGGTACCAGTTAATCTGGTGTATAGCATACAAGATATTTTTAGTGATGAACACTATCAATTTAGAAACAATATTATTGAGGTACAATGTGATAAACTTGGAGGAGTAAAAATGCCTGGTATTACACCTGTATTTTCGGAAACTCCTGGTGAGGTTAAATGGGCAGGTCCTGAGCTTGGAGAACATAATGATGATATTTACAAGGGGCTTTTGGAACTAGATGATGAATATTTAAAGCTATTAAAATCAAAAAATATCATATAAGGTGGTCATTAGATGTTTTTTCCGGGGAAAATAACGATTTGCGAAGTGGGACCAAGAGATGGATTTCAAAACGAAAAAGGTGTCATTAGCTTAGAAGATAAGATATTTTGCATTAACCAAGCAACAGAATCAGGTTATCAAGTCATAGAAATTGGTTCGTTTGTTCATCCGAAAGCGGTTCCTCAAATGTCAGACACAGATGAAATCGCCAAGCACATAAAACGAAAAGATGATGTGCAATACCGAGCACTTGTCACTAATCTAAGGGGAATAGAGCGAGCGGCAAGTTGTGGCGTGAATAAAGTGAAATTGACGGTTTCGGCTAGTGAATCTCACAATATGACTAATTTCAATAAAAAACCTTATGAAACCATTAATGATTTTCAAGCATGTGTTGAGTTGGCTGATAAATATAATATGAGTGTTTCAGGCGCAATTTCTACTGCCTTTGGGTGTCCTTTTGAAGGCCCTATATCTTTAGATCGTATTGCAGAACTTGTTGAATCATTTATGCGTATAGGTATTCATGAAATATCTTTATCAGATACAACGGGGGTAGCTAATCCTAAGCAAGTATATGAAAGAAGTCAGATATTGACAAACAGATATTCAAATATTAAATGGTTTCTGCATTTCCACAATACAAGAGGGATGGCCTTAGCTAATGTGGTTGCCGGAATGAGTGCAGGTATAACACATTATGATGCTGCTTTCGCTGGATTAGGAGGCTGTCCGTACGCACCTGGAGCGTCGGGTAATCTTTCATCTGAAGATTTAGTACATATGCTTCATGAGATGGGAATAGAGACAGGGGTAAATTTAGATCAAGCCATTAAGTTGGGAGCTTATGTAAAAAAAATGGTTAATCATGATACGGATAGCTACATTTTGGTTGCAGGCAAAGTATCAGATTTGGTTAAGGAAAAGCCTATAGGTCAAATTAATAATAATTCAAGTAGTTAAAAAGGAGAGTGCATCGATGACGTATACGGTTGTAGAAAAAATCATCAATTCTCATTGTGTTGCGGGTATAGTAAAACCAGGAAACATTGTCATTGTAGAGGTTGATTTTATAATGGCTAGTGATACTACAGCGCCTATAGCAATAAAAGCATTTAAAGAGATGAATGGTATACATGTTTTTGACGCTAAAAAAATGGCAATAGTTATTGATCATGCGACACCTTGTCCCAATAACAAAATAGCAAATTTACATAAAAATATTAGAGATTTTGCATATGAGCAAGAAATTATTCTATATGATGAAGGTGAAGGGATTTGTCATCAGTTAATTTATGAGAATAATCATGTTAAAACAGGAAGCATTGTCTTGGGAGCAGATTCACATACCTGTACTTATGGCGCTTGGGGTTCTTTTTCATCAGGGGTAGGTGCAACAGATTTAGCCGGAGTGATGTTAACAGGGAAAACATGGATGAAGGTACCAGATTCAATTCTAATTAATATTAAAGGAAATTTTAATGAAGGGGTATTTGCAAAAGACTTAATTTTGTATTTAAGTAGACTTATCGGAGCTAATGGTGCATCTTACAAAGTTTTAGAGTTTTGTGTTGACAAGGATACTCAACTTAGAATGGATGAAAAACTTACTATAGCGAATATGTCTATTGAAATGGGAGCTAAAGCAGGTATTTTTCAGACTTTTGACATTGTTCCGGATGATAATGCAAAATATGAAAAGATGATAGAAATTAATCTTTCAAAGATTGAGCCTATGATAGCAGTTCCACATTATGTTGACAATGTTTATCCGGTTTCTGAATATATTGGCATTCCAATTGATCAGGTTTTTATAGGTAGCTGTACCAATGGTAGGTTAGAAGATTTAGAAGTAGTTGCAAAGATACTTAAAGGAAAAAAAATCCCTAAAAATGTTAGAATGCGAATTGCTCCGGCGTCAAAAAAAATTCTTGAAAAAATATCGGAAAATGGGGTGTTAAATATTTTGTTGCAGTCGGGCGCTATAATTTTGACACCGGGTTGCGGGCCTTGCGTAGGTACATTGGGAGGGATTCCTGCAGATGGAGAAAAAGTATTATCGACTTCAAATAGAAATTTTCTAGGAAGAATGGGAAACAAAGAAGCGGAAATATATCTTTGTTCTCCTGCGACCGCTGCATGGAGCGCATTGCATGGAAAATTGATTGATCCGAGATTGGAGGAGTAAAAGAGGTGATAATTAAAGGTAAAACTTATAAGTTTGTTAATGGCAATGATATTAATACGGATTTAATAATCGCTGGTAAATATACAAAGACATTAGACATGAATGAATTGGCTTCACACGTTTTTGAAGATTTAGACAGTAGCTTGTTGGAAGTAATCAAGTCTAAAATAATCATTGCAGGCGAAAATTTTGGATGTGGTTCGTCACGAGAGCAAGCACCATTAGCTTTATCATATGCAGGGGTCAAAGCAGTTGTAGCAAAATCTTTTGCGCGCATCTTTTATAGAAACGCAATCAATATTGGACTACCCGTTATAATTGCAAATACAAATTTATTAAATAATGATCAAGAGATTAATATAGATTTAGTTCAAGGCATATTGAGCTTTAAAGAAACTAATGACTTTATAATTCTTAATAATATGCCTACAATTATGATTGATATTTTAAACAAAGGTGGACTTGTCAAGTACTTGAAGGATGAAGGTCAATTTAGAATTTAGGTACTTGTTAGCTAAAAAAAAAATGGAGGATTCAAATGAGAAAAATAGCAAAAAGATTAGTTGTTGTAATAATGCTGGTTTCTTTATTAAGTGTTATTATTACAGGTTGTTCACAACCACAGCCATCAACAAGCGGAAATGAATCAATTGAACCAAAGGTAGAAAAACAATTTTTAAGAATTGGTTCTGCTAGTATGGGAGGAAACTTTTTTCCTTTGGCAAGTGCATTAGCACAGATGATTAATGAAAAGATAGAAAATGTTAATGCTAGTGCTCAGGCAACTGGAGGGTCAGCAGAGAATTGTAATTTTATTGGACAGGGAGAAGTCGAATTGGCATTGGTTCAATCTGCCACACTAAGAGAAGCGTATGAGGGTTTTGGTGGATTTGAAGGAAGACCAATTGAGAATATGAGAGGAATCACAGCTATATATTTTAATGAGTTTCATATACTTGTAAGAAATGACGCTGGAATAAATACAGTTGAAGATTTGAGAGGCAAAAAGATTGCTGTTGGACCTATCGGTGGAGGTATTGAAGTTAACACCAATCAAATTTTAGCAGCTCATGGGATTTCTCCGGAAGACTATACAGCTGTATATGGTACAAGAGCAGAAGCTACAGAAGGGTTAAAAACAGGAGGAGTAGATTGCCATATATATGCAACAGGAATTGGAAGCGCTCAAATAGCTGAATTGATGCTTACAGATAAAATTAAACTTTTACCAATTACTTCTGATAAAATAGAATTATTGACTAAAGATAATCCTGAGTTTGGCGCTAGTGTTATACCTGCTGCAACCTATAAGAATCAAGATGAAGAATTATCTACAATTGCTGGGTCTTCGTTATTTATTGCATCAAGTGAATTATCTGAGGATACAGTTTATGAAATTACTAAAGCAATATTCGAAGACTTAGAGTATTTGCAAACATTTCATAACTATTTCACTCAAACCAGACCAGAAACAGCTAGAAGTGGTATGGCGGTACCTTTACACCCAGGTGCAGAGAAATATTTCAAGGAAGTTGGCATTTTAGATTAATGAACGTTCTTTTAGAACGAATGGAGGAATTGAATTGAGCGAAGATATAGAAGATATCAAGAAAAAATCAAAAAAGAGACAATTGTCAGGAACAGTTAAATCAATGGTAGCAGTTATTGCTATAGTGATGTCAGTCTTTCATCTTTACACAGCAGCATTTAGAGCTCTAGGGCCTATTCAGCAGCGAAGTATTCACTTAATATTTGTGTTGACATTGATTTTTATTATATATCCTGCATCATCAAAATCGCCACAAAATAAACCGAGTATTTTTGATTGGATCTTAATTGCGCTCTCCTTTGCTTCTATCGGAAATATAATTATTAGATTTAGACAGCTCGCCCTAACGGGTGGGCTGTATATCCAAACGGATATTATATTCGGCGTAATTACAATTATATTGATAGTTGAAGCTGCTAGGAGAACCATTGGATATGCATTACCTTTATTATCAGCGATATTTATTTTGTATGCATTTTTAGGTCGTTATGTTCCTGGTCCGTTAATGCATAGTGGGTTTTCATTGAATAGAATCATTCAACATTTATACATGACAACAGAAGGAGTTTTTGGACAGATATTAGGGGTTTCATCAACTTATATTTATATGTTTATATTATTTGGAGCATTCTTATCTGCAACAGGTATGTCATCGTTTTTTAACGACTTAGCTTTATCTATTGCCGGACATGCTAAAGGAGGTCCTGCGAAAGTATCCGTACTATCATCGGGATTGATGGGAAGCATTAGTGGAAGCACTTCTGCAAATGTTGTAACCACTGGAAGTTTTACGATTCCATTGATGATAAAAACAGGTTACAAGGATTATTTTGCAAGTGGTATTGAAGCTGCCGCATCAGCGGGTGGTCAGATTATGCCACCGGTCATGGGAGCAGCTGCATTTATTATTTCAGATTCATTGGCTATTCCGTTCGTTCAAGTATTAGCGGCTGCTTTAATTCCAGCCATATTATACTATATTGGTGTTTGGGCTATTGTTCATTTAAGAGCATCAAAAATGGGAATAGAGGGTATACCTAAAGCTGAGCTTCCTAAGACAAAAGACGTAATTTTATCTCAAGGGCATTTGTTTATTCCTCTTATAGGTATAATATATATGCTTGTAAGTGGTTATAATGCGCTTTATGCTGCGGTTTGGGGTATAATTCTTGCTGTTTTATCAAGTTTAATAAAAAAAGAAACAAGAATCAACATCCCATTATTGATGGAGGCGCTAAAAAAAGGTGCTTTGAATGCGGTTCCTGTTGCTATAGCATGTGCAATTATTGGAATAGTGATTGGGGTTACTTCTCTTACTGGGGCTATACTGGCTTTAGCTAGTGCAATATTGAAATTGAGTGGTGGATATCTTTTTACTACACTTATATTAACAATGATTGTATCTATAATTATGGGTATGGGGCTTCCTACTACAGCCTGTTATGTATTAACTAGTGCGGTTGCGGCTCCTGCACTTATACGACTAGGAGTGGCTCCACTTGGCGCGCATATGTTTGTTTTCTACTTTGGCATACTTTCAACTATTACACCACCCGTAGCTGTTGGTTCATACGCTGCTGCAGGTATATCTGGAGCTGATCCTGCAAAAACAGGATGGGCGGGGATGAAGTTAGCTATCGCGGGTTTCATTATCCCATTTATGTTTATATATTCTCCCGATTTATTAATTACTCCGGATAGTACGATTTTAAAGATAATTCCTGTATTTGTCACTTCTGTAATAGGTGTTGTTGCCTTAGGTGCGGCAGTAGAAGGTTATTTTATTAAATCTATGAGTATGGTATTGAGACCTATACTGATGCTGGGAGCGATATTGTTGATACTTTCAGGAACTATGACTGATCTTGTTGGTTTTGGCCTTGTGTTTGGTATATTTGGTTTTCAATTTTTAACAGCTAGGAAATTAAGAACATAAAAAGGATGGTGATAAAATGAGTAGTAGAAAAACTACAATTTTAAAAGAACTCATAAATGCACCTGAAATATTGGTAATGCCAGGAGTGTATGATTGTTTGAGTGCGAAAATAGCTGAGAAAATTGGATTTAAAGCTGTTCAGGCCACAGGGTACGGTATCTCAGCTAGTTTGTTAGGATTTCCAGATATAGGCTTAACAACGATGACTGAGATGCTTAATCATACCAAAAATATGTGTGATTCAGTGCATATTCCAATTATGGCAGATGGTGATACGGGGTTTGGAAATGCGTTAAATCTAATTAGAACTGTAAAAGAATTTGAAAAAGCTGGTGCTGCCGGAATTAATCTTGAAGACCAAGTTTTTCCAAAGAGATGTGGACATATGGATGGCAAGCAGATTATTTCTTTAGAGGAAGCTATCTTAAAGATTGAAGCGGCTGTTAGTTCAAGAAGCGACAAGGATTTTGTGATTAATGCTAGAACTGATGCTATTGCAGTTTATGGCATAGAAGAAGCTATAAAGCGAGGGAATGCTTATGCTAAGGCAGGAGCAGATTTAATATTTGTGGAAGCACCTTTTAGAGAGGAAGATATTGAAAGAGTCATTAAATCAATAGATGCTCCTGTGAGTATCAATATGACCGATGGTGGTAAATCTCCAATGCTAACGGTTTCAAAACTAGAAAAGTGGGGAGCTGCTAGGGTCTCTTTTCCAGTTACGGCTTTATTTGGCGCGTATCGAGGAATTTTCAATATTTTAACACAACTGAAGGAAAAAGGAACAACTCGTGAGAATCCTGAGATGATTACTTCATTTGAAGAATTTGTTGATTTGATTGGTCTACCAGCGTATAGACAGTTAGAAAACCAATTTTTAACAAGTGATGTTTTGATGGAAAAATATAAATAAGAATTAGAGGGTGTTTTAATGAGAGTCGTTGATACTGATGTATTAGTGGTTGGAGGCGGATTATCTGGAATAATTGCTGCGCTGGAAGCTAAAAAAGAGAATATTGACGTAACTATAGTGTCTAAGAGCATTACCGGGCGAAGCGGTAATACTCTTGTTACCGGAGCGGCCATGGCATGCGTAAAAAAAGAAAACGGAGACAGTATTGATGCTTTTGAAAAAGATATTAGTGAATCTAGCAAGGGTATTAATGATAAAGAAATGATGAGATTTTTTTGCGCTGAGTCTCAAAGCGTTATTGAAGTGTTGTCTAATTATGGAGTCAGATTCAAAAAAAACGATAAAGATTATATTACAAAAAGACCCCCAGGACATTCAATATCAAGGTCATTTCCAACGGATATTGCTAAAGTTCCTTATCATAATAGAGGATTAGCTATTTTACAGCCATTATTAGAAAGAGTTATTGAGAAGCAGATTAATATTTTAGATAATATGATGGTTATAAGGCTTTTAAAAAAACAAAATTGTGTGATAGGTGCACTGGCTATAAACAAGAAAGAGAATGAGGATGAATTTGTAATAATAAAGTCTAAAGTTACTATTTTGGCAGCTGGAGGCGGCGGAAATGTTTTTTCAAAAACCAATAACACCAGAGATATTACTGGAGACTCTTATTGTTTAGCACTAGAAGCTGGAGCGGAATTAAGAGATATGGAATATATTCAATTTTACCCAACAATGATGTATTATCCGTTGAAAGTAACTATTTCTAATCCACTTTTTGGAGAAGGGGCGGTACTAAGAAACATTGAGGGGGAGGAGTTCATGAAAAGGTATAGTGCTTCTGATAATATGGCTACTAGAGATTGTATGGCTCAAGCGGTATATTCTGAGATTAGAGAAGGAAAAGGAAATCCAGACTATGTTTTTGTAGATTGTTCGGCTTTGTCTAAAGATATTATCAATGAAAAATTCTTAGAATTAGAAAAGTTATTAAAAAAAAGAAAACTTGAACTAAATACAGATTTGTTGCCCGTAGCTCCCGCTGCTCACTTTTATCTGGGAGGTATAAAAATTGATCAATCATGCCAGACGGGGATCAATGGTTTGTTAGCATGTGGAGAGGCTGCTTGGGGCGTTCATGGAGCTAATAGGCTTTCTGGAAATGCTTTGACTGAAGCAGTTGTTTTTGGATTAGTAGCAGGAAAAAAAGCTAGTCAGCTTATTGAGGATAATGATGTTTCAAAGTGTGTTTATGAGGATATGCAATTTGAAAATGAGGAAAAAATTTATAATTATGAAGGGCATCACAATCTTGAAGTATTAAAGATTCAGTTGAGAGAAATAATGTGGGAGAAAGCTTCAATTATTAGAAACGAAAATGAATTATTAGAAGCTAGAAGTCAAATAAATCAATTGAGACATATTCTATTAAATGCTAGAGTAACAAATAAAAGTGAATTAATAAAATTCTATGAAATGAAAAATATGCTTCTTATATCCAGTATGATAATCGAAGGTGCGTTACTAAGAAAAGAGAGTCGAGGTGCCCATTTAAGACAAGATTATCCTGTAGTGGATAAGCAATATAATGGGAATTACATTTATAAATTAATAGAAGGACAAGTGCAAGTGAGTTTCATGAAAAACCCTCTAAATTGATTAAATCATAATAAATTCATAAAAGATAAGAACTCATTAATCAGGGCTCTTATCTTTTTCTATATCCTAAAGCATTAGAAATATCATGACATGTTTGCTTCACAATCTCAATTTTTCTCTCCATCTCATTATTATATATTCGGTCTATAGGTCCTGAAATTGAGAGGGCAATAATCATATCCTCGTGGGCATCAAATATGGGTGCTGAGATTGCTCCTAGAGAAGCATCTCTTTCACCTATACTGATAGCATAACCTTGTTCTTTAACCTCTGCTAGAGTACTTGCAATTTTGTCATCATAATCCTTGAGAATCGCTTTGCGGTTTTCTTCAGACATATAGGCTAATAAAATTTTCCCTGAGGAGCCTTTGTCAATAAGTAATCTTTCGCCAATTTTTAGGACTGTTTTTAGGGGTCTCTCGGGTTCTACTCTTTCAATGCATACTCTGTATTTATCATAAGGCACGAAAAGTGTGACACTTTCATTAAAGAGATCTCTCAGTTTAATCATGTGTGGAAGCGCGATAGTTCTTAAATTAGCTTGATAACCCTTGATACCTATTGCGCCTAATTGGACAATTTTTGTACCTAAATAATACTTTTTATTCTCAGGATTTCGCTTCAAATATTGTTGGTTTTCTAAAGTTGCTATCAGTCTATGAGCGGTGCTCTGAGGTAAATTACAGTAATTAGTTATTTCCATCATCGATAGTTCCGAATTATGATCTAAAAAACATTCAAGTATTTCGAAAGCTCTTTCTATGGATTTGGTGATTGATACTTTTTCTGACATTAATTATTCCTCCGCTTTGTGCAGTGCAGTTTTATTGTATTGAAATTACATTTCTATTATTGGATAATAAAGAAATCTATTAATCATTATACAATAGAATTTATTAATAAACAATTCTTTCAAATTTCTTATTTAATCAATTTTATTGGTTATTTTCTTATTCATAATCAATTGGATATTTTACAGTACTGTTAACGCATCTATCTTATCGTATTTTAAATGGTCACTGAAGATGATTAAATCAAAAACAGATTGATGCGAATTAATCAACGAATGGCAGGTGAAAAATCCTGCCATTTATTTTTTTGAATACGGATACAAAAAACTTTACATTCTTGCAAAATTGTATTAAGATAATAAAAAAGAAAGTGAATTATTGCAATATGTATTATATTAATATAATATTGCCTACAATTTAATAAATGTTACATTAACAAATGCATTTTCATTTGATTTTAAGGAGTTTTTTTAAACATTTAATTTCTTAAAATAAATACGACTTACTTTGCTAATTATCTTTTGATTCAGAGAGGATTAGCGGTAAATATATTTTATGGAGGAGTAATATGAAAAAGATTCTTATTGTTTTATTAGTGCTTGCAATGACGCTTACGGCCCTTACTGCCTGTAGTCCCAAGGTGGAGGAACCTACTTTCCCTACTAAGCCTATTCAGTTTATTGTACCGTGGAGTCCGGGCGGAGGCAGTGATGTGGCGATGCGTATTGTTGCTCAACATGCGGAGAAATACCTTGGTCAACCGGTTACCGTCGTTAATATTCCGGGCGTGAGTGGAACGATAGGCTTAATGGAGTTGACTGAAAAGCCTGCAGATGGATATTACATAGGTTTAATTCATGAGGGTTTAGTCGTTGCTCATCATGCCGGTGTTACGGAAATCAATTATGACTCATTTATTCCTATAGCTAATATGACGGATACACCTCAATGGCTTGCTGCTTATGCAGACGCACCTTATGATACTTTGGAAGAGTTTTATGCTTATGCTAAAGCAAATCCGGGCAAGGTCAATTTTGGAATGACATTAAAAGGCGTTGCACATGCTTGGGGTGCTAGTATGGCTGAGCAACTTGGTACTGAATTCAATTTAATCCCTTATGAAGGTACCGGAGAAAGAATGAAAGCTCTTGCCGGTGGATTTATTGATGTTACTGTATCAGATTATGCTTCAGTGGTCCAGTTTGTGGAAAATGGAGACCTTAAATTATTGGCTTCATGTGGCGAGGAAAGAAGTGTTGAAACACCTGAATTGCCAACATTGGTAGAAAGTGGATACGATTTGGTTTTCTCTGTTAGAAGAGGAATTGTCGCTCCATTAGGTACGCCGGATGATATCGTCGCAATTCTAGGGAAAGCTTTGGCAGACACAGCAAAGGATCCTGAATTCATTGCAGATCTTATGAATATGCAGATTGAAACTTTATACCTTGATCAAACTAAATATATCGAATATATGTCGACACTTGATGAAAATACAGCAAAGATTGCTTCACAGCTTCAATAATTCCAGAAGGATGAGCATGTGCATTTTTCATGCTCATCCCTTTTCCAGGAGGATATCATGGGAGAAATAGTAATATCGGTTTTGTTTATTATTTTAAGTATTTTTATGTTTGTTAATTCTTATGGATTCACTTCGAATTTTAACAGGGGAGGACTTGGTGCAGAAGGCTTCCCTAAGTTAATTGCTATTGCAATGCTTATATTGGCCGTCGTTTATCTTTTGAAGTATTTAAAAAACAATAAGAAAATTAACACTTCTATTGATTTTAAGAAAATTTATGAAGAATATAAATTCGTCATCATTACTCTGCTATTATTTTTGATTTATGTTGTTTCTATGAAGTTTGTCGGGTTTATTATTTCGAGTATTTTTTACTTACTGACTTCCCAATGGTTTTTAAGTGACAGGAGCAAGAAACGTATTCCGGTCATTATCATTATGACGCTGTTTATTAGTTTAGGAGCCTATTTCTTTTTTACATCCTATCTGTCTGTTACTTTTCCGGCTGGAATATTCTTTGAATAGGAGGAATTTTGATGTTTGAATTATTTAGCATCGGTTTTGAACAAATTTTACATTTCAATGTTTTACTCACCGTTTTTATTGGTGTTTTAGGGGGGGTTATTGCAGGCGCCATACCTGGATTTACGATCACAATGGCGGTTGTTTTAGCATTGCCATTTACATTTGGAATGGAACCGACTCAAGGAGTTGCGACCATTATGGGCGTCTCCATCGGTGGATTATCCGGCGGTTTGATTAGTGCGGCTTTATTGGGCATACCCGGAACACCATCTTCTGTTGCGACGACATTTGATGCATTTCCTATGGTCAAAAATGGTCAACCCGGAAAGGCACTGTCCATAGGCATTTGGGCTTCTTTTTTCGGGACATTGATTAGCACAGTGGCTTTGGTAACCATTGCTCCTCAAATAGCAGCTTTTGCAATGAAAATAGGTCCATGGGAATTTTTCTCATTAATCTTTTTTTCTTTGACAATTATTGCAGGACTTACAGGAGATACGATTGAAAAAGGATTGTTAGCCGGGTTGTTTGGACTTGCATTATCTACAGTTGGAATCGACCCCATGACTGGTGTATCAAGATTTACTTTTGGGCTCTATTTTTTGAAAGCGGGAGTGCCTTTCTTAACTGTTTTAATAGGTATGTTTGCTATGTCAAGACTATTAACAGAGATAGAGATGAGATCATTTATAAATGACAAGAAAAATAAACTTGATAAAAATTATGACAGCAAATTTAAACTCGATATATTTGAATCATTAATGATTGTACTGAAACAGCCTATCAATTTATTTAGGTCTTCCTTTATAGGAGCGTTTATTGGAGCTGTGCCCGGTGCAGGAGCCAGTATTTCAAACATTTTGGCCTATGATCAGGCGAAAAAGGGCTCTAAGCATCCTGAAAAGTTTGGTACAGGTATTGCAGATGGGATTATTGCTTCAGAATCAGGCAACAATTCAACGGCTGGTGGAGGTCTGATTACGACGATTGCACTGGGGATACCCGGCGATGCTGTAGGAGCGGTACTTTTGTCAGCACTGATGATTCATGGTGTTACACCGGGACCGTTACTGATTAGAAATAATCCGGAAATAATTGGCGCAATATATGTATCGCTTGTCATAGCAAGCTTTTTTATGATTATCATTCAGTTCTTTGGCGCAAAGTTTTTCGTTAAAATAGTGGATATACCTAAGCATGTTTTAGTACCGGTTGTATTGGCATTGTGTTTAATTGGCTCTTATGTTTTGCACAATCGAATTACTGATTTATATATTTTGCTGATTATGGGTCTTGTAGGATATTTTCTCGTGAAATACAAATATCCTTTGACGCCGATCATTCTGGGAGTCATTTTGGGACCGATGGCAGAAGTGAATCTTAGAAGAGCATTGATAACTGATCCAAATCCGATGTTGTTCTTTACAAGACCGATTTCCCTGTTTTTCATATTGATAGCAGTTGTCTCTGTATTCTTTTCGATTAGACAGAGCAGTAAAATGAAAAAAAATAAAGCCTGATTGGCTTTATTAAAACAATTTGAGCCCTCAGGGCTTTTTTTGTTGCTTATTTACCTTTTGACTATAAATTGTGCGATGGCGATAAATATGAACCACAATATGCCCACAAGACCTATTGCTGTATTGCCACTGTTGCTCGAATAATACAGTATAAGAAATATTGGAATAAACATTAGAGCAAGCCATTTTTTGCTCATAGGACACCTCCAAGTGTGAACTGGAATACAACAAGCAGTAGATAATTGAGTACTCCCATGATTGCAGCGGTTAATAGGACAGGTTTGATGACCATTTTATATATTTCTGATTCTTGACCGGATAATCCTGAAGCAGAGGATGCCATTAAAATTGTCGTAGGACCTAAGCTAACTCCGATTGAGCCTGAGATAGATTGTAATCCTGCCATGATATAGGTGTTTACGCCCAGAGCAGTTGCAACGGAGATTTGAAATTTACCAAATATGACATTAGAATTTGTATTGCTACCGGTGATAAAACTTCCTAGAACGCCTACATAAGGTGCGAAAAACGGATAAAATCTGCCTGTGATTTCGGATACTTTTACGGCTAGCGTCGTGGTCATTCCGGAATCCATCATGACCAGAGCCATGGTAATTAAAAAAACTAAGCTGATGGTTGTTCCGATGCTTTTGTTTATTGTTTTGTTGACTACATTCTTGAATTTTTCAGTTTCCCAGATGCCTGCACGTTTATAGGCAATGATAGCTGCAATGACGGACATCGCTATGATGGGAGCTGGGTGACCAAAAATTTTGATTTTAGCATAGGAGGCTTGTTGAGCTACTTCATAACCCAGCTTTGTAACAAAGGCCGGATATTTGAAAGCGATACTGTATTGACCAAGCTTTAGAGCTTGAAAGAGTAAGGATAATCCAACGATGGTCGTGTATGGAAGAAGAGCTTTTCCCAAGGTTAGCTTGTCGGCATACAACTCATCAGGTTTTCCGGGTTTTTCTTTGATAGCATAGATGATATACATGGTCACTAGACCGGATAGCGCGGTTGTTAGGCCTACTAGGGATAAAAGATTTAATGAAAGTACTGCGAACATAACACTAATCATGACAAGTGATGTGGGGATAACATAAAGCAATCCTTTTTTGACGTATTCCCATTTCCCATAAATATAGCAGACAGTTAGACCCATCATATTCATGGCCACAAAGTCAAAAATAGCCATTGCATATCCGGTAATTTGTTGTTCTAGGCCGGTAACTAAGGTAATGGCAAAAAACGATGATCCCATTGAACCAAAACTGACGGACCAAGAGTGACCTAGTAGGACAGCTGCAACTGAAAGCAGAGGATTGAATCCAAGATGGATGAGAATAGGAACGACAATAATTACCGGAACTCCAAAACCGGCTATACCTTGCAATACTGAAGAGAAGAGCCAGGATAGCAACAAGAATTGTGTAAAAGGGTCTTTAATGAAAATGATGATATTTTTGTTGATGACGTCTATGGCTTCAAATTCATATACCAGATGGTATAGAAATACCGCTGACCAAATAATCAGCAGGACGTAAAGTGCCAGAGACATTCCTTTGCTCATGGCGACGGTTAATCCGAAAATGTCCATTCCAAAGAACAAAAAGGCAATGATAATAGCGGCTATTACGGATAGTGCACCTGATTTACTGGTGGTTAATTTAAAAATCAGTAGGCAGGATAACAGAATCAGCAAAGGTGTAAATGATAGTATAGTTTGCATAAGAAAAGGTCCTTTCTAGTATTATTTGTTTTTCTAAAGAAGTATAGAAACTATTTTTCCTTTTGAAATGTTTTGTTAGATATATTGTTGACAAAAATAGAAAAATAAAGATATAATGTAGTCAAATAATGTCATATTGTTAATTATAATATAACTTAAGGGTGCTAGATAGTCAACATTATAATGAAATATTTTAAGAAATTTGAGAAGAATCTTTTAATTGTATATGAATCAACAAAGAGATTCGGCATTTCGGCCGAATCCCTAAAAATTATGCTATAAAGATAATGTAAATTAAGGTCTTATTCCTTTTCTGCACTTGATTCTTGAAACAATCATATCACAGTTGACATGTTCAATTCCTTTCATTGCATAAAGCTTTTTTTCTAGGAAGGAACTAAGCTCTTCCTTATCCATAAACAAAGCATGAACATGAAGCTTTGAACCTCCGGTCATGTGATAAATATCGGTGATGAATGGCATATTGCTCAATTCCTTTGATATGCCGTATAAGTACTCAGGTACGATTTTGATGTCCAGAAAAACAGATACGGTTTGACCTGTTTTTTCGGGATTAATGATGACTGAAAAGCTTTCAATGACCCCTTGTTCTATCATGGCATCTATTCTTGTTTTTACCGATACACGTGAAAGATTGACTTTCTTTCCTATTTCAATGTAAGATTCTCTTCCATTTAAAGAAAGAATTTTGAGTATTTCCATGTCGATATCATCTAAGATTGAATTTCCCATTATGTTATTCTCCTTTTACATCTTGTTAAGTATAATTTAACATATGTTAGGAAAATTTTCAATATTTATATCAATATAGATAACAAAAGTCTTTAATTATATTAAGCAATAAGAATTTGATATTTTTTATAATACAGGAGGAGGATAGAATGAAATTTAATTGTAATTATCAACCCTACGCGTCAAACAGAAATACACATATCGCAATCAATGGAATGGTGGCGACATCTCAACCTTTAGCTGCCAATGCGGGTCTGGATATGTTGAAAAAAGGTGGCAATGCTGTAGATGCAGCTATAGCGACAGCAGCTTGTTTGACAGTTGTGGAACCTACTTCAAACGGTATTGGAGGCGATGCTTTTGCGCTTGTTTGGATTAAAGAAGACCGAAAATTATATGGGCTAAATGGGAGTGGGAATGCGCCTAAAGATTTAACAGCAGAAGCGGTTAAACAGAAAGGCTATGAAAGTATGCCGAAATTTGGGTGGACGCCTGTGACTGTTCCGGGGGCACCGGGAGCTTGGGCTGCACTTTCTGAAAGATTTGGAAAACTTCCTTTGAGTGTTGTTTTGGAACCGGCAATAAGATATGCCTCTGAAGGCTACCCTTTAACTCCAACCTTAGGCTTGAATTGGGAAAAGGGATATAATCGTTTTAAAGCAGAGTGCAATGATTCCTCATTTGATGAATGGTATAAAACATTCATTCCTAATGGAGTCGTGCCCAAAGTAGGGGATATTGTTAAATTGCCCAATCATGCAAAAGCATTAGAAGAAATAGGCCGCACAAATGCCGAAAGTTTTTATCGAGGAGCATTGGCCGACCGCATAGATGCATGTTCACGTAAGTTTGGTGGATTTCTGAAGAAAGAAGATTTGGCTAACTATCATGCAGAATGGGTTGAACCTATCAGTGTTAATTATAAGGGATATGACATTTGTGAAATACCCCCTAATGGTCAGGGAATAGTAGCGTTAATGGCACTGAATCTTCTTAAAAAATTTGACTTTAAATCTAGAGATGATGTGCAGACGTTTCATAGACAATTTGAAGCCATTAAAATTGCTTTTGCAGATGGAAAAAAATACGTGACGGATCCTAAATATATGGATTATACTTCTCGTGATTTGTTAAGCGATGCCTTTGCAGATATGAGAAGACTTGAAATGACAGAGGCTGCCAAAGATCATCAAGCGGGTATTCCACCTTCAGGGGGTACAGTTTACTTATGTACGGCGGACAGCGAGGGTAATATGGTTTCGTTTATTCAGAGCAACTATATGGGATTTGGGTCAGGAATTGTCGTAGAAGGAACCGGTATAGGATTACAAAATAGAGGGGCTGATTTTTCGCTAAATCCTGAAGACTATAATTATTTAAAGGGCGGGAAAAAAACCTATCATACCATTATTCCTGGATTTATTATGAAAAATAACGAAGCAGTAGGACCTTTTGGTGTAATGGGTGGTTACATGCAGCCACAAGGACATCTTCAAGTAGCTATGAATCTAATCGATTTCAATCTCAATCCCCAGATGGCACTGGATGCGCCTAGATGGCAATGGATGGAAGGGAAGAAATTTGTGGTAGAACCCTCTTTTCCTTCTTATCTGGTAAATGCTCTTGAAGCTTTAGGGCATGAAATGTCGATTGCTAATTCAGGGGGAATTTTTGGAAGGGGAGAGATGATTATTGCGGATGGCAAGGTATTATATGGAGGGACAGAATCTCGGACAGACGGTTCTGTAGCCTGTTATTGATTAAAGTCTGATCCAATATTTTTTCGCGGAGGTTAAATATGTCTTATAGCAAAGCTTTAGGAAGTGCTCTGACGCATACAAAATTAAGGACACCTGACCATTCATCACCCTTTTCGGGAATGTGCTCGGTTTGTACGTCAAATTGTACCGGTAGTTGTGAAATTGGTTTGTCGGCTGTCCGAGGCCCGGAAGCGATTTATCCCTATCAATCGGACATTAATCAATTCGCATCAGAAAAGGACTATCCTCTTGATTTTTCTCACTTAAACATTAATGGTAGAGTTTTTGGTGCATGGGGCTGTCAAAAGGATTCAGATGAAGCAACATTTCCAAAGGTTAACATCTCATCGGCTTTAGGGAAGTCAAACATGATTAAAATGAAGGCTCCCATTATTTTGCCGGCTATGGCAAAGTTAAATTGGCGTGATTATTATGCCGGTGCAGCTTTGGCTGGTGTTGCCGTCGTAATTGGAGAGGATGTTGTCGGAAAAGATCAAGGTCTTCTTTTAAAGGATGGCAGAGTGATGCATTCTCCACTTTTGGCAGAAATGGTTCAGGCTTTTAGAGAATATGATATAGGATTTGGAGATATTATCGTTCAGGCTAATGTAGACGATGAAAATTTGGGCGTTTTGGAATATGCTATTCAATCATTAGGTGTAAAATCTGTTGAATTAAAGTTTGGACAAGCCGCCAAGGGCATTCAGGGGATGGGAAGAGTTAAAAATTTAGAGGAAGCCTTGAGATTTCAAAGGATGGGTTATCTTATTTATCCTGATCCTTCGGACATGCAAATTGCAGAAAATTATAAAAAGGGCATTGGGCAGGTTTTTGAAAAAATAGGGAAACTTCCAATGTGGGATATGGAAATTTTGACTGAACGTGTACAAGCACTTAAGAAAATGGGAGCTCAACGTGTTTGTTTTAAAACCGGACCTTATGATGTAGAGGACTTGGTTATGATTCTTAAAATAGCTTCTCGCTCAGGCGTCGATCTCGTTACCTTTGACGGAGCCGGAGGCGGGACAGGCAACAGTCCTGTCAGAATGATGGATGAGTGGGGTTTGCCTACAGTAGAACTTGAGAGCAGAGTATATGACATTCTACATAAGATGGAGGAGAAAGGTTATGAATTGCCTCAAGTAGCTATTACCGGTGGATTTTCGATGGAAGACCATGTTTTTAAAGGACTGGCCTTAGGGGCGCCATACATTAATTTGATTGGCATTGGAAGAGCTGCAATGGCGGCTGCGATGACGGGCAAGCAAATTGGCGATTTAATAAAAGCCGGAAAAACACCTAAAGAATTGGATAGATTTGGAAACACGGTTGAAGATGTTTTCGAAGAAATAAAAAAACTTCGTGTTTTTTATGGCAGTAAAGTAAATTCGATGTCTACGGGTGCTATTGGACTTTACTCTTATATTCAGAGAGTTTCGACGGGATTGCAGCAGCTGATGGCATTGAACAGAAAATTTGCAGTTGAGCACATTAATCGTGATGACCTCATCCCTTTAACGGATTTAGCTGCTAGTGTGACAGGCTTGAAAGATTCGTCTGCAAGGCTGAAGCAGGCATTAAAAGATTTGTAATCAGTAAGAGGGCTTCTGAAAAGAAGCCCTCTTTTTTTGAAGAAAGTTTTAATATGTATATTTTTTTAAAATTAGGGTATATATAAACCATAACTAAAAAAATATGAGCTTATTCTGAGAGGGAGATGACGAGTGAAAAGACAATTTAGCGTTATAAAAGTAGCCACTTTATTGGCTACTGTTTTGATTATCTTAACAGCTCTCACCATCGGATCCCTTTGGATATTCGATATGGTAGATATGTTTGAGCTACAGCTTAAAGAGAGGGAAGAACTCTATATTTCGAGCAATAAACAAATAATGGAATCTCAAGTTAATCTTATTTATGAATATGCAATGAGGCGTAGAGAAAGTGCGGAATCTTTGTTGAAGCATGATATTAGGCAAAGAACTAATGAGGCTATTGCTATAGCGGAGCATATTTATAGCTCTAATAATGGAAATGTGAGCAATGAAGAAATAGAAAAGAGAATTAAAGATGCTTTACGACCTATTTCGTTTAATGACGGGCGCGGATATTATTTTATTGTATCGATGGATGGTATTGAGCAGCTTTATCCTCCTTTTCCTGAGTTTGAAGGACAAAACGTATTGGACTTACAGGATGAAAAAGGAAATTATGTTATTCGTGATGAAATCAATATCGTGAGTGAAAACGGAGAAGGTTTTGTGACAGATTATTGGAAAAAACCGGGTAAAGAGGATGGATTAATTTACGAGAAAATCTCATTTGTCAAGTTTTTTGAGCCCTTGAATTGGTATATCGGCACGGGAGAATATATAGATGATGTTGAAAGAGATTTAAAGGTGGATGTATTGAATGAAGTCAATAATGTTCACTTTGGAATCAATAATGAGCAATATATCTTTGTGGTGAGTCATGAAGGCATTGAATTAGCAAATGGAAATTATCCGGACTTGATTGGACATAGTATTGTTGATTTAAAGGATAATAATGGTATTTCAATCTATGAGGAGGAATTTAAAGCTATTTCGGAATATCCTAATGGCAGTTATTTACATCATAGCTGGTTCGGCTTGGACGGCACGAGTATGAATCGTGAAACGATGACCTTTGTACGAAACTATGAGGATTGGGGATGGATTTTGGGTAGCACTTTGTATTTAGATACGCTTTCAATGGGGCTTGAACAGATGAAGGTCGAGTTTGAAAAGAAAATCGAAAAACAAATTGTGAGGGTTGTTTTCTTCATTGGCATGATGCTCTTGCTTCTGATAGTAGCGTTTCAATACATGTCGAAAAAAATCGCTTATACAACGGATAAATTTAATGAATTTTTCCGAAGCGCTGCAAAGGATCACAATGAAATAAATCTAGCTGAGGTCCATTTTAATGAAATGATTGTATTGGCGGAGTCGGCTAATCAAATGATTAGGGAGAGAAAAATAATTGATGACAAGGTCCGTAGACTTACTATCACGGATGGAATGACTGAGACATATAATCATCAACACATTTTTGAACGGCTTAAGGCAGAGATAAAACTTGAACAAGAGCCTTTGTCCATTATTCTTTTTGACATGGATGATTTCAAAAAAATCAATGATAGCTATGGACATCTCGTAGGAGATGAAACATTGAGAAAGGTGGCTGATTTTATGCTAGGTACTGTTCGAACAACAGATGCCGTAGGTCGTTACGGAGGAGAAGAATTTTTAGTGATATTGCCTCAAACAAGTAAACAAACAGCTTTTGATGTTGCTGAAAGAATCAGAAAAAAAATAGCTTCTATGGCATTGAGTGTGGACAGCGATATAACAATTAGTGGCGGCGTCGTTGAATGGAAAAAGGGCGAATCAATCAAGGAATTGATTAAAAGGGCTGATGATGCAATGTATGAAGCCAAGAGAACAGGAAAAAACAGAATTGTGATGGGATGAGTTAGTGCTAAACATTTAAAAGGAGAATGAAAAGGATGCTTGAAAAACAAAATAACAATAGAGGCTTCTCATTGATAGAGTTGATTGTTGTATTATCTGTGATAGCAATCTTAGCATCAATAGGTGTGCCAAGATTTCTCCAAACAATGGAAAAAGCAAAAATAGAAGCAGATTATAAGACTGTTGGTGTATTGAACAAAGCGACCTGTCTTTTTAGAATTATTGGAAGCGTAAACAATGAAAGCGGAGACCTCTTTGAAGGCATTTTAACGGATGAGGATAGATTGAATCTATTGAAAACAGAAGGCTATTTATCGGGAAACACCACTCCTCAACAGAAGGATGCAAGCTTCAGATGGGAGATTGATAATCAATTATGGAGAATTTACCTTGACGATGAGCCGGCGCCTTTAAGCTCTCTGGGAAGCAATTTTGCTGAAATTTCATCTGCAATGGCAGAAATAATTAGAAATCATTATGATGAAATGGGTTCATATGGGCGTACATGGGATCCTTATCAATATACCGATTTGGGGTTGGATCCGGAAGAATGGGCCAATCCAATAGATCATGTTTATTATCGACCGTCAGGAAGCACTATGAATCTTAGACCTGAGGAAGGATATCAGCTTTTTATGACAGATATGAATGGAACCGACAGGGTACTGACTTATAATCTCAACTGGAACCTGATCTATAAGGTTGATGAAGACAAGTGGTATTATCATACAGTAGACCCGCTCAACGAAATTGATATTAGCACAATAGAAGTACAATTAAGATAGCTCTTCATAAGTTCTACACAACTCCCTCATATAATGACATTATCAACAAAATATATTATTCAAGGGAGAAAATAAAATGAAAAAAACAATGAGTTTATTAATAGTAGCAACACTATCTTTTTCAATAGCATTGACAGGAGTAGCTTATGCTGAAGTTAATGATTTTGGTGCGGCAGGAGCTGAAAACGACGAGAGCTGGACATTGGAAGAAATGCTTGGATATGCCATCGAAGATGAGTACATGGCTAAAGCGGAATATGACGCATTAATGAGCGAATACGGACAAATTAGACCATTTTCCAATATCGTTAAAGCAGAAGAAACGCATATAAGAGCGTTGGTTCCTTTGTTTGAAGCCTATGGATATGAATTGCCAATTAATGACGCCGCTGATCGTATTGTTTTACCGGAAACACTAGAAGAAATTTATGCGATAGGGGTGGAAGCGGAAATAAAAAATATAGAAATGTATGAAAAATTTCTCGAAGAAGATCTTCCTGACGATGTTGCTTCAGTGTTTGAAAGATTGATGAAAGCTTCCGAAAATCACCTAAAAGCATTTGAAAAGGCAGATAGTAGAACAGGTAACAACGGGTTTGCGAACAACAGAAGTAGCAATGCAAGAGCATATGGTCGACAGGTAAAATGACGCGTTAAATAAATGATTTTTTATAGGTTCTGTGCTCATTATTTTGAGCACAGAACCTTTTTTGGGATTCAATGATTCGTATTTTTTTAATGGTCAGGGTCTATTTATGATATAATCATGTTGAGTCATTATTAACGACACGATGATTGAGATGAAAGGTAGTGTAAAGTAGTGTATGAAAAAAAGGCAGCATAAAAAATGGTCTTAAAAGACCACGGGAATTTGAAACACAAACAATTTT
>JAFGVC010000112.1 GCA_016938195.1 Tissierellales bacterium | reverse complement strand
CCGTTATGACCAATTGAAACTTAAAATAACGGTTAGGAGGGAAAAGCAATCAGCCTATTAAGAAAAATAAAAAGAATAATCTTGTTTCAGAAACAAGTAAATGTTACATTAACAGAAAATATAATAACCGGAGGTTAGGAATGAAAAGGAATATCTTGGTAGCGATAATAGTAATGTTTTTACTTTCTCCCATTTATTCTATGTCTGATGATGGTGAAAATGTGCCTGTAGTACAAAAAGAGAATTCTTCTAAAGGAGTACCTCAAGTAGAACAGCAGTCGAATCTTGTGCCAGATCAGGATACTGGAGCAAAGTATAACGAGACCGTCAAAGATGAATTTGGAATTGATACCGGAATGTCAAAAGTAGAACTGCAAAAGTTTAAAGAAGATTACATCAAGTTGGATAGGAAAATGTTTCCAGGTACTCAAACAGATATGCTCTTCAACTTTAAAGTCGATCTGAATAAATACGATGAATTTTTAAAGCTTGGATTAGATTTAAAAAAATCGGGAAGCTTTATTGATTCAAAGAACTATTTAGAAAACTCTTTATATAGCGAAATTGTTGTCATTGGAATTACAATAGGCCAAACAAAGGAAAAATCTGGCATTTTTATATTAGAAGTTCAAGAAATATTAAAAGGAAGTGAAATTTTAATAGCTAAATTCGGTGAAATTCCAAAATTGCTGTATTATTACTGCGATGAAAATGCTGTTGGAACAACGATGCCGGTTCTTAATCATAAAGGTATGTTTTTTTTATGGAATTCAAAGAGAATAAACACTAATCGTAATTGGTTTCAGAAAAGAGATGAATCAACATTGTTACTCCTGCCTGATAGTACAGTACTGTATGAGAAACACTATGATGATTTAAAATCTTTGAACTGGCTAAGAAATAAAAAAAACAAATCCGAGGAGAATAAAAAATGGCAAAAAGGATTTGAAGATACAATTATAATGAATGAAACTTGGGAAGAAGCCGTAAATAATGTAAAAGCTGTATTAAAAACTAACGATGCGGTGAATTTTTATAGAAAAACCTTTAAAGAAGAGGTAGAAAAATGAAAAGACTACTTCTTATATCAGGATTTGTTATTTTTTACAGTTGCGCGTATTCGTTTTTACTTATTGATAAATGGTTAGAAAAAAGCACAGTCAGTTCACCACATTTCCTGTTTTATAATGACTCATTATCAATTGCCATGGTAGAATCATTAAATACAGCTCCAATATCATTAAATTTTGGCAATTGTATTACTGAAATGCAAACTGAATTAGTAGACAGCTTACCTGTGATTCAAAATGGAGGAGAGAATAATTCTGGTAGCTTTATAGTAAAATATTTGAGGAAATATGTGAACAGTGTAGGCGATACTCTTGATCTTCCTGAAGATAATTATGGCAAAACAATTCTTCCGGCTCTATCTGGAAATGATAAAACCTATGAATCATTCACAATTTATTTGAATGACAGCACGAAATATCCTTGGAATATCGCAGGCGGGGGAAGTACAGGAGGTGTTGATATCAATACTATTCTCAGGCATGAAATAGGTCATTCCTTGGCTCTTGATGAAGAGCACAATACTGCGTTGCTTACGCTCATGTCGGACGGTATTGTACAGGCAAACAATAATTACCAAGAACTTCATATAGGTAATCAAGAAATTTGGGGATTGAGGGCAATTTATGATCCACCTCTCTTATCAATAGATGGAAGCAATATCATTGAATTTGGAGATTCAATCATATTTAATGCCGAGGGTCCGATAGACATAAGATTAATGGGAAATGCAGGATTTCATGGTTACATTCAAAAGAACAGTGATATCTACACATCTGACCCTCATTTTATTAAATGCAGTGACGATTATTATGTGGATACATTGTACACTTATGTGCCTGATGAAATTGGCGAATATAAATTTAAAATTTATACTGCTATGGCTTGGAATGAAAATGCGTACTTGTCTTGGTATGACGAATATTATAATCGCCCCTTTAGTGAAGTATCATTTAAAGTAGTAGCTGCCCCGAAAATAGAATCACCTCTCCCCAACGAAATATACCCTACCCGACCGTCAGGTGGAAAAGGAATTACTGACACGCTTGCAATTAAAGTAAGAGTTCCGGAAGTTCTCGGCTCATATCCTGACATAAACATCAAGATAGACGATGTCTATGTGAATCAGGGTGACATCAGCTTTGATTCAGGTGAAAATGTCTGGGTTTATTACTGGGATTTATCCGCTGAAACACCAACCGAGTACGGGAGGCGATATAATATAGTTGCTGAGATAGATGGCGATCCAACTGATTTTGATGCAACTGGAATATATCTGGTCGAAGCAATATATTTTGAAGATTTTCAGACTATGACAAGTCTAGTATCGGCAGGATGGTATGTTCATTCATGGGAAACACCTGAATTGCCCTATGTAGGTTGGTGGCTGGATGTTGATGCCTTTGATTATAGCAATATATGTGCTCTTACATATTCTCAGCACAGCTACACTCTGACTTATTCAATTGAGTCACCATTAATCACTTTGCCTGCTGTTTCAGACGAGTCAATTTTATTAAAATATAAAGTTTTTTATGCAGAACTAGAATCAATTCCACCTTTCAGCACACTTTATTTTACAGTATTTGATTCTGAAGGCTCTGCCTTAAGACCAGTTGCACCTGTTGCTGCAATAAAAGATCAATGGGTTGAAATAACTTATGATTTAACTGAGTTCGCAGGGCAATCAATCAGTTTATACTATCATAATTATTATTCGAGTTCAACAGAAACCTGCAATTATACTGTTTTTTTAGTAAATGATATACTTGTGAGTATAGTTCCCGATATTTCCAGTCCTAATATTGATTTTATCGCAGGTAATACCGCTGATATTGATGAGGATATGAACCTTACTCTTCAGTTTAATGACGCTTCAAATATTAGCAGTGTTACTGCCGATTATTCTATTGAGAGTGACAGCGATACTATTACTCTTTATCCGGTAAAAGGGACTTACAATTATACAGGCACAATTCTCGCGAGAGATCATGAATGTAACGGTACAATTTCATTTAAGATCAAGGACAGCGTAGGGAACGAGACCATTTCAAGCCTTTACTCAATAAATTGGGTAGCAGGCGGCGGTTATGTCTTATCGGCACCTGAAAATGTAATTTTCTCTGCAGAAAATGATTCAACCGCTGTGATCACTTGGGATATTGTTCCCGGAGCTACCGGCTATAAAGTATATTCTTCTCTTGATCCTTACGGGACTTTTGCTGAAGACAGTACAGGCACATTTACCGAAAGCAGAAAATGGGAGAAAGCATTCGAAGGTAGTAAGTATTTCTACTATATTATTGCTACCGATGGTGCTAAGGAGGAAGTGTTTTTAGAGAATAATGAAGATGAAAGTGCCGTTCTGCCCTTGTCAATAAAACAACTTAGGAGCATTCGATGAAAAAGTACATCGTTTTTTTATTCGTCTTCACTATCATTATATTCATAGGGTGCTCAAAAATATTGCATAGAACACCTAAAGTAGATAATTTTGACAAACTCGATTTTACAAAATATACAGAAAAAGGATTTTTGTTCACACCTTTGCTTTACAACGGCAATTATGAATCCGTAGGATTGATTAATTACCGCTTCATTCCAAGTGCTTCATACAAAGATATGAAAACTGTAAAAAATGGTGTTTACACTACCATTTATTATTGGGATAGAGATAATTTTAGTTTATACGACCTGCTCGATTCAGTCTACACTTGGAGCTCCTCAAAAGGTGCGAACGCGATAGTAAATCTAAAATTAGAGGTGGCTACTGAATATTTTGGATATGGTTTTGATAATCCTGCAACCATACAAGGTCTTGATGTTTCAGGATTTGCAATCAAAAGAAAATAGTATACATATTCAATGAACTAGTAGGCTGATTGCTTTTCGACTTGTGAAAGTTTCAACTGGTCATAACATTGGAAAAATGTCGCGGCGAGGGGAAATTATTTGCCGCGCTTTTTTCCATGACCGTT
>JAFGVC010000111.1 GCA_016938195.1 Tissierellales bacterium | reverse complement strand
AAGTCATAATGTTGAAATATGAACATTTTAACTATGGGAATAATTGAAAATCAAGTGAAAAAGATCGTTTTTCGGAGGTTTCACAGGCACGGTTAAGTCGCAAAAGACTTGTCTGTCTCCATGATGGCCTTAGCAACAGCTAATGTCATAATAGAATCATCCGTTATAAAGCATTCTTCTGTAAACAGTTCAAACTCAGTTGAACGATAATTATTAAATTCAAACCGCGAACCCGCAATATCTCCAATTATAGCACCAATCATCCAATCACCCTCTTCTCGACAATTCATCAATAACTTGTTGAATAAGTTATATGTTATATAACAGGCTCGGTTAAGCCTTCAATCAGCCTCATTATGCCATCTTCAATTTTGATTTTCAACTGGCTACAATTTGTAGCTAATTGACTTCCTTTGCATCACTTTTTTTCAGTGACAAATCTGAAACTGCCAATTAACTCATCATCCTGCTTTCCTTTGTAATACTTCATATAAGATGTGTTAAAAAAAATAATCTTCATCTTCAGATTCTCCTCATTGGATTTATATTTATAGATAATTACTAACTAGTCGAATAAGTTATATGCTATATAACAGGCACAGCACGGTTTAAATGTACACCGCCTTTTAAATCATCTCTGCACGTATATTTCACAGGATTTTAGAATGATTATTTCCACTGTAAATGTATCGACTAGTTTTTTATCATAATTGCAAATTCCTTATTTGATCATATAAGCTTTTTAACTCAATAATATCCATATCAATAATTGGCTCATACATAAACGAATTCAAATGAATGCTCTCAGGAGTCATTATATTAACTTTATCCAAGATTTTATTTGAACTATTATTTCCTATTGGGCAGTACAATTCATATAATCTCCGTGTTTGATTAGAATTAATTACGGGCATTTGAATATTTGCTTGAGTAATCTTGTCAAGCATATGCTTTTCTGCCTTTAATCTCGAACCTATTGATAAAGCAATCTTATTCTCTAGCTTAATATCTGTATAACTTATATCATTTGAAACATCTTCAATTATTTTATAGACTTTTACAGAATCATCGCTATTTTCGATAAAATTATCTTTGCCAATGTATGCTTTAAATACCTTTTTTAAATCCCCCATTGTAATGGCTTCCGTATAATCTTTCATATGTACTAAATTTGTCAAAAATAATTCATCCGAATCAATATTTGGAAAATCATTAACTTTTTTGTCGATACCAAATTCAATTAAATTCCGAACATATGGAATAAGTGCGACAACATTTTTGTTAGTCAAAGAATTTATCCAATTTGTAAAAGGTCTTTTTTGATAATGCTCTTGTTCAACCACTATCTCATTACCATTTTTATATACCATATACTTATTTTCTCTTGCAACATCTAACCTAGAAGATAACGTTCTGTAAAAATCAAAATTATGAGAAAGAACAAGCATATAAAATCTTGGAAATTCTGCAATTTCTTTAAGATACTCAATAATGGCATATTTATTTTTATAGTCAAATGAGTCTGCAATATCATCAACGATAAACAGCGTATCATTCTCAGATATTTTTCTGTTTTCAATATCAAAAATAATATTTAGTAAATAGAGTGCTCTTCGTTCACCTTGACTAAGTGTATTCTTCTCTTCTAAATCATCTCTATTGATCTTAACCCAATTATCATCATTTAGATTTTCTATATTTCCATCCTTACAAAAGCTAAACAGAACCTTTGGTACACTCTCACCGATAATTGAGCTTTTTAAATTACCAATTTCCATCTTAAATGGAACTGTAAAACGATTGTTAAATATATCTAAGGCTTTTTGCCATGGGGTATGGTTCGTTCCAAGTTGTTCAATTACTTCTTCAAACTCTCGATAACAATTTCTTAAATTAACAAACTCATAAGCCTCAGCTTTTATATATGATAACCATAATTTTTTTTTAAGCTCATCAAACTTGTCAACTTTTAGTTCTTGGATAATTTCCGGATTATTTTCTATAACGTCCTTTAAAACTATTCCTTTTGCAGTACTTAAAATTTTCTCAATCTCTTTGAACTCTCTTGTTTCTTGTAATCGACTGTCAATTTCATCGATTTTTTCTTTCAATAAATTGACATCTTCAATTTCACTATTTCCAGAGAGAAGCACTTTATTGCCATTAACAAAAAACGAATTATTTCTAAGCTCTTTTTCAATTTTCTTAAGTTTTGGTAACGTAAAATTCCCTTTTTCCAAAAATGTATAATCGGCATATATTTCATACGTTTTTTCAATAAATTCATCTATTTTAGATTGGAAATCATTTGATTTGATCTTTTCTTCTAAACCAGAAGCAAAGATTGGAGCATACATCACCTTAGAAAAATCATATTCTATTTCTTCTACTGAAATTTCAGATAATCCAGTCAAAAGACTATATTCTTCAATGTTTAAATCATCTATAAGCTGATCTTCCAATTCAAATATACTTTTTCTACCTGATGTTTTTTTGACCTTAAGTCCTGAATACCTCTCTAGTTTTTTTAAGAACTTTTCTTTGATCACTAACAAAGTATTTAATTGTTCCTTAACATTAGTATCTACCAACAAAGAAGCTATCCCATCAGATTCATATGCACTTTCGTAAGATTTAATGACAAATATATTTTCCGGGTTTATAGCGTTATCATCAATTTTGATATCAGAAACTACTGGTTCTTTTGAAAAGACTTCATCGCAAATTTCATCCTCCTTATTTTCTTGCAGTTTCTTAAAAGTTTTGGTTAGCGAAGTCTTCATAAGACCATTTCTCGCATATAACAGATTCACCGACTTCTGTGAGTAATCGAATTCACAGTTCAATTTTTCTATCCCATAACAATTTCTTAAATTCAGTGTCAATTTTTGCAAAATGTTCACCTCCCATTATTTGCTACATACAATATGTTTCTGGTTTCAGGCAATCTATCTATTTAAATTCACATCTTCCAGATTCAATTCAAATTAATATTGCCTTTTAACGTGTCTTAAAAGATAATATCACCTACTCCACCTCCAAAGCCTTAAAAACAACTTCCTGTGGCGTGTTATAAAACATTATAATAAACGCCCCCATAAGTTCAGGAGGAACAGTTGCCTTATCAGTTGCTGATGTGATAGGTACCGATGATTCTAAAATTCATAACGTCTCCTCGCCTTCTCCCTCAATCACAATGAATCAATCACCGACAACAAGCTCTGATAACTGTCCACATCGTGGTATTTCACATCATTTGTAGAAAGCTCATTAAACAACTTTTTTGCACAAGTAATCTTAGCTTGCTCAATGGGTCGCAGCTGAAGACTATCCATCGTGCCTTTTGTTTCTGCAATGAAGAATATATGTTTTACAGCACCCTTCTTGAACGAAATCGCCCAGTCCGGTGAATATTTCCCGACGGGAGTAGGAATATAAAACCCACGTGGTCCTCTTGGGAGCTTTGCATAGACTACTACCTCATCGGCAGTATCCAATTCTTCGGCAAATCGTCTTTCAACACTATCCGTTGCAGTTCCATCCGTAAAGACAAAGTCCTGTATGGCATGTTTAGCTTTATAAGCCTTTGCATACTCATCAGAAGAACGGCTCATGTTGAAAATATCCTGAGAATAAGGTTCTTCAGCACTAGGCATATAAGTAATGTGTTCAACCACAACAGACGCCTTTTGATGATTTATGATATCAGCAACTTTAGCTATAAATTCCTCTGGATTTTCTCGAAACATCCACTTTTTATCTTCTTTTATTCCCATTAAAATGGCCGACGCAGAACGACGAGTCAAAGTTGTGGCCTCTGAGATTTTACCAATAATATCATAAACAGTATGACTTCCTTGAGTGCGTTCCAGATTTTTTGTAACGGTATTTTCTCTGACAAATTCAAGACCTGTCTGTTCGCCGGTTGTTAGCGTGTATGTCAGCTTGGATACTCTCAAATCATTGTTGATAGCCATAATAGATTTTTCAATTAGCTCTTCACTGTTAAAATCAACGGTATACGCATACTTTTTATTGATTCTTTCCCACAGTTCCTGAAAGTCTTTCCAGTTTTCATTCAGTGGATTTTCTTTGACTTTGGTTTCATGACCATTACCAGCCATTTCTCTTAGGATGCTCGGATCAAATATGGCTTGCACGAGCTTATGGATATTCTCTCCTAGCGGTACTAACTCAGGTTTAAAAGGTGCGAAACTTCCTTGCTCAGCCGCCGCTCTATAGCTGTCTGTCACCCCGCCATTATCATCCACATAATCATTGCGCACAAGATAGTTGTAAGCCGCAGTAGCTTCTGATAGGCTTATGGTGTGCACTTCATCATCAATGAGTACATTCTTGCCGACAAAATAATCTACGCTCGCCTTTGTCGGACGATCATAGAGATCTAACTTAATTTCTTTCTGCAAATCTGCAACAAATCCAGCATAGCTTTCACTGGCAACAACTGTAAGTACATTCAAACCATGTACAAGCGTTTCTCCGCACGCCTCAATATCTTGTCTATCACCTGTTTCGTTAACACATAGGCGCAAACCTCGACCGACTTCCTGTCTTTTTGCCGTAACGTTATCTGAATGCTTCAATGTACATATCTGGAATACATTCGGATTATCCCAACCTTCACGTAATGCAGAATGTGAAAAAATAAACCTTGTGGGTTCTTCAAAGGATAATAAACGTTCTTTGTTTTTCAGAATCAGATCATAGGCACTGATATCATCAGAAAACTCACTCCCACGTTTTGTAAGACTATTAATGATTTTGCCTTTTTTGTCTATCGAAAAATAGCCCTTATGGGTTTCTGTGGTATCAATTTCTCTAAGATATTTCTGGTATGTAGTAGGAAACAGCGTCAATCTTTCATTTAGAGCCGCGTTATATTCCTCTTCAAATATCTGTCCGTACTCACTTACAAGTTCATTGCCATCTTCATCATACTGGCGATACTTCGCCACCTCATCGATGAAAAATAGCGATAGGCATTTAATTCCTTGTTCGAATAACTTCTCTTCTTTATCAAAATGTGAAGCTATTGTCTCACGGATTTGTATACGACGAATATCATCTTCATTTACATTCCCACTTGCTTCACCGGTTTCTAAAGTATCTCCATTTGAAAATGTTACCAATGATCGTATTGGATCGACTTCAGAAATAGAGATCCCTTTATATTCTTCCAATCCATTAGACGCCGTATACAAGCTGTCTCCAACGCTCAGTAACTTCACTTCTCGTCTAATACCGGTTCCGCGTTTTACTTCAAACTCCAATCGAGCACGAGGGGGTTTCTTAGGATCGATAACAATAGCTGCAAGATACATATAGCCATTGGTTCCACTCAGATTCTTAAGATCAAATCCTTTTACCTCAATTTTCTTAACAAGCTTTTTTTTGAAGGCATCCAGTGCATCAAGAACATAGACTAAGTTATGTGATGTTTTATGCGTTGCTGAGAAATTCAATGAGAATAAGGGATTGAAGTTCTTCTTTAATGCATTCTGTGTTGCTGTTCCACCCATTTTTTGAGGCTCATCTAAAATAATGATTGGATTATTTGCCTTTATAACATCGATAGGGCGACGAGATCCAAACTCATCCCGTTTGGTGTAAATAATACGAGCCGCTTCATTGCCACCTCTACCTTCCACGCTCTTTTCCTCGTTCATTGTTGTGTTGAAAGCTTGCGTATTGATTATCATGACATTAATACCTGCGTTTTGAGAGTACTCATCTAACTGGTGCAAATTTGATGAGTTATATACAAAGAACCTCGCCTTAATACCATAGAGTTCCATAAAATGCTCTTGCGTCATCTCAAAAGATTTTTTAACACCTTCGCGAATTGCAATGCTAGGCACAACAACAATGAATTTACTCCAACCATATGCCTTATAAAGTTCAAACATGGTCTTAATATAAACATAAGTTTTTCCCGTACCTGTTTCCATCTCCACGTCTAAGGAAACAAGTCCAAGGCCTGCTTCTAAATCCGAAGAATTCTTTATATTGTTAGCTGTCTGAACGGCACGTATATTTTTAAGCAATTGCGCTGTGGATAATTCAACCTCAGCATTACTATAAGCAACTTCAAGAAAATCAGTTTCTTCAGCAGTTAATTCATTGCGTGTATTATAATATTTATCAGCGAGTCTCTTACGCTTTTGCTCCTCTGTCTCACTGAATAAGCTCGATTGTAGATTTTTTTCCTTACTTGATCCTTCACGTTTACCAAGATCAAGCCGATATTTGAGCACACCACAATTTGGTTGTCCATAAAACACCTTAACAATACTTTCTGCAGCCTCTGATTGGAAGGGTTGTATCTTGAATTTAAACTTCATCTACAAGACCCTCCTTATTGTACTTAGGCTATAGGTATTGAAAATCTGTTCAACATTTACTAGAGCACTGTCATTTACGAAGCTGCTGTCTCTGAAAATAGCATAATAAGGTTGTTTTTGTGCAATTTTAGTGATCATGGAAGTATCAACTCTATCAAAGCATGCAATTAAGTAATTTTCATTGACCTTAAATATTTTTCCATCCTGTTCAATTTTAGCTGAAAGCGGAATACCCAAATCAAGCATTACTTGGAATAGCAAGTCTTCATCTGAACGATCAGGTTTAATATTATCCATAAAGCCTTCCAAATTAAAGCCCATTTGTAAATAATCTTCAGGTGTATAATAGACTTCTTTCATGTTACTACTATCTAGCTTAAGAACTCGGAACCCGGTATCAAGGTTTTGAGCTGTCAAACCTACTTCTTCTTTGATTTTTGTACCAGCACGACGAATACGTTCCTTTCCTATTTCACAAATTGTTGGAAACTCATCATTATCAGTTTTTTCCGGGATTTGTACAAGAATAAATCGCCGAATGCCATTATCTTCAATATTTGATTGCATCACAGCATGGGCTGTCGAAGCACTACCACTAAAGAAGTCAAGCACTATACTATCTTTATCGGTTGCAAGATTAATCATACGCTGTAGCATTTTTATGGGCTTCTTCCCATTCGGGAATTCCGTATCACCCTCTTTTGTTAGATTATTATATTCAATATCGTCCCAAAGCGATGTTATTTTATCCATGTAATAGTATATTCCATCAATTTTCTCTACAGCATCAGATAAAAACATCATCATACGCCGTTGCTCGCCTTTATACAAGATTTCTATTTTTTGCCCTTCGTTTTTTCCTTTTATCGGGGTATATTCACATCCGAACATCGGATAATCAACATTTCTCGTCTCCTTCATTACCGTTTGTCTTACACTACTTTGAGCATTAGTAGTTTGAAAAATTCTATCTGCATATTGATTGTACACATCTTCTTCTGAAATTCCTAATTCCTTTGCATATGCAGCTACTGACTTCGTTTCCAGCACCTTATAACCCCAAAATTTCATCCCTCGAGTAGAATCTTCTTTAATTAAAACTTTACCATCAAGTTTTGTCATAACCGAAGTGTATTTCCAACTTTTACCTTCAGTAAGATAACTAGTTATCCTATCAAATAAAGGTGTTCGTATATAAACAGGATTCAAGAGTAGTTCTGACTTGTTCTTTGCGTAGACCAATATAAACTCAGTTGCATCTTTTAAGCTCTTTCCCTCTGAACTACCTGACACTCCACCAATTTTCGTCTTAACTGTGATTATGTTAATAAAATTTGCACCCCCAAATACATCATCACAAATTTTCCATAAATTATGAACTTCATTATCATCAATACTAATAAAGATTACTCCATCATCAGTCAACAAATCTCTAGATACTCGGAGCCGCGGATAAAGCATGTTTAGCCAATTAGTATGGAAACGACCTTCGCTCGCAAAATTGGTAGTTAGACGGTTACGCTGTTCATCAAATTGACCATCACGGTAAAGAAAGTCAAGAGTGCTATCATCAAAATTATCTGGATACAAAAAGTCTCCACCCGTATTATATGGTGGATCGATATAGATCAATTTCACCCGATTCAAGTAAGTTTCTCTTAGCAACTTCAATACATCAAGATTATCCCCTTCTATATAAAGATTCTCCGTGTTATCAAAATCCACACTTTCTTCTCTAGAAGGTCGTAAGGTTGCAGCTATTGGAGCATTTGCTAACAGGACTGATTTTTTCTTGTCTGGCCAGGTGAATTGATACCGTTCTTCTTTACCCGTTACAACACGTGTATTAATCTCTTGAGCTAGTACCTCTGCATCGATAGCACGAATAACTTCTCCATTTTCATCTACTGTTTCTGTCACTGCATTAGGAAACATGGCTGCAAGCGCAGCAAAATTATTATCCGCAAGATTTGATGTGTGCATACTTAACTTATCTTGTTTTTCCATCATTACACTCCTTTAAGTTGTTCTTTCAGCTTTTTTATTTCTTCTGCTAGGTCCCATTTACGTCTAGGCTGTCTTTCGCTCATCGCTTTCTTTTCTAGCATGCTAATCTGTTTTTTTAATTTCTCTTTTAATTCATTCTGAATGATAATTTCATCCAGATCTTTACCGTCTACCGGTTCAATTTTAGCAACATCGGCTACAAGTGCATCCCATGTAGATTTTAGCTCAATCCCTTTAAGCTTAAACTTCCAGTCATCTATAGGTCTGCTATCAGACATTAGTACTCTATTTGCCCGGTAGGCTGCAAACTTTATCTTGTCCTCATATTTTAAAGCAAATAGCATGTTCTGATCTATGAACTTTGATAAAAGGAGGATGTTCTTTTTATCGCAATCATCTGTCTTCATGTGAACTAAAATAATGTATATCGCTGCGACTTTCTCGTCTGCTACTATACTAACCGTTTGAGGAGAAATCTCTGCAACAATTGAAAGACGATTGATTTGCTCATCAAATAGTTTTCGTTCAGCAACGTTTGGTTTAAACTTTTCAAATATGGATTTTTTAGGAAGCGGTTTACTTATTTCAGTAGATTTAGGTAATCCAAACATTTTAGCTGATTCACCTCACATTCACGAAACAGACCAGTTCAAAATCATCCAACCCCTCGATTGTGTTCTCTGCTAAGGATATCTGCTTGCCTGAGAGGAAGCTATCGATTGAGTCATCCTCATTTATATCCACAATAGACTTAACCGCCAGATACAAAAGATCTGAATAATGACTCATATTTCTCCCATCTTTAGTTTCATCATTAAACTGTTTACAAAGACTAAGCAACGGCTCTGTTTTCCCCTTGCAAAGCTGCCGTAAAACATCAAGAAGTTTTTTCGGCTGAAGATGATCGATATGAACCTCTGAATCATCTCGTACATATGCCATATAGAAGGGGTGAAGTTGGTTTCTATCGTGGTGATTTATGCTGGTATTTATATTTTTCAGGATAAATATCGTGCCTTTGGGTGTACTATTATTCCCGTTCACCACTGCATGAAGTCCAAATGGTACCTTATCCAGGTTATCATGCTTTTTTACATAATCCAGCAGATCAAGTCTAAACTCATTTAGCCCTAGATCCATAATAGAAACACCACTCTGCATATCTTCGATATCAACGACTTCATTCTGCAATCTTTCAAGTTGTGCTTTACGATATTCCAAGTCCCCCATTTCTTCTGGGTCAATGGGATTATCATCGCCTGTTGCAGTCATAACAGAAGCTTTCATTCGTGTTTCTACTCGACCTTTCAACTCAAGATATTTATCCAAGCCAATATTGGGCCAGAAATTGACAAGCTGTATTGTATTATTTTGGCTCCCTATACGGTCAATACGCCCAAAGCGTTGAATAATACGAACCGGATTCCAGTGTATGTCGTAGTTTACACAATAATCACAATCCTGCAAGTTTTGTCCTTCAGAAATACAGTCCGTCGCAATCAGAATATCTATTTCTATAGGCTTGTTCGGCATTAATAATTCTTTATCTTTGGAACGTGGTGAAAATAGCGTTAGGATTGTATTCATATCTGTATGCTGAAGCTTTACATTTGTTTTTCCATCAGTTGTACCTGTAATCATGGCGGTATTAAGGCCAAATCTCTCTTTCACAATCGGCGCTATCTGAGCATATAAATAATCGACTGTATCGGAGAATGCGGAGAAAATGAGTACTTTTTTATTGTTTGTGTTGAAAGGGTTCTGAATTTTTT
>JAFGVC010000110.1 GCA_016938195.1 Tissierellales bacterium | reverse complement strand
CCGCTAATGTCATAAACAATATCAGATTCTTTTAGTTTTTCGGACAATGTATTCACAATACCTTGAATATATTCTTCTCTTACTTTTTGCTTCTCTTTAACGCGATCCGTAATATCTTTAAACCCGTCAGGATCAATATATTGTAAGGATAAATCTTCCAGCTCACATTTGATAGATGCGATTCCTAAACGATTTGCAATCGGTGCATATATCTCAAGTGTTTCAATAGCCTTTTCCTTTTGTTTTTCAGGCGTCATGTATTGCAAGGTACGAATGTTGTGTAATCTATCTGCCAACTTAATAATGATGACGCGAATATCTTTAGACATCGCTATTACCATTTTTCGAAGACTTTCGGCTTGTCGCTCTTCTTTGGATTTATATTTGACCTTGCTCAATTTAGTGACACCATCAACAAGATTTGCAATTTCTTCGCTGAATTCTGCTTTTATGTCCTCGCAAGTAGCTGTAGTATCCTCTACAACATCATGTAATAATCCGGCAGCTATTGTATCTACGTCCATACTCAGCTCAGCAAGAATTAAGGCTACATTATAAGGGTGCGTAAAAAAAGCATCTCCTGAAAACCTGAGTGGGTCATTATTATGCAGTCTTTGAGAATATTCATATGCTTTTGTAATCAAAGCAATATCTGCGGTTGGATTATATGATTGTATATTTTGAATTAATTTTTCCAACAAAGGTTGTCACTCCTGACATCAAGGTCTTATTAATTAGTATTTTACTACTGATTTAACATTATATTTTTTCAGCTTGTCTCTGCCCTTTAAATCGGTAAGCTCTATGAAAAAGCCTAAACCAACAACTTCCCCTCCAAGTTTTTCAACAAGCTTTGCTGTAGCGCCAACGGTGCCTCCTGTCGCTAATAAATCATCAATGACCAATACCTTCATTCCTTTTTCAATGGCATCTTTATGTATTTCAAGAGAATCCGACCCATATTCTAATGCATATTCATATTTTTCCGTTTCAGCCGGCAATTTACCGGGTTTACGGACCGGAACAAATCCAGCTCCTAGATTAAAAGCTACCGGCGTTGCAAAAATAAAACCTCTTGATTCAGGTCCTACTACAATGTCCACCGGAATATCTGAAAAAAGCTCTGTAAGCTCATCAATGATGCCATTAAAATATAAAGGATCTTTTAATACCGTGGTAATATCTTTAAAACTAATCCCTGCTTCCGGAAAATCCTCAATCACTCTTATTTTATCTTTAAAATTCATTATTAACTTCCTCCTTATCATGTGGTTTAACATAAACTAAATTATTTTTTAATGCAAAATCTATGACCTTTTTCTTTTTTAAACTAATCAAAGAATATAGTATCATTTTATCATTAATATTAATATTATATAGTTTGTTTAAGTGGTTAACAAGTTTATTCATGTCAAATTTGACGATATTATGGTTATTTTTTCTTATTTCTTTTAGGATTGCTGTCATCTGTTCGCTATTTGGAATCCAATGAACATAAATGTAAGCTATTTTCTTTTTAAGTTCATCCTCTAACATGACCTGCTTATCACTTTCATTGAGCTTTGTTAAATCACTTTCAGTGATGATGGGTTCTTCCATATCGCTTAAACCTACCTCTAATTCTTCAACAGCCATTCTACGGTCATATAAATGAGTCATAAACTTTATGATATTTTCAGTAAAATAAGTACCTGTAAAATGTGCTACTAAAAACTGGACGGTTACGTTACCATTAAAATGATTTAAGGAAAATTTGCCCACCATTTGATTCTTTGATAAAAATAATGCCATTTCTTGTTCTGTAATATTGAATTTTAATAATTCAAAGGATGATTTTCCGGTATTGATTATTGCTTTAAGATGATTTTTATCAGCACCGATAGTTTTATATTGTTCAATCTCAAATTTATGAATTAAAAAAATCGGTTCTTCATTTTCAAATCCATATGGTTCAAATATATCAAGTTCTTTTAGCACATCGCTGTTGATAATCGTGTCTTTGTTGACCTTGAAATCAATCCATATTTTTTGAACCTTTTCACTTTCTTTTAAATTGATTTCTGTTAATTTTTTCATTGAATCAACAAATTCATCCATGTGATCTTTATGAAGGGTAATCCCCACAGCCTGAGGGTGACCCCCACATTTTTCCGTGAGATGTTCGAATTTTTTGACCGCGTGATACAAGTCAAATCCCGGAATACTGCGGCCCGAGCCTTTATAAAAATCCCCCGTCCTTGTAAAAACAATCGAGGGTCTATAATATCTTTCAGAAATTTTAGAGCTGACAATCCCAATAACGCCTTCGTGCCATAAATCGCCCTTCAAAATAATAATTTGGTCTTTCGATTGATGCAGTAATGCATTTTCTGCAAATTCAAAAATCTTGCCTTCAATTTCTTTCCTACACTGATTGAGGTGGTTGACTCTTACCGCCAGCTCATAAGCGTCTTTTTCATTTTCAGCTAAGATAAGCTCAAGAGCGGTACGTGCACTTTCCAATCGACCGGCGGCATTTATTCTAGGACCAATAACAAAGCCTAAATCCGTACTATTAATTGAGTTTTTCTTAAGACCTGCAACTTGAATCAATTGCTTGACACCTACAAGCGGAGATTCATTGATTACACGAATACCGTTTTTTACAATAATTCTGTTTTCCCCTGTTATCGGAACGATATCAGCTACAGTGCCAATCGCTGCAAGCTGTAAACAAGCTTCTAAATTAAAATCAATACCGCAAAACTCTGTCAAAGCTTGTACAAATTTATATGTGAGCCCTGCACCACACATATTTTGATAATAGCTTTGAGTATCATCCACTTGAGGGTCAATAATGACCTGTGCCGGAGGTAAGAAATCGGGACATTGATGATGGTCGATAATGATGACCTTCATTCCTGCGCGAACGGCATACTCTATTTCTGCGTAATTTGAAATACCGCAGTCTAAGGTAATCAAAAGCTGATAGCCTTCACTGCGGATCTCTCTAATCTTATCTAAATTAAGTCCATAGCCGTCCAATTCCCTATCGGGTAAATAGTAGTCAAAACTAGCTTTTAACGCTTTTAAAACATAAGTTAGCTGCGCTGTTGAAGTAACGCCGTCGGCATCATAATCACCGTATAAAAATACTCGATCATTATTCTCCAAGCATTCATACAATAAGCTAACGGCTTCTTTCATTCCTATTATTTCCAGCGGATTTCGCATAAAATTCAATTCTGTGTTCAAATAATGTTCAATCGTTTCCGCTGTCCGAAGTTCTTTATGATATAACACAGCTGCTGTTATTGGGGCAACTTGACACTTTTTTGAAATATTGAATATCTCGGTTTGATTAAATTTTCTGAACAAAAATCTCTTTTTCAAGCAATAGGCTCCTGACTTTCAGGGGTTGAATTTTCTTCTTTGACGCTGAGCAGCTCTTGATTTTCTTTAAGGAGTTCTTCTACGTCCTTTGCAAGTCCTTCTTTTTCAGCCAGTAGCTGTTCTAGTTTTACGGTTTGCGTTGTGGCTTCTGATTCTAATAGCTTGATTTTTTTATTCAAGGATTTTATTGTCCTAAATCTTTTAATCTTACCGAAAGCACTTAGAATAACAGCTGTCAATGCACCTAATCCAACTGATGCCAATATGACCAAAGCTTGAGACATCTCTTGTTTGAAAAAGAATAAATCAATGGAAACCGTATCTCCATTTTGTATTGCAAATATAGATATCAATATTGATACAATCAATAAAAGAATAAAATTGATCTGCATAGACACTACCTCCTGTCTTTTTTTATATTATACTACAAATAGTCATTCAGTGATAGTGCGATTTAACGCGTTGCTTTGTTAGGATTATACATATTGACATCGCCTTTTCTTGATTTTAGCAAGTACCATAATGGGCTCGCAATAAAAATGGAAGAATAGGTTCCGGCTAAAATCCCGATAATCAAAGGTAACGCAAAATCTTTTATGGCCTCTACTCCGAAAATATAGAGTGATGTAATAGCAAATAAAGTAGTCACTGAGGTATTGATTGATCTGACAATCGTTTGTGAGATACTGAGATCAATAATCTGATCGTATTTCATTTTTCTTGTATTCTTTAGGTTTTCTCTAATTCTGTCGAACACTACGATTGTATCATTTATTGAGTAACCAACAATGGTTAGCATAGCCGCAATAAAAGAGCTGTTTACGGGAATTTTTAGTACCGCATACACGGCTAGCCCGATGAGTACATCATGGATCAAAGCAATGACTGCAGCTATTCCAAAATAAAATTCAAATCGAAATGTAATATAGCCGAGCATAAACAATGAAGCTACGATGACCGAGATAAAGGCCTTACCTTGAATTTCTTGCCCGATGGAAGGACCGAATTTTTGTTGATTAATTAAATCTTCCGGAGCAAGATTGTATTTTTCGCTAAATATTTGAAAAATCTCATATCTCTGTGAATTATCTAAGTCAAGTGTCGTTTTAATGATGACCTGCGTTTTATTTTCTCCGGCATGTACGATACTGGCATTCGAGTCAAAGGTATCCGTTAATTCACGCAATTCGACAACCTCGATTTTATCATGGAGCTCAATCTGAATCAGTGTTCCTCCGGTAAAATCGATTCCTAGGTTGAGTCCGAAGAACATAATGAACAGTAATCCCACGATGATGATTGACGCTGAAAGAATAAAAAATTTATTTTTATGTTTAATAATGTTTAGATTCATTTAGTTACCCCCACTGCGCCATACATTTTCAAATTCTTTGAAAGGTCCATCTTTACTAGTATTTTAAGGATATATTGCGTGATGAATACAGAAGTAAATAGCGATGAAATCAGTCCGATAATCAATGTAACCGCAAAGCCTTTGATGGTACCTGTCCCAAAATAGAAAAGAACAAGACCGGCAATTAAAGTGGTCACATTGGCGTCTATAATAGTTGTCATCGCTCTTTTGAAGCCTGAATCTACAGAAGTTCTAATACTTTTACCCATATTAATCTCGTCTTTTATTCTTTCAAATATTAGGATATTAGAATCTACTGCCATTCCGATTGACAGAATAAGTCCTGCAATCCCCGGCAAGGTCAAATTAGCATTGATCGCTACCATTATTCCAAGGACAATCATAACGTAAATAGTCAGTGCAACATCTGCGGCTAAACCCGGGATACGATAAAAAGCAAGCATAAAAATAAATATCAGAAGTAATCCCAGAGCAGCTGCTGATATACTTTTTTCAAGAGATTCTAAACCAAGAGTTGGTCCTACAACTGAAACTTCAATTTCCTTCATTTCTACCGGAAGTGCACCGGCTCTGATTAGATTGGCTAAATTGCTAGCGCTATCAATATCAAAACCACCTTCAATCACACTTTTTCCATTCGTAATTTCAGCAGCAACCACAGGAGATGAAATAACATCGCCATCAAGAACAATCATGATAACTTTATTAACCTCATTTGTTTCTTGATAGAGTCTTTTTGTAGCTTCTGCAAAGGCTTGTGTTCCCTCTTGGTCAAATTCCAAAGAAACCACAATTTGATTATTTTCATTGTAGACAGCTTTTGAATCAATGACATTCTCACCGGTTAGGATGACCGTTCCATCCATTTCCATGAATTGTAAAACCGCTGTTTTACCGATTAAGTCAATAGCCTCTTGTGGATTGGTCAAGCCTGCCAATTCAATTCTAATTCTGTCGCGATCTTCAATAGTTATGTTAGGTTCAGAAACACCTAAGCCATTGACTCTTTGTTCAATAATGGCCTTTGCTTGGCTAACCTTCATATCTAATTCTTCACCGGTTGAATCCGTCACAGCCTCTAATACAACATAGACGCCCCCGGATAGGTCCAGTCCTAATGATATTTCATCCTTAAACGGACTGACAATATATCTTCCAATCGTTAACCCGAAAGAAGAAACATATACAGCACTGACAACTAGAATAAGAATGAATGCAAACAGTATTCTGCTTTTGTTTTTCATAAAAACCTCCTAATTATGCCTCAAAAAGAATTATACTTTTATTATTTTGTAATTTCAACTGTTTTTCTTTCGATTTTTTCGGCTTTAATACGTATTGCACATTCAATTCTTTTTTTCTCCATTTCACAACCAATTTCGTACGGCTTTAAAAAATCATGATTAAAGTTGTATGCATTTGCATCGCATCCACCACTACAGAAGTATTTCGCCCAACAGTTTCTACAAGCTTCTTTTGCAAGAACATTGCTAATATGAAACTGATGCTGAATATCCTTTCTCGTAATGCCCTCATCCAAAGTACCAATGATAAAATCCTCATTGCCTACAAACTGATGGCATGGATAAATTTCACCTTCAGGCGTAACTGCAATGTACTCATTGCCTGCGCCGCAGCCTGAAATTCTTTTATAGATGCAAGGTCCATTTTCTAAATCTATTTCATAATGAAAGAAATTGAATTCATGATCACTTCCTATTGAATCTTTGTATAAATAATATAGTTTTTCATATTCTTCTTTGATTTGATCCAAGTCAGAAGCTTTGATTTCATAAGGATTGCCGGGCTCCGTTACGACAGGCTCCATCGATAGACTTTTGAAGCCCAAGTCTCTCAGATGCTTTAAATCCTCTGAGAAATCAAGATTCAAGCCTGTAAATGTCCCTCTAATAAAATAAGTTTTATCCTCTCTAAGCTTAACAGCCTGTTTAAATTTAGGAACAATCACATCATAACTGCCTTGTCCTGTTAACGTCTTGCGAACATTGTCATTTGTTTTTTTTCTTCCATCAATGCTCATAACAATATTATCAAAATGCTCATTGATAAACATCATCTTTTCTTCATCTAAAAGTACACCATTGGTTGTAATAGTAAATCTGAAATTCTTATGGTATTTGACTTCCTCTTCGCGTCCATATAACACAAGTTTTTTTACTACCTCAAAATTCATGAGTGGTTCTCCACCAAAAAAGTCAACTTCTAAATTAGTTCTTGAACCTGAATTATGTAAGATGTAATCTAATGCTTTTTTTCCCGTTTCGTAGGACATTAAGCTTCTTTTTCCATCATAATCACCTTGAGAGGCAAAGCAATACCCACAGGATAAATTACAGTCATGAGCGATGTTTAAACACATCGCTTTTAAAATAGGCTTGATTTTAGGTGTCAGATTCAAATCTTTAGTATAAAGCATTTGATTTTCTTCAAGCTGTTGAAGCTCTTGACAAGCCTCTTCAATGTCGTCGATTGAGTAATGCTCTAATAGTTCTTCTTTGTTAGATTTATTGCGATAGTAATCTAGTCTTAAAATATCATAAACAATGGCATCCACTTCATGTATGAGCCCACTATTGATATCAATTACAAATCTCTTGTTGTCCAGTTCAAATAAATGAATCACTTCTTCCTCCTTCAATAAAAAAGTAGTGGCAATCCACTACTGTTTTACTTCTCACACTTCTGATTTCCTACAGTACATGAAGTTTTGCATGCCGATTGACACGATGTTTGACATTCTCCACAACCTTTATGAGCAAGGTTTAAAGAAAGGTTTTTGGTATTTAAGCTTTTTATGTGTTTCATAGAAGCCTCCTGCTTGATTATTGCTTTTATATTATATCACATCAATAAAAAAAATCAACGAATTATTGCCGCTTAAAAAAATAAAAAGAGCCGCTAGGCTCAATTTTATTGTGTTTTAATCATTATTTTGTTCTTCCTCGCTGGGGGCTGCAACTTCTTCTGCAACAACTTCTGTTATTTCTTCTATCTCTGCAGCATTTACGACACTATGAATCGCCCATTTTTGAAGCTTCATCCTTTGCTTAGCATGTTCCAATTCAATAACAACGACGTCATCTGTAACCTTAGTTATTTTTCCATGAATACCACCTATCGTGATAATATCATCGCCTCTTTTTAATGCTGCTCGCATATCTTTAATTTGCTTATCTCTTTTTCTTTGAGGTCTGATAAGCATAAAATAAAATATAGCAAACATTGCCACCATAAAAATTAAACTTGTACCGCCTTCCATTGAAACCTCCTGTCAGTTATTGTTGAGATAACCGTATTTTTTATAAAAATCATTCTTAAAAGCTAGGAAGTTTTCTTCCTTAATAGCTATTCTAATATTTTTCATGAGATTAATCAAGAAAAAAAGATTATGAATTGTTGCCAATCTTGCTCCGAGTATTTCATTTTCTTTAAATAGATGCCTTAAATAAGCTCTGGAATAATGCTTACATGTGTAACATTGACAATTATCATCAATTGGAGAGAAATCATTTTTATAAGTAGCATTTTTAATTACCAGCCGCCCATGACTGGTCAAGAATGCACCATTTCTTGCCATTCTTGTTGGCATTACACAATCTGCCATGTCCACGCCTCTCTCAACCGCTTCAAATATATAGTCCGGACTTCCTACCCCCATTAAATATCTGGGTTTGTAGCGAGGCATTTTAGGTACAGTATATTCCAACACTTCATTCATTAATTCGGCTGGCTCCCCGACGCTTAATCCTCCTATGGCATAGCCCGGCAAATCTAACAAAGTTAAATCCTCTAGACTTTTTAGCCTCAGATCCTTATACATACTTCCCTGAATAATGCCAAATAATGCTTGCAAATCTGCATTCTTATGGGCTTCCTGACATCTTTTAGCCCACCTTGTCGTTCTTTCCATAGAATCTTTTGCGTAATCATAGGAGCAAGGATAAGGTGTGCACTCATCAAATGCCATGATAATGTCAGACCCGAGATCGTTTTGAATTTCTATAGCTTTCTCCGGGGATATAAAGTGATCTGACCCATCAATATATGATTTGAAAGCTACTCCTTCTTCTGTTATTTTCCTTAGATTTCCAAGACTAAAAACTTGGAATCCGCCACTATCAGTTAAGATAGGTCTATCCCAATTCATAAAACGATGTAATCCACCGGCCTCTTTTATAATATCCTGCCCGGGACGCAAATATAAGTGATAAGTATTACTTAGAATGATTTGCGCTTCTATCTCCTTCAATTCTTCCGGCGTCATCGTTTTAACTGTCGCTTTCGTTCCTACAGGCATAAAAATAGGCGTTTCAACAATACCGTGAGTCGTATGCATCTCACCTAAACGTGCATCACATTCCTTTGATTCATATAGTAATTTAAATTCAAATGCCATGAATCCTCCTAGTTATTTGATAAACATTGCATCGCCAAAGCTAAAAAAACGATAATTTTGGTCAATAGCTTCTTGATAGGCTGCAAGCACAAACTCTCTATCGGAAAATGCGCTTACAAGCATTAGCAAAGTTGATTCCGGTAGATGAAAATTGGTAATTAACCCGTCTATGACTTTAAAAGTATATCCTGGATAGATGAAGATATCCGTCCATCCTCTATCTTCTTCTATTTTATCTAATTTCTTAAATATCGACTCAAGTGTTCTTGTAGATGTCGTCCCTACTGAAATGATTTTTCCGCCACTTTCTTTTGTCTGATTGATGATATCTGCATTCGTTCGGTCCAGCTCATAATATTCCGAGTGCATAACATGGTCTTCAATTTTTTCAGCTTTTACGGGCCTAAATGTGCCAAGTCCTACATGCAATGTTACAAAAGCTAGCTTTACACCTTTATTTTCAATTTTTTGGAGTAGATCCGGTGTAAAATGAAGTCCTGCCGTCGGAGCAGCCGATGATCCGCTGTTTTTAGAATATACCGTCTGATATCTTTCTTGATCCTCAAGTTTTTCTTGAATATAGGGTGGAAGTGGCATTTCACCTAGCTCTTCTAAAATGCTTTCGAAAACCCCTTCATAAAAAAACTCCAGAATTTTCACTCCTTCGTTTAGTTCGTCAATGACTGTCGCTTCAAGCGTTTCGCTAAAATAAATTCTAGAATTTATTTTAGCTCTTTTGCCTGGTTTTACGAGACATTCCCATTTATTCATTTTAACTCTTTTTAGTAACAAAATCTCAATAACAGCACCTGTCGTTTTTTTGCCAAAAAGTCTAGCCGGAAGAACTCTGGAATCATTTAAGACAAGGCAGTCTCCCGGTGATAAATAATCAATAATTTGATAAAAGCTCCTATGGTCAATCCTTCTGCTTTGACGATCCAAGACCATCAATTTTGATAATTCTCTTTCCTTAATTGGCTTTTGAGCAATTTTATCTGCAGGTAATATAAAACTGAAATCTTTCGTTGTGTAACAAGCCTCTTTCATTTGAGTTCCTCTCTATCAAAAGAAATCTGAGCATCCTTCGAATAGGATAAGCCAAAATATTGATAGGCCTTTTCGGTTGCAATCCTTCCACGAGGAGTACGGCTCAAAAAACCCTTTTGCATCAAGTAAGGTTCACAGACATCCTCAATTGTTATCCCTTCTTCTCCAATCGAAGCAGCCAAGGTATCTATTCCTACAGGCCCTCCTCCATAAAAATCGATGATTGTTCTAAGAAGCTTCCGATCAACCTTGTCAAAGCCATTATGATCTATTTCAAGCATATCCAAGGCCATATCAGCAATTTCAAGATTAATATTGCCATTCCCTTTAACCAAGGCGTAATCTCTGACTCTCTTTAATATTCTATTGGCTATTCTAGGTGTTCCTCGGGAGCGTCTGGAAATTTCATGAGATCCTTCGTCAGTTATATCAATATTCAATATACTCGCCGAGCGTTTTACAATTTCCATCAATTCCTCGTCTGAATAATAATCAAGCTTACATATGACACCAAATCTATCTCTAAGAGGAGACGTCATTGAACCCGCTCTCGTTGTAGCACCAATTAAAGTGAATTTCGGAAGCTCAAGTCGTATAGATCGTGCGGAAGGACCTTTTCCTATTATAATATCCAAAGCAAAATCTTCCATAGCCGGGTAAAGAATTTCTTCAACGCTTCTATTGAGCCTATGAATTTCATCAATAAACAATACATCGTTTTCGTTTAGATTTGTTAATATAGCAGCTAAGTCTCCTGCTCTCTCTATGGCAGGACCCGAGGTAATACGTATGTTAACATTCATTTCACGAGAAATTATCGTTGAAAGAGTAGTCTTCCCTAAGCCTGGAGGCCCATAGAACAAAACGTGGTCTAGCGGTTCAGACCGCATTTTTGCGGCTTCAATAAATATATTTAGTTTTTCTTTTATTTTTTCCTGCCCGATATAATGACTTAAACTGTCAGGACGAAGCGTTTGTTCGATTAATTCTTCACCTTTGTTGATGCTTGATTTAATGACTTCATTTTCTCTTTCTATCATCACATATACCTAACTTCCTATCTTTTTTAAAGCCAGCTTGATCAGCTCATCTTCAGAAAGATTAGCCGTATCAATCCCCTTTAATATCATTCTGGCTTCATTAGGATTAAATCCCAATGCCGCCAAAGCTTCTGTTACAAAATCAAGCTTTGAATCTTCTCTGTGAACAAAGCTCGTCGATTCTGTGCCAATGAAATCATCTTTAATTTTATCCTTCAATTCAATGATTATTTTCTCAGCTGTTTTTTTTCCAATGCCTGAAGCTTGAGCAATAAATTTTGAATCCCCGTTAAAAATACTATATTTTAGCGTGTTGACATCTGCCAGAGATAAAATAGATAATGCAGCTTTCGGGCCCACGCCGCTTATCTTAATCAGAATCTCAAATAATTCCAATTCAAGCACGGAACTGAAACCAAAAAGACTGAGGATATCCTCTCTAACATAGAGCGAGGTATATAGCGTCGTTTCTTCATTCATGACCACGCTATTGATTGAGTTCGACGAGGTATTGATACTATATCCTATCCCATTATTTTCAATAATTAGATGATGGTCTTTTATCTGTTTTATTTTTCCGATGATGTAACTGTACATATATCCTCCTGTAGCTTAGTGGCACTCTATAACTTAAATAATTCTTTTGATTTTATGGAATGCGCATGGCAAATAGCGACTGCTAAGGCGTCCGCTGCATCGTCAGGTCTCGGTACTGCTGATAAATTCAGCATGATTTTAACCATTTCCTGTACTTGTTTTTTTTCAGCTCTTCCATAACCAACCAGACCTTGTTTGATCTGAAGAGGGGTATATTCATAAATTTCTATCCCACGATTAATTGATGCCAAAATATGAACACCTCTCGCTTGCCCGACTGCAATAACCGTTTTGCTATTTGTGTTGAAAAAAAGCTCTTCAATGGCAGCTTCGTCCGGTTGATGCAAATCTATCAGCTCAAGATAGGATTCATATATTATTTTTAAACGGTCAGACATTAATAAATGACTGTCCGTTGTGACGACGCCATAATCAACCACCTTGAAACGTCCATTATCGTAATCAATAACGCCAAATCCTGAAATAGCATATCCCGGGTCCATTCCGATGATTCTCATTGTGTATCACTCTCTTTCTAAATTAGAGACATATAAGCCTTTGCAATTTGAGCCCCTACCTCGGCATTATTAAGAACAAGTTCAATATTGGCTTCCAAGCTTTTATTTGAAGTAAGCTCTTTAATTTTATCCAGTAGAAATGGAGTTATAGCTTTTCCTTTAATATCGCGCTGACGTGCTTCTTCGAGTGCATCCAATATAATTTTATCGATATAGTCTTTATCAAGCTCGTATTCTTTTGGAATAGGGTTCGCTATGACTATTCCCCCATGTAAGCCCAACTCCCATTTTGCTTTCATCGCTTCTGCGACCTCGTAGGCTGTATCCATTCTATAATCACATTCACAACCACTATCGGAGTTGTAAAATGCCGGAAATTTTTTTGTTTGATACCCTAAGACAGGTACCCCTAAGGTTTCTAATCTTTCAAGTGTCAAAGGAATATCCAAGATGGACTTTACTCCCGCGCAAACAACAGCTAAATCAGTCATCGACAATTCCGTAAGATCACAAGAGATATCAAATGTTTTGTCAGCTCCCTTGTGAACGCCGCCAATACCCCCCGTAACAAAAACTTTTATGCCGGCTAATTGAGCACAGATCATCGTCGCGGATACTGTTGTCGCCGCATCTAGTTGCTTTGATATAATAACCGGCAAATCTCTTCGGCTAGCTTTATATACTTTTTTCGACAGCGCCAGATAATTGATTTCTTCTTCTGTCAGTCCAATGATTATTTCGCCTTTTATGATGCCGATGGTAGCGGGAACCACACCATATCGTTCAATTATTTGTTCCACTTTGATTGCCGTTTCAATATTTTGCGGGTAGGGCATCCCATGTGAAATAATAGTGGATTCAAGTGCAACTATTGGGGATTTGTTTTCTATAGCCTGTTTAATCTTAGGATTGATTCTTAATTTCATTTTCAACCTCACTCTTCTTCAGGAAGATTGGCATTATGATAAATTTCCTGTACGTCGTCATGATCCTCTAAAGCATCAATGAGCTTTAGAATTTTTTTGATACTTGCTTCGTCTGTTAAATCAATTTTGTTTTGAGGAATCATACTGATTTCAGAGCCTAAAAGTTCATATTTTTTAGCTTTGAATGCAGTTAATACTTCAGAAAAATTTTCCGGTGAGGTGATAATTTCTATAACTTCATCATCAATTTTGATGTCATCAGCACCCACTTCCAAGGCTTCCATCATTAATTCGTCCTCATCGATTCCTTCAGTCTTATCGATAGCTATAACACCTAATCGGTCAAATAGATAAGATACGCATCCTGTTGATCCTAAGTTTCCGTCATTTTTTGAAAAATAGTGACGCACATCTGCTGCGGTTCTGTTTTTATTATCAGTCAAGCAATAAACAATAAAAGCCGTACCATTTGGTCCGTAGCCTTCATAGGTAATCGATTCATAGTTTTCAGACGCATCGCTACCGGATCCTTTTTTTATAGCGCGGTCAATGTTGTCATTTGGTAAATTTTCTGCTTTTGCTTTATCAATGGCGTTAGCCAGTGCAGTATTGTATTCCGGATAGGGGCCACCTTCTCTTGCGGCAACCGTTATTGCTCTTGCTAATTTTGTGAATATTTTTGCTTTTTTTGCATCCTGTCGGCCTTTTCTATGCTTTGTATTGGCCCATTTTGAATGTCCTGACATAATGTCCTCCTAATCATTGTATATTCAAAAATCTAATTTTCTAAAAAGTATTTTTTCACCATCATATAAATAATGATCTACATTTGCACGTATAATTTTAACGGTATCTGATGAAAAGTCAATCAATTCCTTTTGAATTTTTTTATATTTCGAATCTTCAACCAATATACTCATTGTCACTTTTTCTTGAAATTGTTTATCCACTACAAATACATCCCCACCTAGAATGAAATGTTCGATTTTTCCTAGCATGCCATACTCCATTTCAATAATCAGCTTTGAAAAAGGTCTGGATTCAACAATGCCGCTTTTTTCCACGACTCTCTTCGCAGAAGCGGCATATGCCCTTGATAAACCCCCTGTGCCTAATTTGATGCCTCCAAAATATCGAACACATACAAGGGTAACATTCGTGATGCTTTCACTTTTTAAATAGTTGAGCATCGGAATACCCGCTGTGCCTCCAGGTTCTCCGTCATCGGAATATCTTTGCGTCTGCGAATTTTCGCCCAAAATATAAGCGTAAACATAGTGTGTAGCGTCTTTGTATTTGCTTTTTATACTATTAATAAAACTGATTGCCTCTTCTTCAGTTTCTGTAAAGCCACTCTCACCAATAAATTTTGATTTGCCAATAATTAATTCATCTGATTCTGAATTAAAAATCGTCCTGTAGGTCTTCATCATCAATGTTCTCCTGAAAATATCGCTTATAAATACCGATTCTTGTACTTATTTTTACATGAACACCGTCATCTTCATAGCTTCTTGAAATAACTTCCGTTTTGTTTTCAAGTAAGGTAATTTTTTCGTAGTCCGCATAACTACAGATTATATCATAAGTTTTCAATTCACCATATAAATGATATAGTATGGCTTCTGTAAATTTTTCAAAATTCTTTCCGGTTTTTGCTGATATATATAGGCCATCTGCATCAGAATAGTCATAATCCGTTTTATCGATTTTATTATAGACTTCTAAAATAGGAATATCTGCCACTTTAATTTCTTTTAATACATTATCAGTCGTAAGCTTTTGAATCGCAACATTTTCATTAGTGATGTCAATCAGATGAATAATTAAATCCGAATAATTAATTTCCTCCAAGGTGCTTTTAAAGGATTCTACCAATTTGGTCGGTAATTTACTGATAAAACCAACTGTATCAGTAATAATCGCTTCAATGTTGCCGGGAAAGACAAGTTTTCTGTTTTCAGCTGTCAGTGTAGCAAAAACCTGATCAAATACATACATGGTCTTTTCCTTCTCTACCCCGTATAAATTGATTAAGGCATTGATTAATGTTGATTTACCGGCATTAGTATATCCAATAACAGAAATGATTGGCGTATTATTCTTAAGTCGTGTCTTCCTGTTGACCTCGCGAACCGAAACCGTTTTCTTTAGTTGCTTTTCTAATTCATAGACCTGTTGTTCTATATGTCTCCTGTCCGTCTCAAGTTTTTTTTCGCCTGGCCCTCTTGTTCCAATCCCTCCACCTAATCTAGACATTTCTATTCCTTTCCCTTTAAGCCTTGGAATAGTGTATTTCAATTGTGCTAATTCAACCTGCAATTGACTCTCCTTGGTTTTTGCTCTAAGAGCAAAAATATCCAAAATCAATATTGTACGATCGATAACTCTGATATCCGTAGCTTTTTCCAGATTGTTGATTTGAGAGCCTGATAATTCATCATTAACGACTAATAACGTCGCTCCTAGCTCATCGGCTAAAATCTTTATTTCTTCTGCCTTTCCCTTTCCAAAATAAAGCGCAGAGCTATAATTATCCCTTTCCTGTGTCACGGTACATTCAACCGTACCTCCTGACGCCTTAACGAGCTCTTTCAGTTCTTCCATTTCATATTCAAAATCATTCTTTCCGGATTTTAATTTTACCCCGGCGACTATGCATTTTTCGCTCAATTTTTTCTCCTTGCCGAAAACCTTATCTCACGCTAAAGCTTTTTATTCCGGCTATTATATTGTATAATTAAATATTAATATGTAAATGTTAACACAGAGTGTTTTTTTTAACAAGAATCATGTCATCTAATTTTAATATTCTTTTAATGATTTTGTGTTATAATGTTTTTTTTAATAAGATTTATCATTTTTAAGAAAAATAAATCATCATGTTTAACCATAATTTGGAGGTATATATGACTAAAAAAAAGAAAAAGAGAAAATTCAGCATAATCAGATTTATGCTTGTGTTAATCATTTTAGCAATGTTTGTTGTAGCAGGCGCAGCGATAGGCGTTGTTACAGCATCCATCCGTAATGCGCCGGACATAGACCCTACCATTATCCTTTCGTTGTTGACGGAAAGCTCAAATATCGTAGATGATAAAGGGAATATGATTGAAATGATTCAAAGTACTGAAGACAGAAAGATTGTAACAATTGATGAAATCCCTGATTATTTGGAGGATGCTTTCATTTCAATAGAAGATCATCGATTTAAGGATCATTTTGGCATTGACCTTAGAAGAATCGGTGGTTCAATCATTCACAACATTCAAGCTAGAGATTTGACCGCTCAAGGCGCTAGTACCATCACGCAACAGCTTGTCAAAAATCTATATTTGACTAATGATAAAAGCTTTGACAGAAAGTTCAAAGAAATGTATCTTGCAATTGAAATGGAACGGGCATTGACTAAAGACCAAATACTCGAATATTATCTAAATACCATTCCTCTGGGACAGAGTAGCAATGGAGTTCAGGCTGCTTCTTTTACCTATTTTTCCAAAGATGTACAGGATTTAACTTTAGCTGAAGCAGCTCTATTGGCGGGTATTCCAAAGGCCGATAGCAAATTTGCTCCTTTCTATCGTTATGTCACCGGAAATGATACCGACGTCGATCCTGAAGATATCGTTGGATATGTTTATGTGTCAGGAACTCAATACACTTGTGTTTATAATGAGGCTTCCGTGGAAAGGCAACTTCTCGTCTTGAGTCGAATGCTAGAGCTAGGCGCCATATCCGAAGCCGAATATAACGAAGCCTTGGCTCAGGACATTCGTGCCAGTTTAAATCCGGGACAAAAGAAAAATACAGAAATATCTTCCTATTTTACAGATTATGTAAAAAATCAAGTTGTAATGGATTTGATGGATAAATACGGATATGATTACGATTATGCAGAAAACCTTTTATATACGGGAGGCTTTACGATTTACTCAACGATGGATCTTGCCGTTCAAAAAACGCTTGAAGAAAGCTATGCCAACTTTGCTGAATTGCTTCTCGGTGATTTGACTAACCAAGCAATCCCCTATATCGAAGAGTGGAAATATTTTAGATGGAATGCAGACGGAACTAGCACAGGAAATCTAGATGGCCAAGATAATATTTTAAATGAGTATGGCCGCCATCAATATTTTAAAATGGAAAATATAATCAATGATCAATACCATGTTTTCCTTACTCCTGAAGAATATTATTTTGATGAAAACAACAATCTATTTATTAATTCTAAAAAGTTCAATTTGTATACCACCGTCATTGATATCGTAGACTACTATACAATTGAAGATAATTTTCTAGTCACTCACGAAATTGGTGGTTTAAACATTGGGACGAATTTTGAAATTATTTCTTCAAAGGCAAATAAAGGCGAATTTATGTTAACCAAGGAGCTTCTTGACGCTAAAGAAGATTTTTACCATATTGATGAAAATGATAATTTGATTATTAGCAATCAATATTTTTATTATGATGCTTATGGCGTTTTTCAACCTCAATCTGCAGCTGTCATTTTAGACTATCACAACGGTCAAATCAAGGCGTTAATTGGCGGAAGAAATGTTGAAACCAGCAAATCCTTTAATCGAGCTACACGCGCAACACGCCAACCGGGCTCCACCATTAAACCTCTATCTGTTTATTTACCGGCACTTGATAACGGATACACAGCCGCTAGCATCATAGATGATGTGCCTCGTTATAATGAGGATGGAGAGAGATGGCCTAAAAATTGGTATGAAAACCAATATTATAAGTATTGGGGAATTACAACTCTTCGTAAATCAGTAGAATATTCATTGAATGTAAATGCTGTTACACTTTTAGAAAAAATTGGCTTTGATACTTCATTAAAGTACTTAGATCGATTACATCTTGCGGATTTAACTAATCCAGAAAATGATCATTTTGTTACACCTGAAGAAAACCGAGCTTACAATGATATGAATCTTGCTGCTATGGCCTTGGGTGGATTGACACAAGGGTTTACCCCACTTGATATGACTGCGGCTTATGGCGCTATTGCTAACCAAGGTGTCTATATCGAACCCTACGCTTATACTAAGATGGTTGACAAAAACGGAAAAATAGTTCTAGATAAAGAAATTAACAGCAATGCGGTCGTATCTCCACAGGTCGCTTATGTTATGACAGATATCCTAAAAAGTACGGTTACAAACGGTTTATCCTATAATGCTGCTTTACCTACGGCTTACGATATTGAGGTGGCTGGAAAAACAGGGACCACTTCTGATAACGGAGACATTTGGTTTGTTGGATATTCTCCCTATTATGTAGGAGGAATCTGGATTGGAAATGATAACGCTCAAATAAGAGTTAATACAGGCAGTTCCTCTACCGCTAGATTCTGGGGAAATATTATGAAGGATGTTCATGCTGATTTGGAACCTGCCAGCTTCCCTGTTCCAGAAGGACTGGTCAAAGCTAGTGTGTGTTCTCAATCCGGTTTGCTTGCGGGTGATTTGTGTAGTCTAGATCAGCGAGGTAGTACCGTTATTACAGAGTATTTTGTAAAAGGAACCGAACCGGTTAAGACCTGTGAAACCCATGTCGAGATGAGTGTATGCTCTTTATCCGGAAAACTGCAAAGTCAGTATTGCCCTCTTGATCAATTAGAGACTAGAGTATTTATCAAGAGAGATCCTCTCTATGACCCGATACTCAATCCAAATAAAAAAGATGGTAACTATGAAATACTATTACAAACTTATTCCATATATCAAAAGGCCCTCATAGAAATTGCCAATGCCGGTGATGTACCTATCGAAACACTCGAAGCCGTTTATGCCGGAGTCTTGACATTTGAAAATGGAGCTATAACACATGTTAATGGGATTCCCGTCGAGGATATTAAATCCATCGGCCTTCTGACCCAAGATTATATTTATCAAGTCCCAACGGAAATATGTAATTGGCATACGGCTTATCATTGGAATCAATACATAAACTCAATCAATGGGCAAGATCCTGAACAAGAAACAGAGCCTGATGAAACCGAGGCAGAGACGGAATCAGAAACAACGGAAACCGAAGCTGAGACGGAATCAGATTCAAGCAATGATTAGAAACGTCGAAAAAGTCCTATCCGCTCAAGATAGGACTTTTTTTTATTGATATAGATTGTTTCCAAAGGCGTCTATTACGACTACTACCGGAAATTCTTCAACATACAATTTGAATATCGCTTCCGTTCCTAAATCTTCATAATCAATCAATTCTTTGGACTTGATCGTTTTTGATATTAAAGCGGCGGCCCCTCCTACTGCGGCAAAGTAGACACATTGATTACGAATAATGGCATCAATAACAGTTTGGTTTCTAATCCCTTTGCCTATCATTCCTTTTAATCCATGATCAAGCAAAGCCGGTGTATAAGGGTCCATTCTGTAGCTTGTTGTTGGACCGGCCGGACCTACAACATAACCAGGCTTCGCGGGAGCCGGTCCTACATAATATAATGTCTGCCCAGACAAATCAAATGGTAGCGTTTCATTTTTTTCAAGAGACTCTTTCAATCTTTTATGCGCCGCATCTCTTGCCGTATAAAGATAACCTGTAAGTAAAACTCTGTCCCCCGCTTTTAAAGCTATTATTTTTTCATAATCTAAGGGTAATTTCACATGTTTAATTTCCATATCAACCTCCTATATTTCAATAGCAGCATGTCTATAAGCATGGCATCCAATATTAACTGCGACGGGAAGAGCTGCAATATGTGTAGGATAAGCTTCAATATTGACACTCAAACAAGTTGTTTTTCCCTTTAATCCTGCAGGTCCTATATTGAGATTGTTAATTTCTTGCAGTAATTCTTTTTCAAGCTCAGCGTACTGCGGATAATGAGAAGTCTCGTCTATCTCTCTCATCAGAGCTTTTTTTGAAAGCAACGCCGCCTTTTCAAAAGAACCTCCTACTCCCACCCCTACAATAATAGGCGGACAAGGATTGGGACCCGCCTGTCTAACACACTCCACTACAAAACGTTTCATACCTTCAATCCCGTCTGCAGGTGTCAGCATTTTAATTTGACTCATATTCTCTGAACCGGCTCCCTTAGGTAGTACATTAATTTTGATTTTATCTCCGTTAATATAATCATAATAAATAATAGCCGGTGTATTATTTTTGGTGTTGATTCTGTTAAATAATGGATCTATGACAACGGATTTCCTTAAAAAACCTTTTTCATAAGCTTCTGCTACACCTTCATTGATGGCCTCATTAATGGACTGTCCGGTTAAAAAAACCTCCTGACCTATCTCCAAAAATACAATTGCAAGCCCTGTATCCTGGCACATAGGAATTTGTTCTCTCTCAGCTATCCTATCATTCTCTATGATTTGTTCAAGCACATATTTTGCCGTTTCTGAGGTCTCCTGTTGTTTTGCAATTTCCAATCGTTGAATCATTTTTTCACCAATGCTAAAATTTGCTTTAAGAAATAGCTCAGTAATTGCATCTTTAATTAATAAGGTATTAATCTCTCTCATTAACATCCTCCAAAAAATTATTATAACGATAACAGTTTAATCTATAATCATATGAAAATCAAACTTTAATATCGTAAAAAAATTTTTTAATTCTTGTATTTTTTCATTATGCTCGTCTGAAACTAATATAAGCTTAGGATTGAGCCCTGAGTTTTTATATAAGGCATATTTGATGTATTCAAAAGAAAAGTTATCAATATAAGCAAAATTATTGATTAGAAAATAAGTAGGTTGTTTCTCAATTAATTGATTAATCAACTCTGTCAAGGCAGAAAAAATTCTACATTTTTCAGTATCAGGAGAATTCAAATGTATAAATTCCTTGAAATAGGGTCTTGTCCTAATATTAATGCGATATAATTCACTCCAGATGGAAGGTTGAATCCTTGATAAGTGTTCAACGGAATAATTATTGATCATTAAATCAATGACACTTGCTAACAATCCATAATTTAGATTTTTCAATGGAATTGCATTGACAAAAAATAGTTTTTTTGTGCTATCTACACTGTTAGAGATTAAGCTTTCGATTTGATTGGCAGAAATAATATAAAAAGAAATATTATGATGTCGAGGCAAGTCTTTCACCGGCATTTGTTCTTGGCTTTTAATTTTTTTCAACAACGCAACCGTTGTTTCCTTCGGAGATATATTTAATTCTTCTCTCAAAACATGAACACATCGATTATACGTCTTAAGTGCACAAGTTCTGTCACCGTTTAGTAAATGTAATTCAATCAATTCTACGTATATATCTTCATCCAGTGGATTGAGAAGCAGAATTTCTTCCATGACTTCGATTGATTTTTCCATCAGATTCATTTTCTTAAAGTGTTGAAATGTTTTCTGAAGTATTTCTAAATATTTTCTTTGATAAGCTTCTCTTAGAAAAAAGAGCCAATCGTTAAATTCAAAGCTATCTTTTAAATGAAGGCCTTCCAGAAAAGAACCCCTGTACTTGTGTTTTAATTCACTTAAAGATTCATATTCATTAGATTTGTTTATAAACAGTTCGTTAAATTCTTCGATATCTGATTTAACAGTATAATGGTCACTGATGATTAATCTGTCCTTATCCCATTCAAGCAATAACGCTTCATCACCTGATAAATCTTTAAATAATTTATTAACCGACCATATATTGTATCTTAGATTATACTTAGATGCACTCTCTGAGCTTTCTTCCCAAAACATACAGGCTAATTTTTCCTTTGACACATATTTTTCAGTTACGAGATAACATAAAATACATCGTGCTTTATGGCTTAGTTTATTATATATACTTTTATTATTATACTCGATTTTTATAGGCCCCAATAAATCTATTCTTAATTCTTTCATCGCACTACCTCAGCTCGATTTTTTGATGAAACGGAATAAATTTGAATGCCTTCTTTATAAGTTGAGATGATTTGAATATCTTTGATGTTGGTCGGTTCTATAGTGTAAGGATTCTGATCCAAAATTACAAAATCAGCTAGCTTATTTTCTTCCAAGGATCCCTTAAAGGCTTCTTCATGACATGAATAAGCCCCATTTATTGTGAACATTTTAATAGCTTCAGACACAGTCACAGAATATTCTGGTTTAGAGTGATTGACCGCGCAATGTATACCATAAATCGGATTAATAGAGGTTATATCGCTATCAGAACTTCCACATAGTTTAAGACCATGATCAACCATCTTTCTAAAATTATTGGTTCTTCGTGCTCTTTCTATTCCAAGCCTATGCTCATACATGCCATCTTTAAAGCCCCATCGATGTTCAAAGGCAGGCTGCACAGATATCACCAGGCTCATATTGGCCGCTCTTTTCATATGTGACTCGTCAGACAATTCAAAATGTTCTATCCTATGTCGATTATCATAATCATCTTTAAAGGATATCGCGTACTCATAGGCTTTTAAGGCTTGATCAATCGCTCTATCGCCGATAGCATGTAATGCTATTTGCAAGTCCTTCTGATGAGCTTCTTTCACAAAATAATTAAGTTCTTTCTGAGAAAAGTATAGACTACCTTTATTATTTGGGTCATCACTATATTCAGAGCTGATAGCAGCTGTTCTAGATCCAAAAGAACCATCTAAAAATATGTCACCACCAAGTCTTTTGAGGTGCATACTATTAATTTTCTCCAAATCAAAGGTTTGATAATACAACAAAATGTCAATTGGAAAAGAAGAGCTGTTTTTAAATATAAACTGTGCATCCTTCTCATGAAAAGTAAATCCACCCTCCATGGCGTGAATTGTAGTCACTCCCATTTTTATAGCATTTTGTACTGCAATGGAAACGCCTTTCATTCTAGCACGATCATCAATTCTTTTAAGCATTCGATTGCGTACAAAAGCACTTGCTTTTCCAGTAAAAAGACCCATAGGTAAATTTCTTTCATCTCTGGCAATACCGTCAATATGATAGGGTAAGTCTATCATAGTTAAAGCTGATGTGTTGAGAGCAGAAGTGTGAAACTCAATGCTGTTAATCCAAATAGGATTGGAAGGTGATACCTTGTCCAATTCCTTTCTAGTCGGAAACCTTTTTTCAAGCACTTTTGTCACATCAAAATGATAGCCCCTAATAATAGTACCTGGCGTTTTATGCTTAATTTGAGTGCTAATCTTTTGGAAAAGCTCTTCTAAACTAGTAACATGATAAAGATCTAATCCTAAATAATTTAGTCCGGTCTGAACTAAATGAACGTGTGTATCATAAAATCCGGGCAATACGGTATTTCCGTTCAAATCAACAATTTCTTCAGAATTTTCCAATATCATGTCGTTAGGCTCATTTTCACCTGATTTTTTAATGACACCGTCTTTAACAGCAAACCATTGATAAGTGTCATTATTATTATTACAAGTTATAATATGTCCGTTTCTAAAAAGGATATCATATGTCAAAATAATCACCACCTATTTTATTCTATACTGGATAGATTCTAAAATCAAGCCGATCAATCATTTCTATCCTAAGCCTTATAGAGGAAAAAGGAATAAATAGAATTCTATTTATTCCTTTAATAATCCTCTCAAAAGCACGTCATTTTTATTCAATCAACAATTTTTCCAAATAACTCAAAAGAATCTGTGTTGATTTCCATATGTCTTCAACATACACATACTCGTTTGAAGAATGGTAATTGCCTCCATCCGGTCCAAAAACTAAAGTGGGTATGTTTAGTCTTGCACCTAAAGAGTTAAAGTCTCCTATAGACTGAAAATAAGCATAATTTAAGTCTTCACCTAATGTAGCATAAACAACTTCTTTGAATTTCTTAACATCCTCGTGGTTTTTGTCTACAATATAAGGCAGAAATCCATCACTATCCGGAACCGGTGCGGGTCTAAAAATAACTTCATGCTCAGAATGGATGTCGGCTATCTTTACAGCTGACTTTATTTCATTAATGATTGTCTGCTTGTTTTCGCCGGGTACGATATGTCTAAATATGGAGATTTCGCAATTTTCAGCAACAGAACAAGCTTCTCCGCCTCCATTAATACCAATAATGCAAATATCTCCTTTTCCTAATTCAGGGTCTTCTTTTAAAGCCATATTTTCGAGTGCCAGAATTAATTTTGAAGCGTCGATGATAGCACTGATTCCTTTATCAGGATTGGCTGCATGAGCTGTTTTGCCCTTCAGAATCACTTTGTAGGAATAGCCTCCTCTTGCACCTAAACATAAACAAGGAAAAGGTACCTTCGAAAATCCTGAGCTTGGTTCCGTTACTATTGCCAATTCAGCTTTGTTTAAAAGTCCATCGTGAATAAGATAAGTAGTGCCTAATCCATACGGCCCTTCTTCATCCGAAACAAATGAGTAAATTATTTCACCTTTGAATTTCGGATGAAGGCTATGGAACATTTTTATAGCCATCATTAAAACCGCTACACCGGATTTCATGTCAAGAGATCCAACACCAAATAATTTACCTTCTTCTATAATCGGGTCAAGGGGATTTCGATTCCATCCTTCACATATATTGACAGTATCCAGGTGTCCATTTAATAGAATCGTTTTTCCATCCATTCCACCTTGAATTTTGCCTATAATATTTTTACCCTTAAAGCCGGTAATTTTTTCGTCATGATAGAAATGGTACTCAGGCTTCAGTTGATTATGAAGCAACCATTCATATGCATAAGTCATAACTTCATCCTCATTAAAGTAGTTGCTTTTAATCGCTATCAAGGATTGAGTCAATTCAAGAATCTCTCGTTTTATTTCTTTATTAAATAACATTTTTATGCTCCAGTTTCGTCGTGATATGTTTTAACCGAGGCTATATCCCCTTCTTTAAACATGAATGTATTTGTTAATCCATAAATAACCGTCACTAAAGGCGCCAAATATGACAAATAGGTATAAGGTAAGTATTGAAGGGTTGGAACTCCGAGTGCTCCGGTGAAAAATACGCCACAAAGACCCCATGGAACAAGCGGTGAAGTTACAGTAGCTGTATCCTCACATACTCTCGAGCAAACCTGTGGAAGTAAACGTTGCTCTTTATAAGCCGGCACTAGCATTCGACCTGGAATAATGATTGCCATATATTGGCTTGCTGAAAAGAAATTTATAAGTATGCTTGAAATAGTATGGGTTACGACGAGTCCACCAACAGACTTAACCAATCCTTGAATTTTTTCAAGCAACACTTCAAGCATCTTTGTT
>JAFGVC010000109.1 GCA_016938195.1 Tissierellales bacterium | reverse complement strand
TCTGCTACTTTTTCAGCCCATGCTGTAATCTCTTGCTAATCTTTTCTGTCTGAGGGTAGCTTTTTGGGTGTTCCAAATAGCATGCGTGAAAATTCTAGCTACTGGAATCTTTTGTAATGTCTCTCAAGCCGTTTTATACTTAAGCTTTAGCGTGCCAAACAAAACGTCCCCGTGACTTGTTGATGAGCATTGTAGATAGATAAGGTATGCCTTTTTCCATCTCCTCTATTTTAGTATATATCTCCTGTTCTTTAGCTCCTGCTTTGTACACGAGCGTAAAATTATTTTCAAGTTTATGTTTTTTTAAATTTTTAACAATGTTTTCTGGATTGTGTGAAGGCTTCATTATTACAATATTTTGAAACTTTTCAAATATCTCATCCAGATCAAAATCACTATCCCTTGTCGCCGGTACAATGGCAAGCCCCTCATCCCATTTAGCAAGCGGGATCCCCAGTAATGAAGCGACCTTTGAAAACGAAGTAATCCCGGGAACAAGCTCGACTTCAACTCCTTCAGCCTTGATAGCGTCATCTATATACATGTAAGTACTGTACATTGTCACATCGCCAATGACAATGAAAGCACCTGTCTCGGTTTTTTCTAATTTTTCTCTAACTATTCTTGCATTTTCTTTCCAGTTTTTATCTAACTCGTCCAAATCATAGCTCATAGGAAAGCAAAGCTCCACTATTTCCGCCTTTTGGTTAATATATTCCTTTGCAATATCGTAGGCAAAGCTTTTTTCTCCCCATTGCTTCACGGGCACAAAAACCACAGGACTTTCTCCTAGTCTTCTTGCCGCTTTTATAGTGATATCTTCCTTATCGCCTGGTCCTACACCAATACTATACAGTTTCATGCTTGCTCCTTGTTATTAAATAATTCTTTTCTTCTTCTTAAAGGATAATTCAGCTTGCAAGATTGCTTTCTTTTAATCAAAGCTTCAAAATCAATGTCAACTAAGTGAATCCTGTTCCCATCATAATTCTCATACTTAAATTCTCCATCACAACCGACAATCGCAGCTCCTCCCTCCAATTTTGCACCATTGTCAGTATATCCGAAAGCGTTTAATGCGATAATAATCATTGCATTGTCGGTTGCGCGAGCCGGCAACATCTTATGCCATATGCTGCTTCTATGCCCACAGGCTTCCGGAAAAGCGCTTAATACAAAGCTCAGAGATGCTCCACCTAAAGCTTGATAAAGAAAGAGTTCAGGAATGTGTAATTCAATACATAAATTAATCCCCACTGTCGTATTGTTAATGACTGCAATGCCAATTTCTTGGCCTTCTTCAAAAATACTCTTTTCTTTTAGACCTAGGTGTGTTTTCCTGTATTTAAAAGTCTTATCATTATTTTTATCATAAACAAGTACTGATAGGTATTTACGATTCTCATCTATTTCATTGAATCCCATAATCAGACTTATTCTCTTACTCTTACATCCGGCAATAATTTTACTCATGATGTCGGATTCCTCAGATATTGTACATATATTGCAAGGATTTGAAGAATAACCTGTCAAAAATGATTCTGGAAATACAATCACCTCAGCACCCATCACAGATGCTTCTTCGATGCAATCCATCATTGTTGCGAAGTTAATGTTTATATCATTGAACACCGTCTCTTTATCACATAATGCTATTTTCATTATGAACTCCATTTTATTCGTCTTAAAATTATAACACCGTCACCGATGCCGTCTTTTCAGAAAGATTGGCGTGCCAAACAAAGCGTCCCCCTGACTTATTGAATAATATTGATAATCATGGCGATTGCAGCTACAAGATTTGTTATGGCAAATATCATTCTTAAATTTTGGGGTTTGCTTTTTATGGCATATTTGCTACCAATAACTCCTCCTACAACCGCTACAATAGCCAGAGGAATCGCCAGTTGAGGATCAAAATGACCGTTTATGCTATGTCCAAGAAATCCCATTAACGCTGTCGCTGTAACCATTGCCGATGAAGTACCCACCGCTATTTCAATAGGAATCCCACACAGCATGACCATGAGCGGAATTTTGAACGCCCCTCCAGAAATCCCAATCGCGCCTGCAAAAAAACCAACTATTCCCGTGATAGGCAATGTATACCAAAGATTCACAGTATATTCATATTGACCAAATGTTCTATTCCAATATCCGAATTTACTACTTTTTTCCTGATGGCGTTCCTTTACAGGAATGAACATAAAGATAGATATCACCACCAATAATACTGCAAACATCATCTTTAAGGTATCTCCTTGAATATACCCGGCAAAGTATCCACCAACAAAAGCCATGACATCCGTAGGCGGATCAATTATTAAAGCCAATTTCCAATCTACTTTTTTGCTATTATTGAAAACAACCATTGAAGCGGCTGAAGTAGCCATCATAATAAATTGTGCTGTACTTGCCGCTTTGTGCATAGAGATGCCTGCCAATACTAAAGCCAGTACATAAAAGTTACCCCCACCTTTTCCAACCATAGACATGGAAACAGCAATGATTAATATGATAACACACATAATTAATATTGAATCCAATTTAACACTTCTTTCTGTATTTTATTTGTTGAATATTTCAAATTTATTATTTATCAGTATATGATATATTTTGCTTTTGATTGTTGTTTTTTTAGCTATCCACAGCAAAATACCGATTAATGGTTACACCGGTAATACATATTCATGGGGCATTTGAAAGATTCTTAATGCAAAAATCAACCTCACATTGTTGCAAGGTTGATTGTGTAAAATTACGTCTTCAAAAAATAAAGAATAAATTTAACCCCAAGAACCCCGCCTTATTTGTAATCGCATTTTTCAGTATATCTCGAATCCCCCTATGCTTATACTCAAACATAAATTTATTATATCCCATCTAAGGATAATTTTCAAGGATTCACTCGTAACATATTTTTCGCAAATTAAAAACCACATGAGCACCAAGCACCTTGCTTTCTC
>JAFGVC010000108.1 GCA_016938195.1 Tissierellales bacterium | reverse complement strand
TACATCAAACCCTGTAAGCCACATGGCACAAACAAACACGATGCGGAATGAATTGTTAGGATCTTTGAATTCTTTATCCATTTCGCGCTTTTCCATTTTTGTGCGATGTGGTTTTATATCTAATCCCCATTTTTCAAACGTAGCTATTTCGTTTTGTTCCTGGCTAATAATAACAGCCATTTCCGTTGCTTTTAGCCACTCAAGTTTACGACTGATCTCCATATACTCCTGTTGAGTGGCCCCTATGAGAGTAGACTCGATTTCTTTTATCTTTTCTATCCAATAATCTTGAACTAAATGATACATACGAACCGCTGTGACTTTATTGATGCAAACAAACATTGCTTTGCCTGTGGTCCACAGTTCGGAATAGTGCTCAACAAAGTCTTTAGCTATTGTATCAAGACGTTTTTTACTGGTAAGGACATGAATATCCTTAGCTAATTCTTGCTCAAGTTTTGCCTGCTGATTGACATCGAGTTCAGACTGCTCGATGGCTTCAATCAAACGATCATTGATTTCTGGATTTTCAATATCCAGCAAATCTGCTCTGTTCTCATAATATAAAGGAACTGTAGCACCATCATCGACCGCTCGCTTGAAATCATACACAGACACATAGCCACCAAATGTTCGCTCGGTAATATTGTCATAAGCGAAAAGAGGTGTCCCTGTGAATCCAATTCTGGATGCAGTCGGTAATAGAGCCACCATATTATCTGCGAATATTCCGTTTTGTGTTCTGTGTGCTTCATCCGACAAAATGATGATGTCGTGTTCAGGAATAATCGGTGACAAATCCGTCCGATTGAACTTATGTATCAACGAAAAAATATAACTTGGATTTCCTTTTAGCTTTAGAATTAAGTCATCGCCACTGGATGCTATAAATTGTTCAGCCTTTGTAGTACCAAGGCATCCGCAAGCTTCGAAGGTATCGCTGATTTGTTTGTTCAATTCGTCCCTGTCAGTTAGTATCACAAAGGTTGGTGACCCAGTGAATTTACGTTTAATTTTTTGCGCAAGAAATACCATGGAATAACTTTTACCACTGCCCTGTGTATGCCAGAACACACCTAACTTACCATTTTTCAGTTTGCGGTTCTTGTAAGACTCTACAGCTTCATTGACTCCGAGGAATTGGTGGTTTCTTGCCATAATTTTATTTGTTTGACCATTCGAAGTATCGAACAGCATAAAGTTTTCAAAAAGGTCCATGAAATTCTCTTTGCTACAAATGCCTCGCAGCATGGTCTCAAGATCCACCGAGCCGGCTTCATCTTCATGAAGGCGTTTCCACTCATTGAAAAATTCAAACTTGCTGCCAAGAGTGCCCACTTTGGACTCAATGCCATTAGATAACACTAAAAAGGCATTAAAGTGAAACAGGTGGGGAATCGTATCCTGATAATCCCGATAATTACAAGAGTAAGCATCCTGCACGTCTACATTTTGCTTCTTAAGCTCGATGAAGAGCAGCGGGATACCGTTGACAAAACCAACGATATCAGTTCTGCGCCGGTATAAGTCGCCGTGGATTTTCATTTCTTTTACAGCGAAAAAATGGTTTTTATCAGGTTGCGCAAAATTAAAAACACGAACACGCCTATCCTCTTGCTCACCATTAGGTTTACTAACCTTAATAGGTATTCCGTCTCTAAGCATAGAATACTTTTCGCGATTTATTTGCATCAGTGTGCTGGTAGATGAATAAGACAATAGCGTCTTTATAGCATTTTCACACTGATCCTCTGTTAGCCAGTCATTATTGTCAAAAAGTGCAGTGTGAAGGTAGCGTGTCAGGACGATATCCTTGTAGCTATTACGCCCGAAGGTTCCACTTTCACCGAGAACTTCCTTATTATAGGCAAAATGAACGTCCCACCCCAAGGCATCCTGAAGCAGATTTCCAGCACTATTTTGCACTAATATGTTTTCAGAATATTCCCAGCTCATTGCGGCACCTCCTTAACTAATAGCAGTATATACATCTAGTTTTAGTTCTTCATTTATTTCATATGTACCGTCCATAATGGCCGACAGTATTCGATGCAGTAATGATTTATCGATATTTCCTGCGGCTACATGATAGCTGATGTTTTCAGTGATTTCGAAAAATCGTTTGGCAACTGCCATGTATCCATTGAGTAATAAAAAATAGGCTGATAGAGTAATTGCTAAGCGTTTGTTTCCATCTACAAAGCAATGGAACTCACAAGTTGAAAAAAACAAATGAGTGAGCTTTTCCACAAATGTCGGATAATATTCGTCGTTTTGTATGTTTTGCAAAACGCTGTCGAGTCTACCCAAATCAAAGTGGCCTAGAGTACCGCCTCCGCTGTATTTGACTGTTTTTTTATGTGTTGATACTGCTTGTTCAAGCGTAAAATAAATGATTCCGTCCATTTATTCACGCTCCTTAAGGCGCTTAAGAACATCCTTATTTTCTTCCATTAAACGATCTAGTTCATCTCCGGCAGCTCCAAGGAACTTTTGGTATTCATCTTTATTTAATGGTTGAATATATTCTGACAGCTGATAATGAAACGCATCTCGAAGTGCCATATCGCGGCTTGCCATTTTTATTCGCCCTCTATGAATCAAAGGCTTCCATAGAGCTAGCTTTTCAAAATCAGAAAAGATGTTTTCGACTTCAGTTCGACTCAACAGAGATCCATGTTTTTCATATTCATCTTTTATAGCATCTGCTAAACCACATTCATAAGCTGCGATAATATCTAGAATTTCACTATAAAATGTATCTCTGACCTTATCACTTGCTTTCAAATCAAGAATTTTTTTATACTCACTGGCTTTTTCCTTAAAAATGCTAATATAGATCATATCTGTGAAATGAGCATATTTGTAATGGTCATCTACAACATAAAGCTTCAAAGCATCAGTAAATATACGGCGGTAATTATCTTCTTGTAGAGAAGCAGAGATAAAGTCCTTATCACGTTGATTTATATACTTGGTCCCGCCACCAGTTTTTTGATTTATAAGATCAATAACAATATCCAACATCATTTGCCGAAGTATTTTTGCTTTTTCACTTTCCGAAAGAAGCATCGCAAGGTTCAAAAATGAGCGAAAATTAAACACTCCAAGTACCGTTGTTTTGGTAGGGACATTTATGTCCTTACCAAAACTAGCTCGCATTTCTTTCAAAAATTCTTTCAATCGCTTGCCCTTTAATACCTGATATCCGTTTTTTGTAAGTTCATCATTATACTGCTCAATATATCGTCCTATTGTTCGAATATCGACTTCAAAAAGTTCAGAAACCATCTCACGTGTAAACATGATTTCTCCGTTCCAGAGGACACCTGTGAAACTGGACTTGTTTTGAATTTCAATCAATGCAAGTTCATTATTTAATATATTATGCCTGTCTATTGATGAACTTGTTAAATCTTTCGCCATTAAGTTGTTTCTCCTCTCGCGGGAATAATCTCGATTTGACCGCTCATTAGTTTGGGAAGCAATCTATCGCGGGCTTGCTGCAATAGAAAGATTTGTCTATCGGCATTCGCAATACGTTGATCAATATCTTTAACTATGGAATTGAAGTCGTTAGCAAAATCATCATCTGGTATTAAAAACTTCTGTGAATATAAATCGTCTTTTGTTATAGAAGCATATATTGCACCGTTGCCTATAAGGTTATCTTTATAAAATCGGTTTTTTATCATATAGAAAAGTAAACTCTGAAGCTCATCCTTATGGTTGATGGCAGCTAAACCACGACCTATAACAATTTTATTTTTTGTTATATTCATTCTTCCAACTGGAGCTCGAACACTGAACAAAATACTTCCTGCTTCTGCAATCCGAGTGAAGTTTGTTGAATACATTTCATCTGTTACAAATCGATGACCGTAATTCGTTACATCTTGATGGAAGGGTAATCCTCTTTGTTTATCATTATAGTATTCAGATTTTGGGCTCTGCCCCATTGTGATGTCCGCAATGTCTATAAGGTATTTTATATTCCACCCCTCTGGCACACCGTCTACGATTTTAGTCGTTTCATGGCCGGGAAATCTGAGGTTAACAAACCAATCTTTATAAAGCCGCATAGCCGCTTCTTCCAGTAACTTGATTTGCTTCTGGTTGTTTTCAATCAAATCGTCATAGCCTGAGAGGATATCTGCTATTGCCCTTTGTTTTTCAATTTGTACATATTCAAAAGCAAATTCTGGGATAAGCTTTTTATTTCCTCTTGGCATTTTTGTACCATTAGATCCTGACATCATAAAATCAAAAAAATAGTCCTGGGATAATAAATAATACAAATATCTAGATGATGTTTGTATTTCATCAATTACTCGAAAAACAATTACATCATTTGAGCACCCGCCCATTCTATTTGAGAACCATATTTTCTTGAAATATGGACGGATGTTTGAAACAAGAACATCGCCGGCTTGATATCGTGTAACCCTATTTGCTTCAGGTTTTGTTAAACAAACTTCAATGCCACCTTTTTCCGGAAGCATGTTATCAGTACTAATATAATCAGCTACCGACATATTCTTTACATCTATTTTGTCAGAGACGTAGTATGCAATTTCCTTAAGTCGTCTCATATCTCTAACCTCTCAAAATTGGCCGAAATGGAATCCATCAGTCGGTTTGCTTCTGTTTGTAGAGATAATAGTTCCTTGTGGATTTCTGCCATTCTTTCCTCAAAGTTTTCTTCGTCTTCTTTCACAGGTTCAACGCCAACATAGGCACCCGGAGTCAAACTCCAGTTCTTTTCCTCAATTTCAGCTATGGTCGAAATTTTGCAAATCCCAAGCACATCAACATATGCACCAGATCCGAATTTATCGATGAGCCATCTTGATTCCTTAATGACCATACAACATGCTTTGATTTGTGCGATCACTTCTTCTATTTGAGAAGAAAGCGTCTTTTTGAAGCGGTCCCATGTGGCTGCGGTTTCATCTATGGACTTAGCAAATTCTTTCGCCTCCGTTTTTTCAAGATTATCACCATATGAAATAAAGGCTTTAAAAGCGGCATTAAGCTCAGTGGTATATTGCTTGAGCACTTCATTTAGTGGCACAAGCTGTTTAATGTTATTTGCTTGTTTTATTGTATCGGCTACATGTTGCCGCAATTCAGCAAGGGAATCTCCGTAACCATTCAACAATCTTGAAAGATTCTCAAACTGTGAATCCAATCGTTTACAATCATTTACAATTTGAGTTCGATAAGCCAATATGAGTTCTTGATATTTTGTTATCTCACCACGATAGAGCCAAACAATGGCATTGAGGTTTTTAATCTGCCACTCGGTCCACTCGTTGAGCGTCTTGTCTACTACGGTATAATAATTACGCGAATCTATAAAAAGCACCCTGTCCTTCAGTTCCTCTTTTTTCCCTTTGTCAAAAAACCAGAGAGAACAAGGTAAAGTAACTTTATAAAAGAAATTATTCGCAACAGACATCATACAGTCCACATGACCGGTTTGTATCAATTGTTTTCTAATATCACGTTCTTTGTTGCCGCTATCGGTAGCGGATGCAGCCATAACAAAACCAGCGCGGCCAGTATCATTCAAATATGCGTAGAAATAGGAAATCCAAAGGTAGTTGGCGTTGGACACCTCTTTCTTTGGATTTACCCCTGGCAAACCAAAAGGTAATCGGCCTGCATTTTGAGTAGATTCCGACTTGACCTTATCTACATTAAAAGGTGGATTAGCCATTACATAGTCGCAGCAGCCTTCCAAATTATGCGCATCGTGATAAAAGCTATTAGCTTCGTCACCAGATGTGATTTTCGCATTCAAACCATGCACTGCCATATTCATAATAGAGAGTTTAGCATTGAACTCTACTTTTTCCTGCCCATAAAAAGTCATGGCAGAATTGGCGTTTATTCCTTCAGCATTGACAAAGTCGCTTGAGGATACAAACATACCACCACTTCCGCAGGCTGGATCGAGAACTGTACCATGTGTCGGTTCAATAATATTAACAATCATTTTAACCAGTGATTTTGGTGTAAAGAAAACACCGTCATCGGAGGCAATGGCAGAAGCAAACTTATTCAAGAAATATTCATAAATCCGTCCGAGAATGTCATCATTGATTTCATTAAGGGTGCTGTTATTAAATATTCTCAATAACTCTTTTAATAGATCATTTCGGAAGGATGTATATGTTTTAGGCAAAATACCTTTTAGCTGTGCGCTTTGCGATTCAATCAGTTCCATCGCTCCGTTTACAGCTTTTCCACAGTCAGCATCATCAGGTAGATTGAGCAGATAATCATATCGGGCTTCTTCCGGAAGAAAAATAGCACTCTTTTGCTTAAAATCGCTGGCCTCAACAGGAAGAATGCGCCCATTACGAACAGGGCGATTTTTCAATATTTCAGTTTCAACAAACTTGAAGCGGCTGTAAGCGTAACGTAGAAAGATAAGTCCGAGTACCGGCATACTATATTCTTGTGAGCTCAGTTTTGAGCCTTCGCGTAATAGGTCTGCCGATTCCCAGAGCTCTGATTCAAGTTTTCTAATATTAATCATAATTTATCACTGGGCGCTGCTTGATCGCGCTTTTCCTCCG
>JAFGVC010000107.1 GCA_016938195.1 Tissierellales bacterium | reverse complement strand
TTTTACCGTGGTCTACGTGTCCTATCGTTCCTATGTTTACGTGAGGTTTGTTTCTTTCAAACTTAGCTTTTGCCATTTTTTTCCTCCCTGGAAATATATTAAAATAAATTTCATTAGTGGAGCCCATGACCAGATTTGAACTGGTGACCCCTTCCTTACCATGGAAGTACTCTACCTACTGAGCTACATGGGCATTTTTTGAGATAATTAATTTGGTCAACGACATAATTTTACTATCATAGTTTTTTTATGTCAACAAGAATCGTAGAAATTTATTCAACAACCTTATAAAGCTGATTATTGGTCGTCATTAATTTTGTCTCTTTTTAGACTATTAAGTTTCCTGATTGTCTTTTGATCTAATGTGCCTGCGTATCTGAACCCTGATGAAACCATTTTTTCCTGCTTTCTTTTTATCTCCTGAACAGTATCGCTCACAAGATGATAGAATTCTCTCGCTGAGATTCTCAGTCCGCCTCTTGAAAGAATCATTTGCTGCAACATGCCATCGGAGGAAGCTACAGTCACTTTTTTATACCTTCCCAACTCATCTAATCGCCTTTCGATGTAAGTATCCGCTGTTTCGTTTTCTTTGGTGTAAATCACTTCCAGGTCACCAAATTTTTCTTTTTTCTGATTGGCTCCTTTCACCTTGTAGGCATCAAACACAATAATTACATTCAATCCAACATAGGATTGATATTCAATCATAATGTCAATTAATCGCTGTCTAGCTACTTCTATGCTGAAAGAAGCTAAATCCTTTAGATCCGGCCAAGCATTGATGATATTATATCCATCAACAAATAAGTATTCCTTGCTTTTTATCATGTTAGTCCTCTTTGTCTGACAACTTCATAAATCAATACGGTAGCCGCACAGGAAGCATTAAGCGAGTTTACTCTTCCAAACATTGGAATTTCAATAATTTTATCACATTTTTCTCTCAAAAGCCTACCGAGTCCTTTCCCTTCGCTTCCAATCACCAAAGCGATTGCCCCTTCATATTTTTCACGGGTAAATATTTCATCCCCATCCATATCGGCGCCATAAATCCAAAATCCTCTTTTTTTAAGTTCATCTACGGTTGCATTAAGATTTTTGACTTGCACAACGGGCATATATTCCAATGCTCCTGCGGAGGTTTTAGAAACAACATCATTTATCTGTGCCGATCTTCTTTCGGGAATGATAACGCCACTCACACCTGCACACTCAGCACTCCTGATAATAGCCCCTAGATTATGAATATCCGTTATGCCGTCCAACAAAAGCAAAAAGCAATTCTTATTTGCCATTTTATGATTGCCAATGACTTCGTCCAATGTACTATACCTGAAATCTTCTGCCATAGCTAATATCCCTTGATGATTATCCCCTTTGGCAAGGTCATCCAATTTACCTGAATTAACAAATTCAAAGTTTATGTTTTTTTCTTTTAAAAGCTCTATCACATTTTCATTGGTTTTACTTTTAAATCGATCTGTAATATAGATGCGACTAATTTTTTTATTGCTTTTAATAGCTTCAAATACTGGATTTTTCCCTATTATAATCCTCATCATTTACCTCAAATCCATCTTTTTTATTTTTTCAAAAATAGCATCTATTCTATCCATTCGACCTGATATATATAAATACCCCAACAGCGCCTCAAACCCAGTAGCATATTTGTAATCAATCATTTTTGCGTTTTTGGGTACTGTCACACTTTTAGCATTGCGTCCTCTCTTTATAATGGACATCTCTTCTTCAGTAAAATCCTCTTCTAATTGCTTGACCATCATTGCCTGTGATTTTGCCTTTACAAAAATCACCGCTTCTTTGTGTAAATCGCCGACTTTCATATCATGCACTGTCACTAAGTGCAATCTTACCATCAATTCAAAGACAGCGTCTCCAATATACGCTAATTGGAGAGGAGACATAAGATTTGGGTCTTTCCCGGTTAAATTCTTTTCCATTTTGCTCCATCTCTCGTATCCTCAACCTCTATCCCAAGCTGCAACAGCTTATCTCTTAGGATGTCAGCTCGTGCAAAGTCCTTTTGTTTTCTGGCTTCTGACCGTTCGTTTATTAACGCCATGACTTCCTCTGATATTTCTTCCTCTGTCGTTTTATATAAAATACCTAGCACATCAGCCAATTTTGTTAATATCTCGTAGGCACAACCAACCGTTTCCTTTGATGTGAATTCATTGAAATATGAATTCACATATCTGACCAATTCAAATAATGCTGTCACCGCGTCTGCTGTATTTAAATCATCGTCCATGGCTGATTCAAACTGATCCCTGAATTGACTAAGCTTAGATGAGATTTCGTTGTCCAGAACACCCTCTGATGCTGTTTCTAACAAAGACAAGAGTTTTTTCTTGCCATTATAAAGCCTCTGCAATGAAGCTTCTGCCTGTTTGATGGTTTCCCGACTATAATTGATAGGTTTCCTGTAGTGCCCTGATAAAATAAAAAACCTCAATATTTCAAGATCATACTCTATACTGACATCACGAACTGTAAAGAAATTATTAAGTGATTTGCTCATCTTTTGATTTTCAACATTAATCATACCATTATGCATCCAATAATGTGCAAAAGGCTTTCCTGTTAGAGCCTCACTTTGAGCAATTTCGTTTTCATGATGTGGAAATTGAAGGTCTTCACCACCTGCATGAATATCAATTGTATCTCCAAGTATTTCCCTTGCCATCACCGAGCATTCGATATGCCAACCAGGCCTTCCTTTTCCCCAAGGACTTCCCCAAGAAGGCTCTCCAACTTTTTCTTTTTTCCAAAGCGCAAAATCTGATGGTGTCTTTTTTTCATCGCTTACTTCTACTCGAGCACCTGAGATTAAATCTTCCATGTTCTTTTTTGATAATTTCCCATAATCTTCAAGCTTAGATGTGTCAAAATAAACATTTCCTTCCACATTGTAAGCAAAGCCTTTGTTTTCAAGCTCTTTGACAAACTTGATAATGTTTCCGATGTGTTCAGTAGCTCTTGGATGAATGGTTTCGGATTCTAGGATATTGAGTCCCTTAACATCCGTAATATATTCATGGATATATTTTTCAGCTAACTTCGTAACCGTCGTTCCTTCTTCTATAGCTTTATTAATCAATTTATCATCGATATCCGTAAAATTTACAACGTATAAAACCTCGTAGCCTTTATATTTAAAATATCTTCTCAGCGTATCAAAAATAACAGCCGGTCTTGCATTACCGACATGAATGTAGTTGTACACCGTGGGACCGCATACATACATTTTAACCTTATTCTCTTCAATGGGGATAAATTCTTCTTTTTGCCTTGTAAGTGTATTATATATTTTCAATTGGACTCAACCTTCCTAACTTAATATCTTCATGACGTAATCAATCCTTTTCAGCAAAAGCTCCTTGCCTAAAATCATGAATACCGTCTCTAAATCCGGTCCGTGTAATTGCCCCGTGACAGCTGCTCTAACCGGCATAAATAATGCCTTTCCCTTGGCACCGGTTTCGTTTTTTAGCTCCCCTAAAATGCCGCCTGCAAACACAGAATCAACTGTTTCTACTTCAGATAATTTAGCTTTGAATGCGTTCAGCAGCCTTCCTACATGGTTTTGTTGCAATGTTTCAATAACCTCTTCACTTTCAAAAGCAACTTCGTCTCCAAAAAAGATATCCATGTGCAATGTTATTTCAGAAACATGGCTGATTTTATCTCTCAACACGCTAATAATCGTCTTGACCCATTCTTTATTAGATTCTATTTCGTCTTCAGTCATTAATCCTCGCTGAACAATATGTGGCCTAGCCAGTGAGAAAAGTAAATCTAAATCTGCTTTTTTTATGTAATGCGCATTAATCCAATTCAGTTTATCTATATCAAAAACACCCCCGGCACTTGATACCCGATCAAAAGAAAATTCTTCGATTAGCTCTTCCAACGTAAATAATTCTTTATTTTCTTTTGGGCTCCAGCCTACCAAAGCTAGATAATTGACCAATCCTTCAGCAAGATAGCCCTTAGCAATGTAATCCGACACAGACACATCTCCCTGTCTCTTGCTTAGTTTTTTCTTATCTTTATTGAGAACCGTCGGCAAATGGACAAACTCCGGAATATCCCATCCATAATATTCATAAAGGACAGCCTGCTTAGGCGTTGAAGTCAACCATTCTTCTCCTCGGACAACATGAGAAATACCCATGAGATGATCATCGACTACCACCGCAAAGTGATAGGTGGGAAACCCATCTGATTTAATGAGCACCTGATCATCAATTTCTGAAGAATGAATTGAAATTTCTCCTCTCACGGCATCTCTGAATTTTATCTCTCTATTATTCGGTACCTTGAGCCTGATAACGTGTTCTTCTCCATTGTTTATTCGGTTCAGTACTTCTTCTTTTGAAAGATGCAAGCAATGACGATCATACATCGGTGTTTTGCCTTCTGATTTTTGATTTTCGCGAACCTCCTCAAGTCGTTCCTTCGAACAAAAGCAAGGATATGCATATCCTTTATCTATCAGCGTCTGAATGTATTGTTTGTATATATGAAGTCTCTCAGATTGAATGTAGGGCCCACAATCTCCCTTTTGAACAATGTTGCCATTTTCAATAAAAACGCCTTCATCATGTTGTAAACCCGCCCATTCTAATGAATGAATAAGATTTTCAAGTGCCCCTTCTACCAATCGGGTCTGATCCGTATCCTCTATTCTCAATATATATTTTCCTTTGTTTGCCTTAGCAAACAAATAATTATATAATGCCGTCCTTAAACTTCCTATATGAACATACCCTGTAGGGCTAGGTGCAAATCTTACTCTTGTCTCCATTTAATCCTCCAAAAGATGTTTTATGAATAGTTGATTTTTATACATTTAATGTCTATTTATTATATAATAGCATCCGTCTAGTATCAAGAAAGTATCCGCTAACAGAAAAATAAAAGTGGTCTGAATATCCACTTTTAATCAATAATTTCTATCCCATCCAATTGATTTTTAACTGATGTTCTTAAATTTCGCAGATATTCTTCTCTAAGTTTTTTTTGCTCATTTTTTTCATGCTCTGTCAAGCCCTCGCCTTTTGATTTTCTGGCCAGAAAATTTATTCTTTCTATTTTATCTTTTGAAACCACAGAATCCCCTCCCCAAAACTAAACTAACTCTTTTACACTATTGCGTTTAACAAAGCTAAAAGGTAATTCAATCTTTGAATTAAAGCTTTTATCCCCTTCAATTTTTTTAATCAATGTTCTAATACAAACGGCACCAATATCATAATATGGCTCTGAAATAGTCGTCAAGGTAGGTCTTACGAACTGACTTTCTTTATATCCGCCGTATCCGACTATCGACACATCCTCAGGCACTTTAAAGCCTTTGTCATAAAGATGGTTGATCAATCCGATGGCTAGCTCATCGTTCGTGCAAAAAATCGCACTGATTTCATTCAAGTCTGGAATTATTTGAACCGCCGCGTCATAACCATGCTGATAACGTCGACCACCTGCTGTATATATTTTCGAAAAACTAATTTCTTTTTCTTCTAAGGCTTGTTTATAGCCTGCAATTTTTTTGGTCTCATAAACTGATTTTTCATCGAAGTCTGTCATGAATGCAATTTTTTTATGCCCTTTCTTGATTAAATAACCTGTCATTTCATAAGAAGCGGCATAGCCATCAATCCTAACGTAATCTGCTTTTTCATCAAGGATATCACGTGTAAAGTAGATTGCATGCTTGTTGTACTTATTAACTGTCTCAATGATAACAGGATCAAAGTGATAACCAATCAAAATAATACCTTCCGCCTGCTTCCTGTTCAATAACGACAAATAATTAATCTGTGCGTCTTTATCATAATACGAGCTACAAAGTAATATGTCAAAATTGTACATTTTTCCAATCTCTTCAACGCCCTTCACCATTTCAGCCACGTAAGAATTCGACAAATCGTTGACTATAACACCAATAAGATATGATCTTTTGGTTACTAAGCTTCTAGCTACGTCATTCGGTCTGTATCCTGTTTCTTCAATCACTTTCAATACATTCTTTCTGATTTCAGGACTGACAGGCTTCGAATCATTGATAACTCTTGAAACGGTCGATATTGAAACGCCTGATAATCTTGCTACATCTTTTATTGTAACCATATTCTCCCTCTTTTCCTGTTTTCCTATTTTTTATTTTGTTTTCCTGTTTTTCTTTCATTATACACTTTTGTAATCATTTTTCAATGTTTTTTTGCATCATTCAAGTGTTTTGAACATTTACCTTGTGTTTAACTCTCCAGTATTATAAAATAACTTAGGAGGTTAATTTGAAAAACGAACAGCTCACTCTATTTAAGCTACTAAAGTTTAATCATACGCCGGACAAAAAAATACCGGATTGTATTTCTTTATCCGGCAGGCAATTATGGTGTCCTTATTGCTCCAATAAGGTTATTTTTGTTAAAGACAAAGCTTTAGGCGTCAAAAAATGTCCGATTTGTGGCATCACGGAAAGAGATTACTGGGTTAAAAAGGTGAATCGAATCGTTTGACGCTAATTTAATCTTTCTTCTATCAAATCTTTTAATATTGTGGCCTTTTGCCTAATTTCAAATTCATTTTCCCCTTCCAACATTACTCTTACCAAAGGTTCTGTTCCTGAAGGCCTAATAAGAACTCTTCCTCTTCCCATAAATTCCGATTCCAATTCCTCAATAGAAAACCTAATCCTATCGTCATCTAAAAAATTAAATTTATTGGCATTGTTGACTTTTGCATTAAGTAAAACTTGAGGATAATCTTTCATAACGGATGATAGCTGAGAAATCGGCTTATTTTGTTCTTTTAACACTCTCAACAGTTGCAAAGCTGTTAGCAAGCCGTCACCTGTCGTATTATAGTCTAAAAAAATGATGTGTCCTGATTGCTCTCCACCTAATGAAAAGCTTTTGCCTTTCATCTCTTCAAGCACGTAACGGTCTCCGACAGGTGTTTTCACGAGATGAATATTGTTTTCACTCAGGCAAAGTCCCAATCCCATATTGCTCATAACAGTTCCAACAATGGTGTTATCAAAAAGTCTACCTTGATTTTTCATATGAATACCACATATTGCCATAATATGGTCTCCGTCTATAAGACATCCATTTTCATCTGTGGCAATCAAGCGATCTGCATCTCCATCAAAAGCGAGTCCTATGTCAGCTCCTGTATCCTTAACAAATTGAGAAATAACGGCTGGATAAGTCGAGCCACAATTGACATTAATGTTAAGACCATTCGGAAAATTATGTGTCACATATACGGTAGCGCCTAGTCTTTGCAATAGCTTAGGAGCCACATCATAGGCTGATCCATTGGCACAATCTACTGCAATTTTAATTCCCGACAAGTCTGACTCTATCGTACCAGTCAAAAATTCCATATATAGTTCTGAAGGATTCTCAATATTTATTTTTCTTCCAACACCACTCCCTGTCGGATAATATTCAGAACCTCCCTCTTCAATCATTTTTTCGATTGATTCTTCCATTTCATCCGATAATTTGTAACCGTTTTGGTCAAAAAACTTTATGCCGTTATATTCAACCGGATTATGTGAAGCTGAAATCATTACACCGCCTTGAGCTCCAAGCTTTCTAACAAGATAAGCAATAGCTGGGGTAGGAATCACACCGGCATATAATACATCTATCCCTGACGAACACAGCCCGGCAGAAACCGCTCCTTCCAGCATAGCCCCTGAAATTCTTGTGTCCATTCCAACTACAACCTTAGGTCTTTCAATTTCATTCGTTAATAAAAAACCCCCTGTTCTCCCAATCTGATAGGCCAGTTCACTAGATAGTTCACTGTTTGCAACACCTCTAACCCCATCTGTTCCAAATAATTTTCCCAAAATTTATCCTCCAAAAAAATTGATGTCTATATGTTACCATAAAAGACTATAAAAAAACAGTCTCGTTTCGGTTAAATAAATGGACTTCAGTTAGATAAAGGAATTTCAATTGTAAATCTTGTTCCTTTTCCTAAATGTCCATTCACATCAATATGTCCTTTATGATTTTCAACAATCCACTTTGCAATACTCAGTCCCAATCCTGTGCCCCCGTCTTCGCGATGTCTTGCCTGGTCCGCACGATAAAACCGTTCAAAAATTTTATCGTGATCCTTTGGGTCAAGTCCAATACCATCATCTTCAACTATTAACCTTGCATATCCCTTTTCTTTTTTTAAGGTCACTCTAATTTCCCCGCCTATGTGCGAATATTTAATTGCATTATCAATTAAGATTGTGACGAGTTGGCTAATTTTTGGTGAATCACCTAAAACAATCAAGCTTTTTTCTAGATTTTGAATCAAATCTATTTGTTTTTCATTAGCTTTTAAATCAAATTTTTCAATTGTATTGGCACATACTTCAGATAAATCCATGTCCTGCATTGTGATTGGTACCTGATTCGCGTCTATTTGTGCTAAAGTCAATAGCTCTCCTACCAGTTTACCCATCAATTGAGATTCTGAATAAGCATTATTAATCCATCTTTCATTTTCGGAAATGGTTCCGTCAGGGTCAGACATCGCCGCGTCAAGATTCGTCTGAATAATAGCTATCGGCGTTCGTAATTCATGAGAAGCATCCGCAAGAAAAGACTTTTGATTTTCCCATGATTTCTGTACAGGTTTTATACTGATTCCTGCCAAAAACCAAGAAATTAGAGTCAGAATGAGAAGACTAATCCCAGACATAATAATCAAATTTCTTTTGAGATGATTCAAAATAAAAATCTCCATGCTAATATCTTGATATAACTGAATAACACCAACTTGACTCTGATGATTGAAAAAAACGGTGTAAATCCGATATTCCACATCATCAATCGTATCCGTGATGAAGCTATTATTCTTGTCCCGATAGGCAGTCAAAACGTACTGTTCAAATTTATCAAAAGAAATATCACTATTGTTTTTTACATAAACCAAATCCAAGCTTTGATCGTATATAGCATAACTCAATTTTAACTTTGAGCCGTTAAACATCAAACGATCTTTTACTGAATCAAAAATATTTTTCCTGTTAGGAATCGGAGGGATACCAAAATAGTCGAGACCTTGGACATTGCCGTAGATGATATCTTCAGCCGATTTTTCTAAAATGCCTTTCGAGGATGTGCTAATGATTGTCTTTGTCCCAAAGTATAATCCTGATGATAAAAAAGATAAAAAAACAAGTAGCACCAGCAATATTGAAAAAGTAAATTTTAATCTCAGTTGTCTGAACATTTCATTTTTCTTTAAGAATATAACCAACACCTCTAATCGTTTCTATTTTAGTATCTGATTCTTCTAATCTTTTTCGCAAATGATGAATATATATTTCAATATTGTTTTCTAGCACATCTGATTCCAATCCCCATAATCTGTCTACAATCTGATCGCGCGTAAACACTTGATTAGGTCTCGTAATGAGCAACTCCATCAAATCACCTTCTTTTTTAGGAATCTTCACAGAAGTTTCTCGCACTGTCAGTTCAAAGCTATCAGGATCATAAACTATGTCGTTAAACTTGATTCCATGGCTAATGAAAGGAACATCTTTTCTCCGAGAAAGCGCCTTGACACGCGCAATCAATTCTTTAGTAGCAAATGGCTTCACTAGGTAATCATCCGCTCCGCTGTCTAGTCCAGTCACCTTATCATCAATGGTATCCTTAGCCGTTAGAAGCAACACAGGTGTTTTTACGCCTTTATCTCGAATTTTCTTCAAAATGTCTAATCCGTTAATAATTGGCAACATGATGTCCAAAACAATCACATCATATATATCCTTTTGTGCCATAATCATGCCTTCTTCCCCGTCATTTGCTATTTCTACATCAATTTTTTGCTTTTTAAAAAGAAAAGACAGGGCTTCAGTCAACTTCACTTCATCTTCAACAATCAAGATTTTCAATCCTACACCTCTTCAATATTTTTATTCATACCTCAGCGCATCCACCGGCTTAAGTTTAGACGCCTTATTGGCAGGATACATTCCGAAAAATATCCCAACAAAAAGCGAAAATCCAAAAGATATCAATATGACTTTATAATCTGCAGAAGCCGTCAACCCTAATGATTTGCTTAGAATCACATTTACCGCTAACCCAAGTATAATCCCTATCACCCCACCAATGCAACTAATCACAGAAGATTCTATTAAAAATTGTGTCAAAATATTACTTCTTCTCGCTCCTATCGCTTTTCTTATTCCTATTTCTCGTGTTCTTTCAGTCACTGTTACCAACATGATATTCATGATACCAATCCCACCTACAAAAAGTGAAATCCCTGCAATACCCCCCAACATCAGCGTCAGTGTTCCTGTAATATCCGCTAAAGTAGATAAAAGCTCTTCTTGATTAAAAATTCGATATGAAGTGTCACTGCCAAATACTTCATTCAAATAGACTTCAAGCCTTTTTTGTGTGCCTTCTATATCATCAGAAGCCTCGCCTTGAATGACAAGATTGCTGATAGCGTTTGTTTTAAACTGTCTCATTCCTGTTGTATACGGTATTAATGCAATATCGTTGCTATTGCCTGACAATGTACCTTCTTTCTCTTTGAGCATTCCCACAACCGTAAACTTCACACCATTGATCCCTATTTCTTCTCCGATAGGACTAAATGCTCCGAAAAAATTTTCGGCCATTTCTGACCCGATAAGCACAACCTTATTTCTGTTTTCAACATCTAGCGGAGAAATCCATCTTCCTTCCGCCAATTCATAGTTATTAATAGCTGTATAATTTTCATTTACACCCATTACAGACCTATTTTCTTCACTATAAAGAGCAAATTTCGCAGTTGTTGACCAGCTCACGCTTGGAGACAGCTTGTCAACGCCTTCCAGAATTTCAAGTTCACTTAAATCCGATGTTTTCAAACTTTTATTCTTATCTGTTATATTAATCGTAATTAAATTTGAGCCCATCCCTTCAATACTCGAGGTGACACTTGAAGTAGCCCCTTGTCCTATGGATACCATAACAATGACCGAAAAAACACCTATGATAATTCCCAACATAGTCAGAAAAGTTCTCATCTTATTTGACATAATCGATTGCAAAGCCATTTTCAAAGTATTTTTAATGCTAATATTCATTTATCTCACCTTCTTGTCTATAATGATTCCGTCTCGAATGGTAATGACCGTCCTCGACATCTCCGCCACCTCAGTATCATGCGTGATGATAATGATTGTCTTCCCCTCATTATTTAATTTTTCTATAATCCTGAGGATTTCAATACCTGACTTTGTGTCTAGATTTCCGGTAGGCTCATCCGCTAAAAGAACCGAAGGATTTCCAACTAAAGCTCTTGCGATGGCTACTCTCTGCTGTTGACCACCGGAAAGTTCTGTGGGCTTATGGTGCATTCTATCCTCCAATCCCACAATTTCAAGAACCTCCTCTGCTCTCCTTCTTCTCTCTTTGCTTTTTATTCCTCTATACACCATTGGTAACTCCACATTTTCCAATGCATTAAGTTTAGATAACAAATTGAATTTTTGAAAAATAAATCCTATTTTTTCATTTCTTATTTTAGCAAGTGCATTTTCATGATAGGTGCTGATTTCTTTTCCTTCCAGATAATATTCACCCGATGTGGGCACATCTAAACATCCTAAAATGTTCATCAATGTTGATTTTCCAGATCCAGATGGACCTATAATAGACATAAATTCGCCTTCATCAACTTTAAGGGAAATGCCTTTCAAAACCTCAAGCTGGATTTCTCCCATTTGGTATATTTTGGTCACATCATCCAACTTAATCATTAATTGCCACCCCCGTCAGTAGGTATCCGGCCTTTCCCTTGTCCTGTACCTGGAACCGGCTGTGCAGTCATTGGAAATACCATGCCATTTTCATTTGATGCCGTCGAACTTTGTACCTCAGTATAATAAACTGCATCACCTTGCTTTAGACCTTCTAATACTTCTACAATATGATCTGTCACAATACCTGCTTTTATTGAGCTTAGAACTGGATTTCCTTCTTCGTCCTTTGTCGTTACAACATATTTTCCGGCTACTTTTGAAACGGCTCCAATAGGAACAATCAATGCATTTTCTTTGTTGGCTACCATTATCTCAACATCCACATTCATCCCCGACATCAAGTCTTTACGGTCTTCTATTGAAATGGTTACTTCATATGTCGTTACACCATTTTGATTGACACCACTCAGCGAAACAGATTTAACCTTTCCGCTAAATTTTTGATCTTCAAAAGCATCTGATAAAATGGAGACCTGTTGTCCCTTTTTTATATCCATGATATCAAGCTCATCAATATTGATTTTAACTTCCATTGTATCTAGATTAGCAATTTTAAATAGTTGGGTTCCTTTATCTACATAGCTTTTTTCATCCACTAAAACCGTTAGAACAGTTCCATCAATGGGTGTTGCAACGGAAAAATCATCATCGTTTAAATTTTCCAAATCTAGTCTTTTAGATTGCACCTGCAATTCTTGTTGCTCTATATCATAAATTAAGTCGTCGCTTTGCAATACAGCTATAAGACTACCCTTATCCACATAATCTCCATTATTGTAATTAATGGACTTGACAGTTGCTTCATATTCTGAATATAGGGTTGTGACATTATTTTTTGCTGATAGGCCTGTAAAGGGTGATAGCATTCTGCCTTGAGAGTTAATGACCGTAACCTTAGCACTCGTCCCTTCAACCAATGCACCATTATATTCAATGTCAACGGTTACTTTATAACCAACTGTTCCGCCTCCAAGCGCTACGGGTGTGAAATCCACGCTAGTCACTTGTCCGAAAAGCGTCAAAAGATAATCCGAAAGAAAAACCTCGGCTTCGTCTCCTGTTGAAATCAGGTCAATCTGACTTTTTGAGAAAAAGGATTCTATTCTTAGGACATTGACTTCTACCAAATCAAACATTTTGAAATTTTTACCAACATCATCTCCCTCTTCGACATACTTTTTCAACGTTCCGCTTTCAGTGGCATATATTTTTAGATCTTCCTGAATTTGATATAGATCGTTTAAATTCTTTTGTGCTTTTTCCAAATTATACTGTGCGGTATCTATTTTAAGTTGTTCGCTTTCATCGTCGCTTTCTACTTCAAATAATGACAATACCTCATCCACAGACACCCATTGTCCTTCTTCAACAAAAATTTGATCTATCACGCCTTCTTTTTCTGATAGAACAATCCTAGTATCTGAAGGTTGGATGCTTCCGCTACCCGTGATAGTTTTATTAATACTGCCATATTCCACTGTATATTCTTTTAATGCCATTTGTGCACTTTCTTGCTGTGTTTTTCTAATCTCATCTATTTTCTGATAAACGAAAAAAGCTACAATAAGAATAATAACCAAAATAACTGCCACTATTACTCTTGTCTTTTTTTTATTTTTTTTATTCGCCATCTTTTTAATGACCTCCTGTCCTATGATAGATTGATTATAATAAAAAATTCTTTACTTCTCCTTAAATAAAAAGAACCGCCTAAGCGGTTCTTACCATTGTTCTATTAGTTTACTCGCAATTTTTTTAACGTCGGATCCAGTTGAATAACTAATGTCTTCTAATATTTTGACATTAACCATTTCTTGCATTTCTATAGGCGAAAATAACAGCCCTTTTTTCTTGAGCTTTTTATGGTAGTTATTGATAATACACCTTACGTTGCTAAAGCTTTCTTTGCCCAATAAATTCAAACAGGTTTTTAGCTTATTCAAATCTTCAATTTTGCTTTCTGAAATCAAAATGATCTTATCCAAAATCCCATAATCTAAAAATCTTTTGCTATTGTAAAGCGCGTAGCCATCAATGATAACATAATCATACTTATTGCTAACTAGCATAAACAGCTTTCCGAATATTTTCGAGCTATTGCTGAGCTTATTATCAATTCTAGGTGAAGGGATAAAGTCAAACTTAGCCTCTTCAATAACGACCGAAACAACGGCCTCTTCAAGTGTACATGCATCATCAACTAAATCAACATAATCAAAAATTGTGTTCTCTAGGCATTCTAATTGCAGTGATGAATAATCGAATGATTTTGAAAGGTCTATTAACAAAACCTTTTTATCCTTTGATAGCATTTTAGACACTTCAAAGCATAAAGTAGTTTTACCTTGTTTTTCCTCACATGAAGTTATCATAATAAAACGATCCATTTTTCCTCCTATTGTTGAACTGTTTCCGGTTCAAGCTTCAAATAATCCCCAATGACTTCTCGTACCACGGGAGCTGGAAATCTGCCGGACCCTCCTTGAAAAATGACAGCTGCAACTGCTATTTGTGGATTCTTAGCCGGTGCAAAGGCAACATACCAAGCAAATTCATCATAAGGCTCTCCTGTTTCAGGATTTAGCCCATCTTTTTCAGCCGTTCCGGTTTTAGAAGCCACTTCAACCGGAAAATTCTTATACGATTTTGAGTCTTCAGATACCATCATCATTCCTTTTGTGACCTCATCAAGGAACCCATAATCTTTAAGCAAAATTCTATCGGTTATTCTGTCTGGCTCATAGGTAGTTGTTTGACCATCATAAGAAGTCGCTTTTGATATGACACTGATATTATGAAGATATCCTCCATTTGCAATAGTAGCAATATAATTGGCCATCTGAAGAGGTGTATATGAGTTGTTCCCTTGTCCGATGCTAATATTTAGAGTGTCTCCATCATTCCATACAGCTTGATTTAAATAAGAGTACTTAATTAAATCAACAAGCGGAATGCCATTTTCGTCCATTTTATCAGGATTGAGCCTTATTTTTTTTAAATTTTCATAAACCTGTGTTCGCGTTAAAGGTTCGTTACCGTTCACCCATGATACTATTTCATTTATTAGTTGTGCTTTTTCATCTTCGTTGAATGTATAACCAATAGGATAAAACTGCTCAATGCTTTTATCTAGATAATTTCTTAAGAAATACTTTATGTTGCTAATTTTCATTTTAGGGTCTGGGATACCGCCTGACGCTTCATTCGGAATATTGATTTCAATACCGGTCTTTTGATTTAAACCTAATTGTTCTGCGATAGATAAAATATCCTGTAAATCAACCTTGACAGATGTTTTTTCTCCTGTCACTTTATTTTCTCCAAGCACTAATGTATAGAAGTAAAAATTACATGAGTCTCTAATAGCTTCATACATATTTTCGTATCCATGTCGCGATTTATACATGTTCCATATCCAACATCCAAAAGTTTGGCTTCCAATCTCCATATAGCCTGCACAATAAATGCGCTCTGTCGGTGAAATGCCCTTTTCGAGAGCTGCTAGTGCCGTTACCATTTTAAATGTTGAACCCGGTTGGACAGCGGTCAACATTGCAATATTGTATAAAGGTCTCGGTGCAAGGAGATCTTTGGATTCATTCAACAAGCTCTGCCAATCCTCCTGAGAAATACCGGATGAAAACAAATTGGGATCATAGGAAGGATAGTTCACCATTGCTAACACTTCTCCCGTATTAACATCTAGCGCAACTAACGCCCCAGAATAAGCATTTTTATAAGTGTGGTCAAAATCAAAGTCCCCCCATTTACTTTCAAAAGAGCCTCCCTTTCTAATTTCTTCAAGCGCTTTTTGCATATAAGTTTCGGCTTTTTTTTGAAGCTCAATATCAATGGTAAGGTAGAGATTGTCACCCGGTTCCGGTTCTTCCGTTTCTACTGTCCCAATTCTATTGCCGTAAACATCTACTTTTAATGTTTCTTTCCCTTTTACACCACTTAACATAAGCTCAAAGCTTTCTTCAATCCCCGTCTTTCCAATCAGATCATCCGGAGCATATCCTTGCTGATCAATGTATCGAACGATTTCATAATCTTGAGAAATTTTGCCCAAATAGCCTAGTATATGTGCCGCTGAGCTCCCTTGAGGATAATCGCGTAGAGGTTGCACAACTATTTCAACGCCGGTAAGCTTCTCTTTGTTTTCAGAAAGTAATGCAACTGTTTTTTCAGACACATTATAGCTAATATCTATAGGATGATAAGCGAGATATCCCTGTTTAATATATCTCTCTTTTATAACAAAAACATTCCTTGCTAGATAATCACTGATTTCATCATTTAACTCGGACGCTTCTTTTATTTGCAGGAAAACGTCTTGAGCCTCTAATTTTTGAGTGTTATGCGAGGTGTTCGCTTTAATCCAATTTTCTTTTTTTATAATAGCCGTGTATTCCCAGCTAGAAACAGAAATGGAAGGATTGATATAGGATAACAGTTCAGATTGAGCAAAAAACTTGACATCATCGGATGTAATCACATCAAAATCCTCATCACTTTTTAATGCATATTCTATCAATATACTATATGCCGTGATATCATCCGTATAACCGTTTTCTTGAATAAATGATGTTTTTTCCTCATTGCTGGTGAAATTAAAGAATATCGATTGAGCACCCTCATCTACTAAATAGACAATGGGAAGCTCCGGGTATTCAGATAAAACCCTCTCATAAAGCATCACTCCGGGCAAAACCATAATCTCATTATTATAAAAAATTTTTCTAAAGAAATAGTCCTTGCAATAAAGTCTCACAAGGTGCGAAAAATCTGATTTTGCGTCCGTTTGAAAATTAATGGCATCTGATTTTTTGATAAGGTCTTTTTTTATCTGATTATATTCGTTATCATAAGTGTAGGTATAGGGCAATAACTTTAGATCCTCAGCCAAGTCATTTTCATCTATTATCTCATATATAAATTTTCGAATCTCTGAATTAGCCAGCAATTTTCTAATCAAATGGCTGTTTTGATAAATCAGTTCTGTTAAATATTCCTCGGGTGAGTTATATGTCATATCGCTGTTAACAAATAAATAGGACATCCCATCATAACCTACAGGGATATCTTGAATTTCCCTGCTCAAAATCAACAGCATTCTCTCTTTTAAATCAATCACGGCCTCTCTGTCATTCATTTTTGAAAATATTTGTTGCATGAGATTGTTCTCTATGATAATGTTTTCAACCAGTTCCTCCGGATAAAAATAATCAGACTCTAGCACATCGGAGTCAAATACAATACTGTTAAGAATAATAGGAAATTCATCAATAATCCGCTCGTTTTTCTGGTCAAGAATCGTCGCTAATAGCAACGCCATTTCATTAAAATCTTTTGATTTAATATCGTCTTTTCTAATCTGTACCGTGAAGCTAGGGAGATTTCCAGCCAATAAAACACCATTTCGATCATAAATGTTGCCTCTCGGTGATTTAATAGGTATATCTCTTATGGTTTTAACATCCGCTACCGCTCGATAAGCTTCTCCCTGTATAATAGTCAATTCCGCCAACCTAAAAACAAGCAACGATAACATGAGCAAAATCAAAATATATAAAATGTTATATCGATTCTTTAAACTAAAAATGCTGATTGTAATCACACCTTCACTAATATTTTACTTTATATTTCCTTAAAAAATAGCCTTTGACTCTATATACCGGATAAAGGATCATAATGTTTAATACCATTTCAATTATAATGCTCTTACCCATATACAAGATGGATGAAGCCTCTAATTTCAAAAAATAATGGATTATAAAAAAAATAAAATGATAAAAAACAGTCCCCAAAACTGTAAAATAAAGATTTGTTAAAAAATCTGCTTTGTAGACGCGCTCTGATAATTTTCCACTTACAAATCCTATGAGCATCAGAATTAATGTGTTAATACCAAATCCACTGGTATAAAAAACATCCCATAAAATTCCGACCAGAATGCCACAGCTTGCTCCGACCAATTCGTTTGTTTGTAGTGATACCACAATTAATACCACTAATACTAGGTTGACAGCCACTCCGTTAATCCGGAAAAAGTGAATAATTGAAGATTGAAGTATAAAACATAATATCATGATGGCAAAAAGCCAAGCTGTCTTTTTCATTATCGACTCACCTTAATAATATAGACCTCAAAAAGCTTTTCAAAGTTAATCGCCGGCTCCACTGTAATCTCTTCAGTCAAGAGATCAGATGTTTTTTCTATTTTAGATATTTTTCCAATGAATAAATTTGGAACGTAGACTTCACCAAGACCTGAAGTCACTACCTCATCTCCAATTCTCAAATCTTCTGTCATGCTGAAAAAATAGCCCTCAATAATACCATCTATTTTACCTTTTAGCACGCCACTTTCATTGTTTCTTACAACGTTAAAGCTGACACTGCTATTAATATCATTAATCGCAATCACCTTTGCCCAATTATAACCTACATCCGTTACTTTGCCAACGAGTCCAATTTTCGCAACTCCTTCATCCGTAGCAATGGCTTCAATCACAATGTCATCCGGTTTAACACCATCACTTGACCCCTTATCAATCGTGAATCTTCCAAACCAATTTCCGGGGTCTCTCGAAATAATCCTACTCTTCACATAATCATATTGCATATTCTGTATTATTTCATACTCAAGCTTTAGCGCCTCAGAATTGTTGATGATACGTTTCATGTCTAAATTCTCATCCCGGATTTTATACAATTCCTCTTTTAGTTGGTTATTTTCTTCTCTAATTTTCGAGATGCTAAAAAGCGACTCGAATGAATTGGAGAAAATCTGACCCACAGAATAAAAAACCTTTTGTATGGGCGCTACAATGTTTCCAAATCCAGTCCCTTCAAAAAAGGTTGAATGACCTGAGGTCGTCACTCCTATTGTTACTAGCAATGTGAGTGCTAAAATTATGACTGTCAAATTAATTAATTTCCCATGTTTAATCAAAACGTTCCTCTTCTCAATAAATATTTGGATACTTTTCCAAATTTTCACATACCATTCCGGTTCCCTTAACAACACTATTCAAAGGGTCCTGAGCTATTTTAACTCTTACACCCGTTTCCGTTTGTATGAAATCATCAAACCCCTTTAACATGGCTCCGCCGCCAGTTAAAGTCATCCCATTTAAAAACACATCTGAAGCTAATTCGGGAGGCGCCATCTCCAAAACCCTTTTTATAGACGCCAAAATAGCTTGGATTGGTTCATTGATGGCTTCTTTAATTTCATAATCTTTAACATTTATTTTTTTTGGCAATCCCGATAAAAGATCTCTTCCCGTCACATCCATCGATTGAATTTCATCCGATTTAATTCCTGAATTCACGTTTCCGAGAATCATTTTTACTCTTTCCGCAGTTTTAATTCCGATCAGGGCATTGTATTTGAATCTAAAAAAAGCTTGTATGGCTTCATCCATTTTGTCTCCAGCTACTTTTAAGGATTCGCTGCTAACGATACCTCCCAACGACAGAATGGCTGTATCTGTTGTTCCTCCTCCAACATCCACCACCATATTTCCAACAGGCTCATAAATATTAATCCCCGATCCAATTGCAGCTGCGACAGGCTCATCAATCAATATTGCTTTTTTTGCACCTGAAGATACCGCTGCCTCTTCGACAGCTCTTTTTTCAACAGAGGTAACTTTAGACGGAATGCCGATGACCACAATAGGACGAATAATTTGATATCGGCTTAACGTCTTCTGAATAAAGTACTTTAACATAGCCTTTGTCATCTCAAAATCCGCAATGACCCCTTCCTTTAATGGTCTAATTGTGATAATATCCAAAGATGTTTTTTCAATCATATCTTTGGCACTTTCACCTATCGCAATAATCTCCCCTGTTCCGCGTCTTAATGCTACAACCGACGGTTCGTTGATGAGAATTCCCTTCCCCTTTATATAAACCAGAGTGTTCGCCGTTCCAAGATCAATTCCGATTTTTTTCGAGATCCCATCAAATAAAGACATTTTTACCTCCGTTAGATAATCTTTTCTTCTTTAAAGCTATAATAAACACCATCTCCAATAATAAGATGGTCTAAAACCTTAACTCCCAAAATGTCTCCCGCTTCAATCAATCTCTTTGTAATAGAGATGTCTTCTCTGCTTGGCTGAGTATCTCCACTTGGATGATTATGTACGAGTATAATTGAAGCTGCTGACTTTCTTATAGCCTCAAGAAATACTTCCCTAGGGTGCACAATCGAAGAATTCAAACTACCAATCGATATAGTCACCACTTCAATAACTTTGTTTTTTGTGTCTAGGAGAATAATCTTGAAATATTCTTTTTTTAGATATCTCATCTCGTCCATAACATAGGAAGAAATGTCCTGTGGAGAAGTTATTTTAAATCGCTCTTCCTTTTCTATCCTTGAGACCCTTCTGCCAATTTCAACCGCGGCCATTATTTGTGCCGCTTTTGCATCACTGATACCGTGAAATGATAATAATGATTCCGGACTTGTAGAGGCAATATTTCTTAATCCTTTTTCTTCAAAATTCAGTATTTTTTGTGACAATGTAATGGCTGTATCTTTATTGCTTCCCACTCTTAAGATAATTGCCAATAATTCCGAATTGGAAAGTGTTGAAGCACCGTATTTAATGAGCTTTTCTCTGGGTCTTTCGTCTTTTGGGATGCTTTTTATTGTGTATTCTGAGTGATCCATTATGTTCTCCCTATTATATCAAGTTATAGTCAAAATTGCTTTTTAAATGTTTGTTAATGCTGCTAATAGGTAGGCCGACAACATTAGAATACGAACCTATTATTTCTTTAACCAATAATTCTCCAAATCCCTGAATAGCATAAGCTCCTGCTTTATCATGAAATTCATTTTTATCAAGATATCGATCGATAATATCCTCCCCAATTTCGTTGAAAACCACTTGCGTTTTCTCAAAATCAATCACTTTTTTTCGGCTTTCACTATGAACAAGTGCGTATCCGGTATATACCTCATGCGCTTTACCGCTTAATTTTATAAGCATCTTCCGCGCATCTTCTTTATCTATCGGTTTCCCTAAAATACCCTTATAAAACACAACCGTATCCGCAGATAATATAATAGAATGCCTCGGTTGATAAGACTCAAGTACGCAAAGGGCTTTTTTCAAAGCTAATGACATGACCGTCTCCTCCACTGAAAGAGCACAGCTTATTTTTTCCTCCAAATCAGGAGACAAAATGTCAATAGCACCATATTTACTTAACATTTCTATTCTTCTAGGTGATTTCGAAGCTAATATTAATCTTTCTTTCATTTGATTTACCTATTTCCTATTGCCATTTTCTGAAAATTAGCATCACTGTAATGATGCCGATTAATCCTGCAAGATTCATATCAAATCCAAATCCAAAGGTTACATTAAAAAAGTTGAGATCCAATACCGCCGGTCCAAAGCCAAGATGCTGAGAGATTTTAAGTATTGGCAATAGCCCTGAAAGCGCTTCTCCAATAATGTTGCCGATAATAGAACCTGCTGAAATAATAAAAATCCAAATAATGGTACTTTTGCCTCTTTTCATATTAACTCCATTTTACCAAGTTAATTTTTAACTCTAGATTTTTTATAATAAAAATTGATGCATATCCTACAAAACAGCCGGTAAATATTCCGACAATATACATGATTGGAAGATAATATAATATGCGCACGTTTTGTAACATGAGTGCGGCAACACACGCCTGAGTTGTGTTGTGAGCGAACGCTCCAAATAGGCTTACCCCAATCAAGCTAAAATATTGACTAAAGTATTTATAAACAAAATACATGACAATTGTGCTGGTGAAAGCACCTGAGATGGCGTACATAAAACCTACAGGATTGCCCGCAACCAACATAAAAAGAATCGTCCTAAGAATAGCGATTGTCATACCGCGCCTAAATCCAAAAACAACGAGTACAGCCAATGTCACCATATTGGGTAAGCCTAATTTCGCACCCGGTGCAATAAATGGAAAAGGAATCATGCTTTCCAAGACACTTAACACCAACGCCATTGAAGTCAACAAAGATAATAAAACAAATTCTCTTGTGTTTTTCATTTAACCTCCATCAATGGCTAATGACATCCAAGTCACTATCTATCCCAGTCACTTCTATGACAATCTTATTAGGCAGACAAACAATCATTTCCCCGGGACGGCATATTTTTCCGTGTAGCACGCAAATCTGATCTCTACAAGTGCTACTTTCCATATAAACAAATCCGTCTTCAATATGAACGATATTGATCCCATGCTTTGTCTTAATCTCTATTTCTTCATTAAGCTTTTTATCAATTGAGTACGTTCTAAAAATCTCATTATCAACGGTAATGACTATGTATTGACCTTCGGAATTAAGCGTCTGATTTTGTATGAGGTAAAGCGCTGCTATGCTTGCTAAAAAGATAATGCCGATTAATATTTTATCATATTTTGTCATAAACTCACCGTTATTAGTTTATCATCAATACATTATATTGACAAGTTGTCAAATCTACAATTTACAATAGTGATATACAAAAAAACAGACTTATAAATAGTCTGCCAGTTTGCTGACAAAATCTTAATTATTATGGTATTAAATGATAATACCATTGTTGCAAATTTTACTGTGAAATCATTGATTTCACAAAATTAGGTAGCATAAAGGACCCTCGATGAATTTCAGTATTATAGTATTGTGTTTCAAGATTGTTTTTTACCCATCCATCAACATTATCATTATTTACGGGATCAATACCCTTCGAATTGAATCCAAAAAGCCAGTGACCTGAAGGATAAGTAGGAATGTGTAACTGATAAACCCTTGCGACAGGAAATATTTTTCTGATTTTTTTGTTTGCACGAATAAATTCTCTTTTTTCTTTGTCGTAATAAGGGCTTTCGTTTTGATTCACCATGATACCGTTTTTTTTGAGTGCAAAATAACAATTTTTGTAGAATTCTTCCGTAAATAATCCTTCTCCAGGACCAATGGGATCGGTTGAATCAATAATGATTAGATCATAGACATCCTTTTTATCTTTCATAAATTCAATGCCATCTTCATAAAATAATGTCACTCTTTTATCATCTAACTTGCAAGAGGTTTGTTGGAAATATGCTTTCGAAAGTTCAACAACCACTTGGTCAATTTCTACCATATCAATTCTTTGTATATTTGAATATCGAGTCAGTTCTCTTACTGTACCTCCGTCACCTCCACCTATGACCAATACATCCTTAATATTTGGATTTGAAGCCATGGGTACGTGTACTATCATTTCATGATAAACAAATTCATCTTTTTCTGTAATCATCACAATCCCGTCAATCGTTAGAATCTTTCCAAACTCATAAGTGTCAAAAACATCTATCTGCTGAAACTCGCTCTTTTCACTATGTAGCTGTTTTTTTATCCTAATGCTAAACCTAACATTATCAGCATGCTTTTCTGTAAACCATAATTCCATCGCTTGTCTCCTACGCTATCTCTTCTTCAGGCTTATAAGTGATATTCCCTAAATCTTTATTTGAATACCTTCTGATTTTGTCAACCATACCTCTCGCAATCTCTGTTGATTCACTTTTCTCAGCCTTAAGTCCTTCCAACAAATAATCAAATGCAATCCAAGGATTTACGTGACTGCCACAAGTAAACAAGTCCACCGACGCATATCCAAATTCAGGCCACGTGTGTATGGTCAGATGTGATTCGGATATAACGACGGCGCCACTGACTCCGTACGGATTAAACATGTGAAATACACTCTCAACAACTGTTGCCTTTGCTTTTTTTGCAGCGTCAACCATTAATTTCTCAATGAGCTTATGATTATTTAAAATATCCTCGTCACAGTTGTAGTATTCAACAAGGATATGTCTTCCCAATTGTTCAGTTTTCATTTCAATCCTCCCTATCATAAGTTTAGTAAAACTAATCATTTAATTTAACAATACTAAATATAACATTATTTCATGAAAAGTCAATAGTGTTTTTGATATTTTTTTAATTATTGTAAATCACTTTGAAACATAGTGTTTTGAATGTTTTTAGCCTGTATTTTTCGATTATTTTAAACTTAATATTTTAATATAAGTAATTAGTTTATAAATACTAAACAAATTTCTAAAAATTCTTTATAATAAAAAACCACCTTCCTAATTTTGGAAGGCGGTTAACCTATCTTTCTATTTCATAATAATGGCATCCTTAGGGCACTTTTCATAGCAGACACCGCATCCGATACAATGTTCTTCGTCAACTACATGTAATTGCTTAAGCTCTCCGGATATACACTGAACTGGACAATTCTTTGCACAAATCGTGCAACCAATACATTTATCCGGTAAAATATAAGCTTTTTTTCTATCTTCAAGTAATGCAGTAATGGCCTTAGTAGGGCATTTTTCAGCACATACCATGCAGTTTGTACATTTTTCATAATCAATCCTGGCAATATTATCTACAACGTGGATAGCATCGAACGGGCATGCTTTTTCGCATATTTTGCATCCTATGCAACCCACCTTACAATCATCCTTGACCGCTTTTCCAAATAAATGATTTGAACAATCTACAACAACCTGTTGCTTATAAGGAACGAGCTCGATAATATGTTTCGGACATTCCACAATGCATTTTCCGCAAGCTGTACATTTTTCCGGGTCAACAACTGCAACACCATTCACCACATGAATTGCATCAAATGGACAAACAGCCTGACAAGAACCATTTCCCAAACAGCCATATTCACAAGCTTTATCTCCGCCTTGAATCATTGCCGAAGCCTTACAATCCATAATCCCTTGATAAATATATTTTTTATTGGTTCTGTCATAATTTCCTTTACATAAAACACGCGCCACCATTTTTTCACCGGCGTATGCCTCAATACCCATAATTTTGCTGATAGCCTCGACCGTTGATGCACCACCTACCGGACAGGCTGTGATTGGTGCGTCTCCTGCTGCAATCGCTTTGGCTAATGCGTCACATCCCGGTAGACCACATGCACCGCAATTGGCTCCCGGCAATGCTTCTCTTACTTGTGTAATTTTCGGATCAACCACTACATGAAACACTTTTGACGCGAAAGCCAAAATCACTCCAAAAGCAAGCCCCAATGCTCCGAGTGCTCCCACTGCTTTTAATACATTCATCTCGCGTACCTCCTATAATGACAAACCTGAAAAACCTAAAAAGGCAATAGACATCAAACCCGCGGTTATCAGAGCTATCGGAAATCCTTTTAAAGCTTCAGGTACATCTGCTGTTTCGAGTCTTTCTCTAATTCCTGCAAACAGCACAATGGCTACTGTAAATCCTATGGCTGCTCCTAAAGAATTCACAATGGTTTCAAGAAGATTATAGCCTTCCTGAATATTGATAATCGCTAAACCTAAAACCGCACAATTCGTTGTAATCAAAGGAAGATAAACACCTAGCGCTTCATATAACGAAGGACTTGACTTCTTTAAAAACATTTCTACAAACTGAACTAAAGCGGCTATGACCAAAATAAAGGCTATGGTCTGAAGATATTGCAGTCCCAATCGTTCGAGAACCGCAACTTGTACAAGATATGTAATGATTGAGGCTAGCGTCATAACAAAAGTTACCGCTATGCCCATACCCAATGAAGTGTCTACTTTTTTAGAAACTCCCAAAAAAGGACAGATTCCTAAAAATTTTGACAGCACATAATTGTTAACTAGTGCCGCGCCCATAAATATACTAAACAATCCCATCTATTTACCTCCCATTTAGGCTGGTTTCTTTTTGGAAATCACATTGACCAGTCCGATCAACAGTCCCAAAGCAAGAAACGCTCCCGGCGGTAATATCATAACCAATACCGGTTTAAAAGCTTCACCCAGCATATTGAATCCAAAAATGCTTCCTGCTCCCAAAATTTCTCGAATCGCACCCAGAACAGTCAAAGCAATCGTGAAACCCAAACCCATACCGACTGCATCCACAATGGAAGGAACAATAGAATTTTTAGAAGCATAGGCCTCCGCCCTTCCCAAAATCAAACAGTTTACAACTATTAGAGGGATAAACAAACCCAATGATTTGTACAAATCAAAGGCATAGGCATGCATAAACATATCAATGATTGTAACAAAGGTTGCAATGACAACCACAAAAGCCGGAATCCTAATTTTATCAGGTATTACCTTTCTCAATAAAGATATTGCAAGATTTGACCCAATTAAAACCGTTGTTGTTGCAAGACCCATGCCCATTCCATTAATTGCCGAAGTCGTAACGGCAAGAGTCGGACACATGCCTAGCAATTGAGCAAAGGTAGGGTTTTCATCCACTAAACCGTTTTTAAATATTTTTAAATAATCCATATCTCACCCTCCTTATTTTTTTATAAATTCAGCATAGATTGACAAGGCATTGTTGACAGCACTCGTAAAAGAATTAGATGACATTGTCGCTCCTGCAACCGTGTCAATTTCTTCATCAGAAAATGCATTGTTTAATACAATCTTAAATTGATTAGACGACTCTTTTCCAATAAATTGACCCTTAAATTCCTTTTCTCCAACTTTCGTCCCTAACCCCGGGGTTTCATTTGTTTTATCAACCATTATTCCGGTAATCAAATCAGATAAGTCAATGCCAACGGTAATTTCCATATCTCCATTATAGCCTTTTGATTGGCTCAGTGTAGAAATCGCATATCCTACGTGATTCCCAGCTTCATCTTTAACCATTTGAAGATTTATAAATTTCTCGTTTGTCAATTTTATGGTTTCAAGCAAAGCACTATCCACCGCTTCAAAGCTAAAACCATTCGGCACCAATAGTGCCGCCATTTCGGCTTCAGTTAATTCCTTTTCAGCTTCGATTTCAGAAGCATCTGATCCTTGCTTTATAAAGTTTTCGTATATAGACATGGCATTATTGACAGCACTTGTAAATGAAAGAGTTGAAAAAGTAGCGCCTGCAAGTGCATTGATTTCATTCTCATTGGATGAAGGAACTTTTACCACTTGCAATACCATATCTGACGTCTTTCCAACAAATTGGTCCTGGAATGATTTCTTTTCAACATTAGTTCCTAAACCAGGTGTTTCTTGGAGCGCTAAAACCTTGATTCCTTCAAGCTTGCCATCCATAGACAGACCCACATACAATTCCATATCTCCGCCGTACCCAGGCACTACGCTCAATGTTCTGATAGCATATCCTAGCTGCTTTCCAGCAGAATCAAGCACAATTTTAGCATCTACAAATTTTTCGTTGGCTGCCGCAATTTTCGAAATAATTTCAGCGTCTAACGCTTCAAATTTCACTGCTCCGGGAATCACAGCTCCGGCTACCTCTGGTCCTGAACTCGCTTCCTCTTCGGTCTTTACAATAATCTCGGCTGTAATATCATTTGATACAGCTAGTATGCCTGCAGCTATAGCTGTAATTAAAAAGAGTATTATTCCTAATCGAACAATTTCATTTTTCATTTTTTTACACCCCCAGTACCAAATACTCTTGGAGCGGTATATTTTTCAATTAACGGTGTTGCTACATTCATAAATAATATGGAATATGAAACCCCTTCAGCGGAGCTACTATATAATCTAATCAGCATAGTCAGAACTCCGGCGCCTATGCCAAAAATGATTTTACCTTTAGGTGTCACTGGGCTAGAAGAATAATCAGTTGCCATAAAAATAGCGCCAATCATCAATCCTCCTCCAAAAACATGGTAAGCCATCCCCGTAAAGTCAAATCCGTTGGTTATTAGGGCTATGATAGCTACCGTTGCGATATAAGTTCCCGGAATCCGCCAAGAAATTACTTTTTTATAAATCAAATATGCGCCACCTAAGAGCAAAAGAATAGCTGAAGTCTCACCTAAACAGCCCGGTATTCTACCTAAAAAAACATCGGATAATGGAGACAAAGCTGGAGAAGATGTCTTCAGCATAGCCAATGGCGTTGCCGCGGCAATTGTATCAGTAAGTGCACCCGGAGTCGTCCAGAAGGTCATTTCAACCGGCCATGAAGCTACTAAAAAAGCACGTCCGGCTAAAGCGGGGTTAATAAAGTTATTGCCTAGGCCTCCAAAAACCTGTTTGCCAATGGCTATAGCCACAGCCGAACCTATGACTGGTATCCACCAAGGAACGGAAACCGGTAAATTAAATGCCAATAATAAGCCTGTAACCACTGCGCTTAAGTCATTGATGGTGACTCTCTTTTTTGTAAGCTTTTGAATAGCTGCTTCTGTACCTACCGCTGAGCCCACTGACAAAGCTACTACGAGCATAGCTTTAAAACCAAAGTAATACATGCTGGCAATTAAAGCGGGTATTAGTGCTATCAATACATCAAGCATAACCGATGTCGTCGTATCTGTTGAACGAATATGCGGTGATGAAGATGCTATCATTTTATTTTCCATAAATCTTACTGCCTCCCCTCTACTTTTTTCTTTTAGCTAAGATTTCTTTTTTTGCTATTCGGATAGAATCAACCAATGGTCTCTTCGAAGGACATACAAAAGAACAAGATCCGCATTCGATGCAGTCCATCGCATTAAAAGCTTCAGCTTCTTCAAATTTTCCTAAAAGTGAAAACTTGCTAATTGTAAGAGGCTGTAATCCACTTGGGCAAATATCAACACATTTTGCACATCTAATACAATTTGAAGCTTCAGGCGTTTTAGCATCATCCTCATTAAGAATCAGTATTCCGGAAGTCCCTTTAATAACTGGCACGTCGTCTGAATATTGAGCAATTCCCATCATCGGACCGCCATTAATTAATTTTGCGGGATGTTCGGAATAACCACCACAATATTCAATCACATCTCTGAAGCTTGTGCCTATTTTCACCATTAAATTCTTAGGTTCTTTTACAGCGCTTCCCGTAATTGTAACCACTCTTTCAACGACCGGCATTCCTATTTGGATAGCATCACTTATTGCCACAACCGTACCAATATTTTGAACCACAGCACCCACGTCCATCGGCAAGCCACCGGAAGGTACTTCGCGCTTTGTCACAGCATAAATTAGACTTTTTTCTCCACCTTGCGGGTACTTCGTCTGAAGCTGTACAACTTCTATTTCCGGCTCATTTTCTGCCGCTTTTTTCATCGTTTCAATGGCATCAGGTTTATTAGCCTCGATTCCAATAATTCCTTTTTTAACACCCAAGACTTTCATGACGGCTTTTGTACCAAACAAAACTTTTTCAGGCATTTCAAGCATTATACGATGGTCGGAGGTTAAATAAGGCTCGCATTCTGCCCCATTGATAATGACGATATCAATGTTTTTTTCCTGGGGAGGACTCAATTTTACATGTGTAGGAAATCCGGCACCACCCATACCTGTGATACCACTATCTTTTATAATGGCTTTAATATCATTCGGTGACAAGCTGTCAAGACTTCCCCTTGGTTTGACACTTTCATCGATTGTTTGTTCCCCATCCGTCTCAATAATAATACTATTAATCCTAGACCCAGACGGTGTCGGTCTTGCTTCTATTTTTACTACCTTTCCTGAGACGCTGGCGTGTATCGGCGCTGAAACAAATCCTTTTGATTCTCCGATTTTTTGTCCTACTTTCACTTGATCGCCTTTACTCACCAATGCTTCGCACGGAGCGCCTATGTGTTGAACTAAAGGAATGACAACAACCTTTGGAACAGGAGCTGCTTCAATGGCTTTATGTTCTGTCTGTCCTTTAAAATGCGGTGGATGAATACCGCCTTTAAACGTTAACCCTACCTTGCTCATTAAAAAAATCACCTCTTGTTTATTAGTTTCATACTGGCTATGTTTATTGTATACAGAATTAGACAATCAATTATATCATATATCTAAAAAATATGTTAACTAATTTACGCATTAAGCATTACTTTTTATTGCAACAATATGATCCTTGATGTATTCCTTGATCCACATAAGAACATCAGGATTAGCAAGCGATGTGCCCTCCATAATTTTCTTTATTTCCCTCGTGTCAAATTGAAATACCTGATTATTGTACTTGTGCGTATAATGGATATCAACCTTTTCCGCACTATTAAGCAAGACCAATAAGGTGTCTTCAATTTTTCCGATTGGTGCACGATCGATATGATTGTATTCGAATTCGCAACTAACTATGGTCCCAACATGAAGAGTTGATTGAATGGTAAAGGAACCCTTGCATCTTTCAGCTGCGCTTTTAAGCAATGGGATACCTAATCCAATTTTTCTGGTCAATCGGCTCGTATAAAAAGGATTAATTGCCCTTTCAGTTTCAATTTCTGTCATGCCGTGGCCATTATCATGAATCACAATACTCAGTTTATTGTTTAGGATATCTTCATTTATATTTATTTCTATTAATGTAGCGTTCGCTTCAATTGAATTTTGCGCAATATCAAGTATATGCAATGATAATTCTTTCATTTTGTTAAGTTTAACCCAATGATCCTCTTAATGACAGAGTTGGATGGCTCTCCTTAATTTTTTTTAATAAAAAAAGGAACTAACGAATTCCTTTTTTATAGACCTAGCTTTTTCATTATATCCTCAATGTCATTTCCCTCTAGAAAATTTTCGGCTTCAGATATATCCGCTAGCTTGTGTGCATCAGAGTTATGCAATATTTCATACTGTTCAAGACCATCCTCAGTCATTTTTTTGTTAAACACTTCGATATATCTAAAAGAGTAGGCTTTTGGTATAAATCCAAGTACCCCAATTATGCCATAAGATATTTTATCAACATGTGCCGGAATCAAAATGCCATTAGCTCCGGAGACTAAAGATGTAATTTCTTTAATCGATAAATCCGTTGCATTTATCAGTAACTTCTCCAAGTGGTCCGTTTTGACGTCGTTTTCATCATAAATATTTTGTTCTCCAAAGATAGAAGGTTTATTTTTTATGTTTGGAAGATGCGCGTATATAATATCAGCGACACCTTTAGCCTCTTCATATTCTCTGAAATAAGCGAGCAAGTGAACATTTTCTCTGGCAGTAATTTCGATCCCAGGCAAAATATACAACCCTTCTTGATAAGCTACTTTTTCTAGTGCCGGAAAATTGTCGATTGCATTATGGTCTGTTACGGAAATAATGTTTAATTCTTTAAGTTTAGCCATTTTTACAATATTGTTTGGCGTCATCTCACCATCGGCACAAGGAGAAAGGTCTGAATGAATGTGAAAATCATAATAAAACTTCATCACAGCCCTAAGTCATGTAGCTGGCAAGCCATTTCATAAGCCGATAATTTTGTTCTGAAAATAGGAATTCCTATTTCAACAGCCTTTTGCAAGGTGTCTTCATCTATGGCCATGTCTTCCAAGATCACAATACCACTTATTTCAATCAAATCGGCCACAGCAATTATATTGATATGCGTCTGTATCGTAAGCCATAAATCTGCCGGCTTTGCTTTTGCCATAACTAGACTTAATAAATCGCCTATGTAAACACCTTGTACCTCATTATCCGATTTACATGCTATTGCGTCAGTTAACTTCAGTGTTTCTCTTATTTCACTTATTTTCATTATGATTTGCTCCCGTTATTTTTTACCTTTAATATAACACACTCGTCTATTGTTTTCAGTCCGTCAATTATATCCTCTGCTAATGCCCTGCAAGTTGGTGCTCCACATGATCCACAGTCAAGCTTCGGTAAGCTATGATACACTTTTTCCACTTCTTCAAGTTTTTTTATTGCTTCTTTGAGACTTGTATGGTGACTCTGATGATCTCTGATTAGTTTAATGTCCGAGTCAAAGAACCCCTCATCATATAGTTGCTCAAATTTATCCAAATCATCATTAAGAATAAGAGAATTTTCTGTGTTTTTAATAATGTAATTTATATTATTCTTAGCTACAAAGGGATTCTCAAAATTGAATGGACCTCCCACACAGCTCTCGTTACATGACATTAATTCAATAAAATCAATGTGGTCCAGTTTTCCAATTTCAATTTCATCAAGAATATTCATCACATTTTCAAGTCCGGATACGGCGATACTGTTTTCTATACATGCAGCTTCACACTGTCCCCCGGACAGAACCCATTTTAATCCTGTTTTAGAAGGGGTGGATGTACATAATTCCTTTTTGATTTTCATTTCTCTGACTAAATCACCGTATATTTCCTTTAAAGAAATAATTTTATTGATATTTGAATGATTTGTTCCAATTGGACGATGAACACTAATCGATTTAGCCGGACAAGGCGATATATAATAGACCTCTATTTCATTGCCTTCCAAGCCAAAAATCTCTTTGATTTTTCTTCTGGCAAGTATAGCTGAAATCTCCATCGGCGTTTGAATTTCAAGAATATGGTCCATTAAAGAAGGATATTTTACCTTAATTAGTCGAACAACCGCAGGGCAATTGGAATTAATGGCAGGCTTCGGCGTCTTGCTTTCATTCAATTTTTTCATGAGTGCTTTTGCAGCTAATTCCGCTCCCCAAGTCTCATCATAGACATAATCAAAGCCTAGTGCCAATAAGGCATGATGAATCTTACAGACTTCAGTTCCTAAATGAAATTGGCCGTAAACTGCAATAGATGGAATAGCCACGGAAAATTTTTCTTTGTTAATCTTTTGAATCTTATCTGAAATGGCATGATAGGCATTATATGGACAAACTCTAATACATTCTCCACAGTGGATACACTTATCGTCATTGATGATTGCTTTATTATTTACTACTCTAATGGCTTCAGTCGGGCATTTTCTCATACAGTTGGTACAACCTTTACAATTATCAACGTCTAAATCAAAAGCTCTCTGCAAATCTTCCACCTCTATTCAATCATAATATCTATCGTTAGTCGGGTTCCTTTTTCATTTGAAGTAATCTTAAAATTATCAGAATATTTTTTTATGTTAGGAAGACCCATGCCCGCTCCAAAGCCCAATTCTCTTGCCGCATTGGATGCAGTAGAAAACCCTTCTGACATCGCTAAATCGACATCCTGGATGCCAGGACCTTTATCATTGGCTTTAATTGAAATCATATCTTCGTAAATTTCAAGCACCATCTCGCCGCCATTTGAATGGATAATAATATTTATCTCCGCCTCATAAGAAGCCACCGCTACTTTCCTTACAATACTTGGATTTATAGCTATTGTCTTCAAGTTTCTTTTTATGGTGCTAGATGCAGCTCCCGCATTATCGAAATCGTTTGCCTGAACCTGAAACACATATCGTTTAATCAGCTCTCTCATTGCTAAAACCCTTCACTCCTTGAGCATACAATATTCCACAAGAATTATACATATTGAGGGTTGTTGTCATCAGTGCTATTCCGTTCTCTCTTGCCATTTCGACCACCTCCGGATGGGGGGTTTTGCCTCTGACTAAGACGATTACGGATAAATCTAACATTTCAGCCGTTCTTATCAACTGGACATTGTTTAGACCCGATACTAAAACCGCTTTTTCATCCAAATAATTTGAAGCCAAAACATCACTCATCAAATCCGATGCATATGCGCCAATAATCTCTTTATCTAAAAGCCCCTCGCCGACATACAGCTTAGCATTCAACAACTCTCTTATTTCATGTACTTTCATGATTGCCTCCATTAACTTCAACGATTACTTTGTTAAAATAATAACATATTGTTAATTTATTGTCAATCATAGTCCTTTTAAAGCCTCTATAAAAATTTCATTTTCTTCTCGTGTTTTTATAGCTATTCTAACATATTTTCCTGACAATGTCTTGAAATTTCTAGTATGTCTTACCACAATACCTTTTTTTAACATCCCCAATATAAAGGCTTCGTCGTTTTTGACCTTCATAAGAAAAAAATTAGTGTCTGAAGGCGTTGTCTCGTAACCAATTGAATGAATAGCAGCTACAAACCATTTGTACTCATTACGATAATATGCCTTGGTTTGCATTAGATAATCCTCCTCTTTTAAATACATCATAGCAAGCTTTTGAGCTAGCGCATTGACGCTCCAAGTAGGTTGAACGACATGCAGGGCTTCAATTTTTTCCTTTGAAGATAAGATATATCCAATTCTTATACCTGAAAGATTGTAAATCTTTGTTAAAGATTTCATAATATATAGATTATTATAGCCCTCAATCAGACGGCCCGTATTATTTTCATTTTGCAGAAAAAAAGAATAGGCTTCATCAATGACAACGTCTATTCGCTTTTTCTTGCATAAATGAATAATTTCTCTTATTTTCTGTTCGCTCATATTTTTTCCCGTAGGATTGTTTGGATTGCATATATATAACAAATTAACATCAGTAAGATGACCTATCTCTTCCTCTGAATATAAATGAAGGATTTCTCTATTATAGGCCTTCAGCGCTCTCTCATATTCAGAATATAGCGGGTGAAGCAAAGCCACTCTCTTGTATTGTTTTAATGAAGCTATTAAATAAATAAATTCGTTGGTGCCGTTACAAACCATTATCCGATTGATCTCACAATTTTCTCTTTGAGAAATAATTGATTTTAGCTCTAGACATTCATCATCGGGGTACGATGAAACCAGAGATTGAATTTCCATCGGCTCAAATGATTTAAAAGGAACTACATTTGTATTTGTACTAAAATCAATGATACGCTCAGGCATTTTAATTCCAAGGTCAGCATATATTTTTTCAGGATTTGCCCCATGCATTCTATTCAACATATCAAGCCTCCCACAAGCACAATTCCAATTAAAATAAAATCAGTTGCTATAAGAATATTATTTGTAAAATCAATATCTTTAGGCTGTATTTTTCTATTAGCTTCTCCAATGTATGGTTTTTCGACCACATTTCCAAAATAACGGCTACTACCGCCTAAACATATATTCAAAAGCCCAGCAACAACACTTTCAGGATGTGCTGAATTTGGACTGCTATGATTTTTGCGATCTCGCATGAATATTTTCAAAGCATGCTTCCAGTCATATCTTAATAAAAATCCTGATCCAATCATGATTAAACTTCCTATTCTAGCCGGAATAAAATTTAAAACATCATCTGTTTTAGCCGAAAAATAACCAAAATCAATATATTTTTTATTTTTATAACCTACCATTGAATCCAGTGTATTGACTGTCTTATATAAATATCCAAACAACAAACCATAGCCAAAAAACTGTCCAATGATGATATAGAATACGGGAGCAATCAATCCATCCACCGTATTTTCTGCAATCGTCTCTACAGTAGCGCGTGAAATACCTTCCTCGTCAAGCACCATAGTATCTCGGCCCACTAGATAAGATAACTTTTTTCTGGCACCCTCGATATCATTCGCTTCAAGTGTTTTTCTAACTTCATTAGTCAACATTTGAAGTGTTTTTGCAGACGGAATCAAATACATGAAATAAAGCGACACCAAAAATTCGACCCACTTATTAAAAGAAAAAACAAATTCAATAACCGTTACCGTAAAAGCTACCGAGGCTAATGAAGAAATCAGAAGAAATAGACCCCCTAATTTTTTATTTGACAAGGCATAAAACTTTTTCTCAAAATAAGAGATAGCATGACCAATAAGAATAACCGGATGTCTATAAAAACATCTGTCACCAAGCATTAGGTCAAGCATCAAAGCAATTGCAAGCTTAATCATTGTCAAACCTCATTATTCATCAATTTTATTATGTATTCTATATCCAGATATTCTTCTGCTCTTTTCGCAAGCTTTTGGTAGGATTCTTCTTTAATCTTGTAAGTATCTATTGGTTTTTGTTCTGCCATATTTCTTTTATTTCTAATTTTATTGAGCCAATGGTTTCTAAAGACATCGTTGTGAAAAATATTGTGAAGATAAGTTCCAAAAACTCTTCCTTCATCAAGACTGCATCCATCTTCTGTTTGATCCTCTAGGATAGAAAAAGAGGTTGCGCCCAGTTCTATATCTGTTTTTCCCAGATGAATTTCATAACCAATGATGGGTGACTTTATAAAGGTTGCACTTGTCGTTCCCTTAATCTGTCTAACCGTTTTTACGCCTGAAAAAGTAGTGCTGACAGGAAGTATGTTTAATCCTTTTACTTCTATTGAATGAGCATTATCTACCATTAAAGGGTCTGTAATCACTCGGCCAAGGATTTGATATCCTCCGCAAATGCCTGCGATAATGCCACCTCTTAGATTATATTCTATTAATTTATTATTCATCCCTGTATTTATAAGTGATTGTAGATCTTCAATCGTACTTTTTGTTCCCGGTATAATGACGGCATCCGGATTGCCAAATTCTTTTGGGTCTTTAACAATTCTGACACTGACGTCAGGTTCATGAATAAATGGTTCAACATCAGTATTATTACTTACTCTTTCCAGATGGATAACTGCAATATCTATCGGATTTGCAACCTCATATTGAAAAAGCAGCTGTTTACTTTGAGCGTCTTCTGTTTCAATATATATATCATTAAAATAGGGCATCACGCCTAAAACTTTAATGTCGTATCGTTGTTCAAGCCAATCCAATCCGTCTTGCAAAAGACGGACATCCCCTCTGAACTTATTGAAAATGACACCTTTAAATCGGTGGCGATGTTCTTTTAATAATTCAAGGGTTCCAACCACACTGGCAAAAGAGCCTCCTCTATCTATATCCGTCACTAATATCACACCGGCGTTTGCTAATTCTGCAACACGCATATTAACAATTTCCTTATCATTCAGATTCACTTCCGCCGGTGATCCAGCTCCTTCTATTACAAGCGCTTCATAATCAACAGAAAGCTTATCTATAGCCTCTTTTATGGCTTGCACCCCTTGATTCAAAGCAAAGTTTTCTCTATAACTAAATCCAGAGTACTTATTAAACACCTTGCCAAATAGTACAACCTCGCTTTCCGTATCACGCGTTGGTTTCAACAAAATCGGATTCATATATACAGTGGGTACTGCTCTAGCAGCTTCAGCCTGTACGCCTTGAGCTCTTGATATCTCGAGACCATCCTGAGTGGCATAGGAATTATTAGACATATTTTGTGATTTGAACGGTGCTACCCTATAGCCTCTGTTGGATAAGACACGACATAGTGCCGTTGTAATATAACTTTTTCCAGAATCAGAACTTGTTCCCTGTATCATAATATTTTTCATTTTATACCTCGATTATCTACTTTTACTAAACACTCTCAAAAACATTTTCATTATATCATCATTGAACGCAGTTTTCCATGAGATTTTCAGGTTTTGAGATTTTTAAACTATTCTCGGTTCCATTACAAAAATCAAAAAAACAGAAGCTCTGGGGAAAGCTTCTGTTTTAGTGTTAATTATGGTTCTAATATCTTTAAGAGGGTTGTTATGAATTAACGTTTTGTCTTGGTCTTAGTAAAAGAATACCACAGCTGATTTTGATTGTCAACATCATTTGATAATATTTTTCATTAATCTTTACTCTCTGATCACGATTGCCGTTCCGGACGCTGTTACCATAATCATGTTATTGGCTTGTCCTAGAACCTCATAATCTAGATCTACGCCCACAACCGCATTTGCGCCAAGCTTTATGGCTCGTTTTTCCATTTCTTTAATGGCATTTTCTCTGGCCTGAATTAATTCACCCTCATAAGAGCCTGACCTTCCTCCAAAAAAATTGCTAAGTCCAGCGGCAAAATCTTTGATAAAATCAATTCCTGCCACCACTTCTCCAAAAACAATACCTTTGTAAGCGAGTACTTCTTTACCCTCAATCGATGGGGTTGTTGTGATAATCATTTGTTTTCCTCCTTATTTTCTTATAGATAATCCTTTATTTCATTATAACAGCAAATATTTTTCTATATGATTAAAAAAAGATTAAATGTGTGTCTATAAATAGTTATGTTTTGTTGATATTCCTCAGATTTTGTATTATTATTCTAGTGTGACAAAAAAATAACCACAAGGAAGTGATTAATTGAAGGATACTAATCACAATACAGCCTCAACAATCATAAATCATTTATACGGCGCTAAAACCTTAATTATAGGTCAATGTCTAGTTCTTGGTGTCTTTGTAGGTCTATTCGTTTCAGCTTACCGTTTTTTGCTTGATTTTGCAGCAAAATGGTTTGATCAATATGTCTTTATCTATTGGACAAACCCAATGTCTGTTTTATTGACCTTTTTTGTCTTGATTCTCTGTGCTTATCTCGTAAAAAAAATCATAGCATATGAACCTTTTTCTTCGGGTAGCGGTATTCCTCAAGTTAAAGGGTATATTTTCCGTATCATGAAAATGCCTTGGAAAAATATTCTGATTTTTAAGTTTTTGGGGGGTATTTTATCAGCAGGTGCAGGATTGTCTCTAGGTAGAGAAGGCCCGTCTATTCAAATAGGAGCGGCTGTCGGAAAAGGATTTTCCGAATTATTTAAAAGAGAAAATTTTGAAAAAAAATATTATGTCACCGGCGGTGCAGGTGCAGGCCTTGCTGCAGCCTTTAATGCTCCTCTCGCAGGCGTTATATTCGCTTTGGAAGAGCTTCATAAAAATTTTTCGCCTTTCATTGTAATTACGGTTTTAGCGACAACCATCAGTGCTGAATTTGTCTCCGAATCATTTTATGGTTCAAGTCCGGTATTAGACTTTGATATTGTTGATTCTCTTCCCTTACACTATTATGGTTTCATCATTGTACTCGGCGTTATTTTAGGATTATTTGGCGTTCTTTACAACCGTCTCATCGTTAAATCACTTAATTTTTTCTCTAGCAACCGGCTTATCCATAAAAATTACAAAATATTTCCCGTTTTTATCCTTTCCGGATTATTGGTTGTCTTCTTGCCTGAAGTCACAAGAGGTGGTCACCACATTATTGAACCCATTGTACATCTGGATTACGGTATTAAGTTTCTATTACTCATTTTGCTGGTAAAATTCATTTTTTCATTGCTATCTTACGGAACAGGTGCTCCCGGAGGAATCTTTCTTCCTATTCTCGTTATAGGTGCTTTGACCGGTTCGATTTATGGACAATTTCTCAGTTTGTTTTTCAATATGGAAAACCTATATATTCAAAACATGGTTATTTTCTCAATGGCCGGACTACTGACTGCAATTGTTAGGGCTCCTATCACCAGTAGCCTATTGATTTGTGAAATGACGGGTTCATTTACTCATTTTTTACCGGTTACAATTGTAGTTATTATTTCACACTTAATTCCTGAATTTTTTAACTGCCCGCCTATTTATGACACTTTTCTAGAAAGGGTGACCAAAAGCAGCGATACAAAATATATCGCTAATGAAAAAGCAAAGATATTAATAGAAAAAACCATCGCACTCCACTCGCTAGCTGACCATTCCAAAATCCGCGATATAAAATGGCCTAGAAAATGCTTGATTGTGAATATTAATCGCGAAAACAAAGATATCATTCCAACAGGTGATTTCGAGTTGCGTACGGCTGATATTTTAACTTTTATCACGGATGAGACGATAGCGGGAGACATTAAGGAAAAGCTAGGTTATATCACCGATTATTCCATTGTAGAAAAAATGTGAGTCAGCCTAAGCTGACTCACATTTTTTCTACATTCCACAAGAGCATATTTCCTTCCTCATGTGAAAACTTCAACCCTGCTTTTTGAAGTACCTTCTGAGAGGGGAGATTATCAGAAAGGGTCGAAGCCGTTATTTTTGTTATCGCTACCTTTTTCTGATTAAAAGCCCATTTAATCAATTCACTCAAGGCCTCTGTCATATAACCTTTGTTTCTGAATCTTTCTTCAGTTCCAAATCCAACTTCTATCACGCCACTCTCTTCTGTTAAGCCTTTAAAACCAACCTCGCCAATAATAATCCTTTCTTCTTTTAGTACGAGCTGCCAAAACGTATAGAACAAATAGTGCTCAGGGTCTTTTTCAATTTTAGTTATTTTCGTCTCGTAAATCTGTTTCATTTTTTCATCCAACTCATCTGAGAAGAGTTGATACCCTAGCTCTTCTGCTAATTGCATCTTGCTTTCAACAGCTCTTCTTAGTTCTTCAAGGCTTAAAGGAACCAACAATAATCTTTCTGTTTCTAAATACATTATTTCATCTCCTCAATCTTTTTTATCCTTGTTTGTATGTTTAAAAGCCATTCTGCTCGCCACATCCGGCACTATCTTTTGTCGATCGTAAGGCGTGCGCACATAATCATTATCTTCTTGCTTACTCGGTAATTTAATCTCTCTTGGTTTTAATTCCTTATAATCAATCTGGTTTAACAAATGCGTCATGCAATTGATCCGTGCATTTCGCTTAATATCTGACTCCACCACATACCAAGGAGAGTATGGGACATCAGTATGCTGAAACATAAGATCCTTCGCTTTGGAATATTCATTCCATCTTCTTCTTGACTCCATATCCATATCACTGAGTTTCCATCTCTTAGTCGGATCATTAATCCGATCTTTAAATCTTTTTTCCTGTTCTTCATCACTAACTGAAAACCAGTACTTGATAAGAATAATGCCTGATTTAATTAGCATGTTTTCAAACTGCGGAACTGCTCTTAAAAACTCCCAGTATTCATCGTCCGAGCAAAACCCCATTACGCGCTCTACCCCGGCTCTGTTATACCAGCTTCTATCGAACATAACCATTTCTCCGGCTGAAGGAAGATGCGCTACATACCTTTGAAAATACCACTGGGTCTTCTCTTTATCTGTAGGTGTCGGCAAAGCCGCTATTTTACAATGTCTTGGATTTAGATGCTGCGTAATTCTCTGAATGGTGCCACCCTTGCCTGCGGCATCTCTTCCCTCAAAAATGACTACTAGCTTTAGATTTTTTTCGATAATCCACTTTTGCAGCTTAACCAGTTCAATCTGGCACTCAAGTAACTCTTTTTCATAAATCTTTCTTGGAATTTTCGTCATATTCTGCATCTAAAACACCCCTCACAATTTTTATTTGATTTATTATATCATGTTTTAATAAGGGCGGGCAAAATAAGTGCTGATCTTACCGTCAAAAAGCCCGGAAACTTGGATATTAGTCCAGTATTCCGGGCTATAAAATACAATTTTTCTAAACAGCTGTTGTCTTTTTGAAAAGACGAATCATCAACATATCAATGCGATTAAGCGCCTCATAAATATTTTCCATTGAACTTGCATAAGATATTCTTAAATAGCCTTTGCCTTGATCTCCAAAACCTGCTCCATCAAGCAATGCAACACCTGATTCTTGTAAAATAATGTCCGCAAGATCTCCGCTTTCAAATCCAGAAGATTTCACATTTGGAAAGGCATAAAAAGCTCCGGCTGTTTTCATACAACTAAACCCACGAATGGAATTCAACCCCTCCACCACTGCATCCCTACGTTTCATGAACTCAAGACGCATATTTTCGACAACATCTTGTGGTCCATTGAGCGCCTCGATTCCGGCTAACTGCGTAAAGGTTGCCGTGCATGAATTGCAATTAATTTGCATAAGTGTCATTTTTTGAGCCAGCTCAGAATTCATAATGCCATATCCTAAACGCCAACCTGTCATTGCATATGATTTTGAAAAACTGTCAGCAACGATGACCTGATCCTTCACCGATGAAATTGAGCCTATCGACTTTGTGATTCCTTCATAAATGATGCGATCATAAATTTCGTCCGAAAAAACATAGATGCTTTTTTTCTCAATCAAATTAGCTATGCGGTCTATATCCGATGGCGTTAAGACGCCTCCAGTCGGATTTCCCGGAGAATTTAGTATAATCAATTTTGTTTTTGATGTGATTTTTGATTCAAGCTCATCTAAATCAAATCTAAAATTATTCTCTTCTACCAAAGCGACCGGAACCGGAATACCTCCGGTGAATTTAATCATGGAACGATAAGCCGGATACCCGGGATCTGGATATATGACTTCATCGCCCGGATTAACCAAGCTCATCAAGGTAAAGAAAATCATAGACTTGCCACCGGGTGTAACCACAATCCTGTCCGGTGTTGCATCAATATTTTTATATTTTTTTACATGTCTTGATATAGCTTCTCTAAACGGCATATATCCTTGAGCGGGCGCGTAAAAAGTCATTCCTTTTTCAATTGCAGCTATACCGGCTTCTCGAATATTCTTTGGAGTCTGAAAATCCGGCTCTCCAACTTCAAAATGTATGATATTTCTTCCTTGCGCCTCGAGCTCTTTCGACTTAGCTAGAACTGAAAATGCAGCCTCTCCTTCTAAATTGTTAAGTCTTTGTGCAAACTGTAAACCTTTCATGGTATTCTTCTCCATCTGTCAAAATGTGCGTATCTCAAATACATTCGTACGCCAATATTTATTAATTCATATAAATATATTATTATATTGTTTTTTGACCAAATGTAAAGATGATTTTAAAGAAAAAGAGAAAAATTTTTCTATGGCTTACACATTGAACTTATTGGTTTTTATACAAATACATGGGCAAAATACATTTGTGTGTAATTTAAATACATGTTTGAAAGTATTGATTGGCTTAAGCCTCATTATAAAAGGCTTGATATCCTTTGTATGTCATAAATATATCTATTTTACTGGAAATTTCATAAGGGCCGTGAACGCTTAATAATGATACTCCGCAATCAACTACCTCCATTCCATATGCCGCAAGCATGTAAGCAATCGTGCCGCCACCACCTTGATCGACCTTTCCTAGTTCTCCCATTTGCCAAACTATCTTATTTTTTTCAAATATTGTCCTTATTTTGTTCAAGTATTCGGCATTAGCGTCATTGCTACCACTTTTACCACGAGAACCGGTATATTTAACCAATGTAATCCCTTTACCGATAAAAGGAGCATTTAATTTATCCATGACTTCGGGATAGTTAGGATCAAATCCTGCCAATGTATCCGCTGACAAGACATTTGAATGAGCTAGAGCCCTTCTAACCTTCAATTCAGAATAGTTGTTATCCATCAAGTCATAAATCTCTGAAATCATATTTTCAAAAAATCTTGACTCCATACCCGTATTTCCCACGCTCCCAATTTCTTCTTTGTCGACAAACAAAGCAACCGCAGTTTTTTCAGGAAGCTCTATTTCCAGAATCGCTCTAAGCGAGGTATAGGCACAAGCACTATCATCCTGTCCATATCCACCGACCATGCTTCTGTCAATTCCCACATCCCTAGCTTGTCCGGCAGGAACTACTTCGAATTCTGCTGTCGTAAAATCTATTTCTTTAATGCCATATTTTTCATGTAAAATATTTAATACGTTCAATTTAACCTTTTCACTAAGGTCCTTGTCTTTAAAAGGAATGCTACCAAACAGAATATTGAGTCCTTCTCCTGTTATCCCTTCAGACATTTTTTTCTCCATTTGGTCTTTTGCTAAATGTGGCAAAAGGTCGGTAATGAAAAATACAGGGTCTTGTTCATCCTCACCAATCACAATATCATGTCTTTCGCCATCGGTTCCAATGACCACGCCATGCAAAGCAAGGGGCAATGTTACCCATTGATACTTCTTGACACCGCCATAATAATGGGTCTTGAGCATCGCGAATTCAGCTTCTTCATAGATAGGGTGCTGTTTTAAGTCCAAGCGTGGAGAATCGAGATGTGAGCCTATAATATTCATTCCCTTTTCCAGGTCTTCTTTTCCCAGTACAAATAAAGCCACACCTTTTCCCTTGTTGTCGGCGTAAATTTTCATGCCCGGTACAATCGAAACACTGTTTTTTCTAATGGATTCTAGGGGTATAAATCCGTTATCTTTGGCGATGCGAATAATTTCTTTGGTTGCTTCTCTTTCAGTTTTACCTCTATCCAAAAATTTCTTATATCCTTCATTGAAAGTGAATACCTCTTGTGATTCATTACCTTCTATCGCTTCCCAAGCATTTTGCCACTTATGAGTCAGAAGCTTTTGAAGTTCTTTTCCATCTAATTGTAGAGACATATGATCCTCCTGAATACTATCAATTTTTTTACATCTACAATCAGTATATAATAGATGATTATCCTTGACAAGAGTAGCAACACTTTCACATAGCTCTTTTCTACAAATTATAATACATCATAAACTCCTCCGGATGAGGCATCTGATTGATTTTTCTGTGATCACTCGTTATTTTTAAAATTTGATTTTTGATGATTGTTTCACTAAAAACATTCCCGCGAAGCAAAAAATCATAATCACTTTCTAGTGCCTTTGCAGCTTCAATTAAATTTTCCGGAAGTCCTTTGATTTTTATTTTTTGATCTTCTGTCATATGATAAAGATTAAAATCGCAAGGACCGTATCCTTCCTTTACCGGATCAATCCGGTTTTCTATCCCGTCAATCATTGCCATTAAAACGGCTGAATAGGCGTAATAAGGATTGCATGTTGCATCCGGGAATCTGATTTCAAATCTTTTGTCCATCGGGTCAGTGGCGTACGCCGGAATTCTGATGACGGCGCTTCTGTTAGCCGTAGCAAAGCATAAACTCACCGGAGCCTCATATCCCGGAATTAAGCGTTTATAAGAATTTGTGCTAGGATTCGTGAAAGGCATTAGCGCCGGTGCATGCTTCAATAATCCTCCCATGGCAAATAAAGCCGTCTGACTCATGCCGGAATAACCTTCTGCATCATAAAATAACGGGTTTCCGTCTTTAAAAAGATGTAGGTGCATGTGGAATCCATTTCCTGGTTCACCATTAAACGGTTTTGGCATAAAAGTAACTGTTTTACCATATTCATTGGCATAACTACGTAAAATGTATTTTAATTTCATGGTACGGTCCGCCATTTCCACAATATCTCCGTGACACACCTCTATCTCGACTTGACCTGGACCTCCATTCTCACAATGATGATATTTAACAGGAATATTATTCTCTTCAAGACATAAAGAAACATGATCCCTAAAATCAGCGCTACTATCATAGGGTTTATCGAGATGATAACTATTGTGGCTAAAAATATTTAACCCTTTATTTGTTATCTCTTTTCGGCTTGCATTCCATTCCCCTTGCTTGGAATCAATAAAAACTTCCATATGATTCACGTCATTCTTCACAGAAACTTGGTCTAGAATGTAAAATTCGAATTCCGGTCCAATCAGTGCCGTATCCGCAACACCTTTTTCTATCATCAGTTTTTTTGCTTTTTCAACAAGATATCTAGGGTCATCTTGGAATCTTTCTCTTTCTTTTTTTATTTCATATATATTGCCAATCATCGTCAGTGTTGGTATTTTAGAGAAAGGGGCCGTAAAAGCAGTGGATAAATCAGGGATAAACACCATATCTGATTTCTCAACTGTTAAAAATCCATAACTAGACGCGTCAAAACCAATGCCCTCCCTCATCAATTTTTCATCAAATCTTGATGCGGGGATTGTCAGATGATGCCATCTTCCTCTCATATCAACTATTTTAAAATCAATAATTTGTATGTCTTTACCTAAAATATACTCCTTAGCTTCCAAAAAATTTTTAAACATTTTAACCTCCGATTTAAATTAATTAATGTCGTTCACTCATTATCTTTAGCAATTGTCGTGCCAATTAATTAACCTTCCATTTATATTGATATGTTCGTTCCCTATTCTCATAAAGCCAATTTTGAGCTAAATTTTTTTCAACGCTTAAATGGGATATTTATTAGTTTTTAATTATTTTATTCCCATTAAATTAAATCAGTGGTATGATAGTATCAGTAAACGGAGGAACATTCTATGAGAAAAAAAATTACACTATTCGTCATTGAGGATAAAATAGGAAACTACTTAACCGAAGAATTAAAATATATCTTTGAGAACACACTTGAGATTGATTATTTAACGCCTCGCATGTCTTATAAACCATTTATACACGAAACAGATCTCATCTTATATACAGATCCTAGCATTCTCATTGAGATGACTCAGTACATCAAATGTGATGCGCCTATTCTAATGATGAAAAGAACAATTTCTAGGCAATCAATTGAAAAATTACTAGCATTAGATAAGGGAAAAAGCGCTTATGTTTTCAATATCAATAGTTTTATGTCCAATGAAACCTTGGCCGATCTTTATAGCTTAGGCATTAAAAATATAAGATTATTTCCTTTTTATCCAGGTTTTAAACCGATAAAAACCGTGGATTATATCATCACTCCCAACGAATTCGAAGATCTTCCCAATCTAGATAGTGAAATCATCGACATTGGAAACCGTCTTTTTGAAATATCGACTGTTTTGGATATTATTGCTTATCTCAATGTTAATAGGAAGCTCTCAGAAAAAATCATCAAAAAATATCTGCCGCTTGTACCTACTTATTGGAAAGGATTAAAAAGCACGTTATACGACAAAAAAATGCTTTCCGGGCAATTAGATGTTGTGCTCAATGAATTCGACAATGGCGTTATTCTTTGTGATGAAACAGGGCTCATATTACTTGCAAATAGCAAAGCAAGTGAAATATTGGAGGTTCAAAAGGAATTTGTTCAACAGGACTATCTCGAACATCTCATTGAAAGAAATCCCTATTTAAAAATTTTAGCAACAAATGAAGAAATCTACGATGAAATAATAGATTATAAACAGAAAAAATTGGTCGTTAACGTTAAAAAAATTATTTATGAAGATGTTTGCTTTGGCAAACTTATCTCCCTAAAATTTTATCAGGATCTTTTATCCACTCAACAAAAGCTTCATGCAAAGCTGATGGGAAAAGGCTATTATTCAAAATATACTTTTAGTGCTATTCAAGGCTCTCATCCAAAAATAGCTCATGTCATTAAGATTTGCAAAAGAATTGCTAACTCTTCTTCAACAGTTTTATTAACCGGAGAAAGCGGAACGGGCAAAGAGCTTTTCGCAGGATCTATCCATAATTATTCAGACAGAAAATACAAGCCATTTATTGCTGTTAATTGTGCGGCATTGCCCGAAAATCTTCTGGAATCCGAGCTTTTTGGCTATGAGGAAGGGTCTTTCACCGGTGCATTAAAAGGAGGCAAAATGGGTGTTTTTGAAAAAGCTCATAAGGGCACTCTTTTCCTTGATGAGGTAGGGGATCTACCTATCAATCTTCAAGCCAGATTGTTAAGAGCCCTTCAAGAGAATGAGATTATGCGGATTGGTGGCGATTCAATTATCCCTGTAGATGTAAGAATTATTGCAGCGTCCAACAAAAACTTATTTGAGATGGTACAAAAAAAAATTTTCCGCGAAGACCTATTCTATCGCCTCAACGTCTTCCAAATTGATCTACCTCCCCTTCGAGAACACAAATCCGATATTCCTCAGCTAATACAATATTTCCTCAAAAATTTCAACTGTTCAAGAGATATTGATCATAATTTTTCGCAGTTCTGCGAAAAATATGACTGGATGGGAAATATTAGGGAATTAAGAAACACTATCGAATATATGACTCATACTTCAAGTGATGCTTTAAAAGTCGAAAACCTACCAACACATTTGAAAAAAAACGAATGTTTATCAACTGGTAGTGATGAAGATTTAGAAAATTTTGTTATGAAAATAATACAAAGCCGTTCCGAAAGAGGTCTAGGAACAGGAAGGCGTTCCATCTATGAAGAATTTTGCAAAAAATACTATGTGATTTCAGAGAAAAAAATCAGACTTGCCATTAATAGGCTGAGCGAAAAAAAATTTATATCAGTTTCAGTCGGTCGAAAAGGATGTCAAATTAACAACACCCATTCCATCTCTATGACATAAAAAAACGATACCTAGAATCAGATATCGTTTGGATGATAGGGTTAAATTTTAATTTTTATAGAGGCAATGGATTGACGCCACTCATAATTAATAGAGCTACAATCAAAGCCGCAGCCAAAGAATAAATAACCATCGGGATTGCATTTCTTCGAATAAGTTTCCCTTCCATTCCGATTACGCCAACTGTGGCGGCAACGGCTACTACGTTATTGATGCAGACCATATTTCCGATACCGCCTCCAATAACTTGAAGTGTAACAATCAATACCTGCGGCAATTCAAGGATTGTTGCTGTCTCAAATTGTAGAGAAGAGAACAAAATATTTGAAACTGTATTAGATCCTGACATGAATGCCCCTAAAACACCAATGAAAGGAGCAACAAACACATAGCCTTTTCCTGCAGCGCTAGCTAATGCTTTAGCCATCTCAGTCAACATACTATCCAATCCCGCACCGTTAACTCCTGAATTAAGCATCAATTGCACCATCGCAATTCCGGCGAACAGTGCAATAGCTGCTCCGCTGATCTGTTTAAATGTGCTCTTCCATGCCGTTTTAACGCTTTCCATATCCATTTTATGTAAAAAATGTGTAAAGATTGCAACGAGTGTAAAAGGAATAATTCCTGGTAAATACGCCCAACTAAGTGCATAATTGAGTCCGGTACCCATGACATTTGGTACTACAATTTTCTGAGCTGCAAGCAACCCCTTTAAGCCTAGTGCCGGTATTCTCGTAACAACTAACAAAATCGCTATTAATGCATAGGGTGTCCATGCCATTAATAATGACATGTTGGATTCTTTGGTCGCTCCTAAATCTTCATTTGAGCTCCAGTCTGATTCCCAAGTGTCCTTTGAAGGAAAATCCCAATCCTGTTTAGGCATCAAAAATCCTTTTTGAGCCGCAAAAACCACGATTCCTAATCCTATAAACGCACCTACCAATGAAGGCAATTCCGGTCCAAACAAGGATGCAATCACAACATAAGGGATTGTAAAGGAAAGTCCAGCGAATATTGCAAACGGAGCGACTTGCAATCCTTCTTTAATGCTTTTGTTTTTGCCGAAAAATTTTGTCATCAACACGACTGCCAACAGTGGTACGAACGTACCTACTATTCCGTGAACAATCGCAACCCATTGCGTTAAAACCATTTGAAAAGCAGTAGCGTCTCCACCAATTGCTTGTAGATTACCTGATATGGTACTCATGGCACCGAATATTGGCGTTCCAACCGCTCCAAATGCCACCGGTGTTGAGTTCATTATCAATGCAACCATTGCAGCCGCTAACGCTGGAAATCCCAATCCAACCAGTAAAGGTCCCGCTAAAGCGGCAGGTGTTCCAAATCCAGCAGCACCTTCGATGAAAGCTTCAAACATCCATGCTATGATTAAAACCTGGATTCTTTTATCTTTCGTAATCCCACTAAAGCCATTATTGATTGTTGCCATAGCACCAGATTGCTTGAGAGTATTCAAAATTAAAATAGCTCCAAAAATAATGATCAAAACATCAAATGCTTTAAAAACACCAAATACAGAAAAACCAATGATACTGCCAAAGTCCATTTTCCAGAAAACGAGTGCAACCACAACGGCTACTACCCAGGAAACGGGAAGTGCTTTTTTTGCCCCCCAGTTCATACCAATCATCAGCACTATTGTTGCTAAAATAGGTAAAAAAGCGATTAATGCATACATCTTTGTTTGTCCTCCTCTTTTTTTATAATCTTTTGTTTATTTGGTTTATAAAAAATGCACAGTCCGAATTATTTTAAATCAAATATTTTTCCTGGATTCATGATATTATTTGGATCCAATGCCTTTTTAATTGTTCTCATCATAGCCATTTCTCCAGGTCCAACCAAATCATCCATATATTTCTTTCGTTTTGCTCCGATACCATGCTCACCGCTAATTTTTCCTCCAAGTACCTTGACAGCCTCATAAAGCTCAAGTAAAGCTTTTTCTTCTATATCATACCATTCTTCCATAGTCGAATCAGGATTTTTAACTAATGTGGTATGTAGATTCCCATCTCCCGCATGTCCATATGATGGCATTTTAATGTCGTATTTAGCCGCTATTTTTTCAATCATCGGCATTAATTTCGTGATAGAACTAATAGGCACTACAATATCTTCCAGACTTTGATGTGGTGAGTATACTTTGAAAGCCTCAGCTATATTTCTTCGGACAGACCATACTCTCTCTTGTGTTGTATAGTTGTCGGCCACGTAAACTTCTATCGCACCATTTTCAAGGCAAAGCTCTCCGATAACCTCTGCGTCTTCATCTACCTGACTTTGCTTCGTTCCGTCAACCTCAAGCAATAACATGGATCCTGCCTTTTGATATGGTAAATGTTCGTTTAGATAATTACATGCTGTATGTACGGAAAGCTTGTCCATAAATTCAATTGAAGTCGGTACAATTCCTCCTTCAGACATGATTTTAGGAACGGTAGAAATAGCTGAATCTACATCTTCAAAAAGAACCAGTAGGTTTGTTCTGAATTTTGGAAGAGGAGATAATTTAATAATCGCTTTTGTTACGATTCCAAGTGTTCCTTCTGATCCTACAATTAGTCTTTTTAAATCATATCCCGTTACATCTTTTATGATTTTTCCGCCTAGTTCTATGATTTCGCCAATAGGTGAAACAATTTCCATTCCGACAATATATTGTCCGGTAACACCATACTTAACAGCTTTTCCACCGCCGGCATTCTCTGCAATATTGCCGCCTACATAGCAAGTTTCAAGACTCATGGGGTAGCCTGCGAAGAATAATCCCTTCTCAGCAACCAGTCCATTTATTTCATTGGTGACAAGACCTGGTTCTACAACAATCATCATGTTCTCATAATCTATTTCTATCACTTTATTCATCTTTTCCACTGACAGCAAAATCCCACCAAATAAAGGGATTGCTCCGCCTGATAACCCTGATCCTGCTCCTCTTGGGGTAACCGGAATTAGATATCGGTTTGCCAGCTTCATAACTTCAGAAATTTGCTGAGCTGATGTCGGTGTTATAACAACTTCAGGCATGCTTTGATACTGCTCGATAGGTGTTTCATCATGAGAGTAGCTTTCCATTTTCTCCTCATCTGAAAAAACGTTCTTTTCTCCCAATATATTAACTAATTGTTCAATAATCTCCTTTGTAACTTTGCCATATTTCATCTACTTAACCTCCTTCGCCAATTTTTCATTCAACAACGGCAAAACTTCAAATAAATCTCCTACTATCCCAAAATCAGAGACTTGAAAAATAGTAGCGTCTTCATCTGTATTGACAGAAATAATAGTTTCTGCCGTTTTCATACCGGCCAAATGTTGAATGGCACCAGAAATACCAAAAGCAAAATATACATTAGGTGTAACTGTTTTTCCACTCAATCCTACTTGCTGCGGATACTTTGCCCAGCCACGGTCCACGGCATCACGCGACGCGCCCACAACACCACCCAACATATGCGCAAGATCATATAACATTTTAAAATTATCGCTTTTCTTCATGCCTTTTCCACCTGAAACGACAATGTCAGACTCTTGAATGTTGACGTCATCCTCTCCACCAATGATGGTTTCAAGATGCTTAACTCTGCTGTCAAAGAGATTTTTTTGGAAAGCAACTCTTTCAATCACACCTGTACGTGTTTCATCTATCTCAAGTGGTCTTGACGATTTAGGTCTTACAGTTGCCATTTGAGGTCTGGAATCCGGAGATTTGATGGTCGCCAGTATATTGCCTCCAATAGCCGGTCTTGTCTGCAATAAATTTCCTGTTTTTTCTTCAATGCCTAATTCTGTACAGTCTGCTGTCAATCCTGCATGGATTTTCATCGCTACATGTGGCATTAATGTCCTTCCATTAACCGTCGCTGCCGACAAAACAATCTCCGGCTTCTTGCTTTTGATTAAATCGATTAACACATTACTATATGTTTCTACAATAAACCTGTCTAGCAACTGATCTTCGACAATTATGACGCGATCAGCTCCTCTTTTAATTAACTCATTGACTCGTTCTTCTTTTACCTTTCCACCTATCAAAACTGAAACTAATTCCTCATTCAACTCGTCCGCTAATTTTCTTCCTCGTGACAGCAGTTCAAAGGATACAGCTTTCAAATCGCCTTCATAGGCTTCTGCTATTGTCCAGACTCCTTTATATTCCATGCCAACCTCCTATATAATCTCTTTCATTTTCATAAATGCAATTAAATTATCCACTGCTTCATTTAGACTTTGATCATCAACCACTTTTAAAATTTTTCCGCCTCTCGTAACCTTAGGTGTTTCAATTTTAACGACTCTAGTCGGTGAACCTTTTAATCCGAGATTGTTTTCTTCCACATCTAAATCTGCTACTGTATAAGTCGGTATATCCGTTATCTTTGCTCTTTGCTTTCCTCTCAACGTAGGAAGTCTTGGATAACTAATTTCTTTTACCACTGTCAATAATGCCGGCAAAGGTAGCTGTAGTTTTTCATATCCTTCTTCAGTCAATCTTTCTACGGTCATAGAGTTTTCTGTCAAGGACTCAACTTTGCTAACATAAGTTGCTAGAGGAAGATTCATGGCCGCAGCAATATTTGGACCTACTTGTCCTGTGTCGCCATCAGTCGCTCTTTCGCCTGCTACTACCAAATCAACTTCTCCAATCCTTTCAATTGCCTTGACAAGGACATAAGCCGTTGACCAGGTATCTGCCCCGGCAAACTTTCTATCCGAAACCAAAACACCCTCATCACATCCCATGGCAATGGCCTCTTTAAGTGCTTTGTTAGCCGCTGGTGGTCCCATAGTAACGGCAGTTACTTTCCCCCCAAATTTTTCCTTTAACTGGATGGCTATTTCGATAGCATATAAATCCAAAGGATTTATGATGCTTTCTACGCCGTCGCGGATCATGGTACCTGTTTCGGGATCCATCTTTACGTTGCTTGTTTCCGGTACTTGTTTAATTGGTACAACAATGTTCATAATTACCTCCTGTATACGGTCTTACGGTCTGACCAAGTAATCTAAAAAAATATACTTTTAGGAAGTTTATGCCAAAAAATACGGATTATTCTTTCTCAATAATCGTTTTCCTAGGTATATCGGCGATGATTAAATTATTTTGGTCTTACCAATGAATTAAATTTATCACTTTTTCGTAAAAAAAGAAACAATTATTTAATTTTTCACAAAGTAAAAGGACTCTATGCGAGTCCTTACATTTCTTCGTTTTCGATGCTTTCCCATACGGAATAAAAATGTCTCCTCATTGCGTCCTGAGCTAATCGAGGATTTTTTTGACATAATGCCTTGACGACATCTTTATGGATTTTGGTAAGCCTGCCTTGCTCTGAAATATTCTTTGCTATAATTAACCTTGCATTTGCAATGAAATCTGTCATTAGTGAAGAGATGGCATCCAACATTGTGATAATCAGAAAATTTCCCGTTGACTCGGCAATCAGATAGTGAATTTTCTTGTCAATTTCAACACTATGGTTTTCATTATCACTCTGTTCAAGGTCTTCCATCAAGGTTTGAAGCAATTCGAGTTGATCATCTGTTATTCTTTCTGCGGCCAGACCAGCTGCTTCAACCTCAAGTATCATTCTAATTTCTAATATGTCTCTAAACTTACCATTATTAAGTTTAAACATGATCGAAAGCGGCTCAAAAATAATGGCATTATCGCAGCTAGCGATAAAATTTCCTTCTCCGGGCCGGCTCTCGATCAATCCCATGATTTCAAGTGAACGAAACGATTCGCGTATAGAAGCTCTTGACACGTTAAGAGCTTCGGCCAGCTGTCTTTCAGGTGGCAGTTTGTCTCCCTTTTTTAAGGCTCCCCCTAATATGAGTTCTTGAATCTGTTTATTGATTTGCTGATATATTTTCCCCGGTATAACCTCATGAAACATCCGCGGCCTCCTTAATTGTTACAAAATGTTAACAATTTCAATTGACTCTTTGATAATTATATGTCAATAATGTATTTTATCATATTATAACACTTTGAAACGCAAATGGTTCTTTTTTTTGAAAATAACCTTAAAATAAAGAAGCTGCACAGTAGACAAGCAGCAACGCCATGATGGTATTAACAGTCCTGTAATTTTTAGCAAGAAATAATTGAAATAAAGACCCAAACAATCCCCATACACAAGTAGATAATAAACCCACCGATGCTAGAAACACCGCAAATCCTGCAATAGCCATCACGCCGTTATAATAAGGCGTGATAAATGTTGCCGTTATAGTAATGCAATAAAGAATCACCTTTGGATTGACAAATTGAAGCATCAGCCCTGCTTTAAAGGTATTGGTTTTTCTTTTTTCGTTATTGTCTTCATGAGGTTTACTCTTATAAGTCTTCCACGCAAGCCATAAAATATAAGCAGCGCCTATGTAAGTCATATAAGGCTTTACTGACGGCATCATTTGATAAATCATCTCGCTAAACAAGCTGCTCAATGCAATAATGATTAAGAACCCGGCAAATACGCCAAAATTGAAACCAATACTCTTTCGCATACCGTGTCGGCTTGCGTTTGACATAGACATGATATTATTAGGACCAGGTGTAAAGGTGGTCATAATCACATAAGATAAAAAAGCCAATAGATTAGGCATCAGTACTTCTAGAGCAGGCTTGATGGTATTCCAAAAGCCTCTTAATCTCATCTCTGTTTGTAAAGTCAACAGGTTGGTCAAAAGCTTCCAATAGACCTATTTCATCATCTGTTCTTTGATTTTCCGGTTTTTTGCTGATAATTTTTTTCATCATCAGCATGAGTTTTCTATCAATCATATTCAGCTTTTCTAAATTAAATCCTCCCCTGAAATAGAAGATTCTCGTATCATGTTTTCTTGCCTGAGGGATATTTTTATTTGCAAGCTCTTCTTCCAGCGTGTCTGTATACGGTGTCGCTCCAACAGCAAATATGATTAGATTTTTTTCATGGTATGCATCCATTTTTTTCATCATTTCTTTTAATCCTAAAATGCCTGAAGCGTACAAACTTCCTCCATATATAAACGTATCATATGGTTCTAAATCATGTTTTTTTGCGCTTGCTAAATCCATTACTTCGCATTGAAGTTCTTCTCCAATCCACTCCGCATACTTTTGTGTAAAGCCCGTTTTTGACTTAAAAATCACTATTGTCTTACCCATCCTAATTCTCCCCATGTTTTTATATGAGATGCTCAATCAAAATCTTGGTCCCCATAACAATCAACGTCAAGCCTCCAATCAATTCTGTTTTCATATTAAAGCGACTTCCGAATTTATGTCCGATGCCCACGCCTACCACAGAAAGAATAAATGTGATAATCCCGATGATTCCGATAGCTTCAAGCAAGTTAACCTCTAAAAACGATAGCGTAATGCCCACTATCAAAGCATCAATACTCGTTGCTATCGCTAGCAATGTGAGTGTTTTCAAGCAAATGTCGCCATCTTGGACCGGACAAGTTTTTTTTGAATCCACAATCATTTTAATCCCAATAGCTGATAATGCGAAAAAAGCAATCCAGTGATCAAAGGACACAATATAAGCTTTAAACTTCCATCCTGCGGTGTAACCAATAATAGGCATTATGGCTTGAAATCCTCCAAAAAATAAACCTATTATCAGTGCATTTTTGATATAATGATTTTTCATTGAAAGGCCTTTGCATACAGATACTGCAAAAGCATCCATAGATAAACCTATGGCAATAATCCCTAACTCTAGAATTCCCATAATTAGCTCCCAGTATTCTAATGTAACCTGCACCAATTAGGGTTCTAAGCATTGGAGCATTTTTTTATATTTAAGCTTTATTTAAACAGCAATGTTTATATTTTTTTCCACTGCCACATGGGCATAAATCATTACGACCAATTTTTTTTCCTTTAACCACTATCTTTGATTTATTATACTCTTTCTTGATGTTTTTTCGCTGTTCAAGTGTCAAAATATCATCCCACTGAGATAAGTTGTAAAGCCACTCCGCTTGTGCAGCCATCATATTGTAGTATAATTTTTCAAAATTCACCTCTAGCTTAATGAAACTCTCACCGGTCAAAAACTCCAAGTCAATTTCTTCCATTAAACTCGTATTAATACCATCCATAAAACCACAAAAGACAGTTTCAGACATTTCAAATTTTTCAGCTAAAAAAGCTAACGACCCTTCTATAGCTTTTTGATTCTCCAAAAGTATTTGCTCATAAATTGCTTGCTCTTTCGGTAAATATTCTCCCCAAAATTGATCGTATTGTTCTTGAGTTCGCTCTTTTGTAGAAAGAGCTTGCCATTCTGTATATAGTGACATCGTATTTTCCTTTCTGTATTTAATCAGTTATCATTATAACACCAAAAAAATATATTTCACGTTTTTTTTTGGCAAATTATGATTTTAGCAACGCTTTTATTTTTTTTCGAAAAGCTTAGATACTTTTTTTAGATCTTCAATAATGGTAATTGACTGTGGACACTTGCTCTCACAAACTCCGCATGTCTGACAAGCACTAGCTTTCTTCTTGTCGTCCAATGCATCATATTTGCTTTGCCCTTTATTCATGTCTTCATAGATAGCACTTCTATTCCATATTGCAAAATTTCCCGGAATATCAACCCCATAAGGGCAGGGCATACAATAATTGCATCCTGTGCATCCATTCATTTGACGACTGTTATATATCTTTGTCACCTGTTCCACAGCTAACATTTCTTTGGTATTCAATGGTTTAAAATCAGTGAAGGTTTTTAAATTATCTTCTACCTGCTGCATATCCGACATGCCGGATAGCACTACCTTGACATTATTTAAAGAAGCAACGTATCGAAAAGCCCAAGAAGCAACCGAACGTTCAGGATGTATACCTTTAAAAACTTTTTCCATCTCATCAGGTAGCTTCGCTAAAGCGCCTCCCTTTACAGGCTCCATAATAATGACAGGAACGCCCCGTTCAGTGGCTAAGTCATATCCCTTCAGTCCTTGTTGAATATTCGTGTCGACATAATTTAACTGGATTTGACAAAAGTCCCAATCTTTATAGGTCAGTATCTCTTCAAATATAGGATACTCATCGTGAAAAGAAAAGCCTATGAATCGAATCTTTTTTTCTTCCCTTAATTTCTCGACCTCTTCAATCATTTTGAGTTTTTTAATATTTTCCCATCGTTCTTTATTTAAGGCGTGAAATAAATAGAAATCGATGTAGTCCGTCTGTAAATTTAAGCATTGCTCTTCAAAATAAGCCCTGACTTGTGAAGTCTCTGTGATCATCCATACGGGTAATTTTGTCGCTAAAAAATAATCCGCCCTTTTATATTTTGATAATGCACGTCCCACAAACGCTTCACTTTTTTTCTCATGATAAGGATAGGCTGTATCAATATAGGTCACTCCATTCGCTATCGATTGATCTAGTAAAGCTTTTGCCTTTTCCTCATCTATTTGTTGATCCGGTGTAACTGGAAATCGCATACAACCAAATCCCAAAAGTGAGGGTGCAACATTTAATTTTTCTAGCTTTCTATACTCCATATCTTCCTCCTTTTATACTTAAACAATCCACTGCCATTTTTCACGCAATTGTTCTATTGACAATTATAAAATACTTCTCATATTTGGATATTCATCATCCGGATAACCTCCTAAAATCGGTCTGAGTCCGGATTCAAGATACGTGCCTCTGACAATAGCTTCAACACCGTATTTTTTCCGAATTGCATCTATCGTTGCGTCTAGATGATCCATCTTTTGAATTTGCTGACTTTGAAATAAATGCATTTGCTTTTCTTTCGACGGACATAATTCAGTGAATCTAACATTCATATGTCTTATCGGCCTCCCATCCCAAAATTCAACAAACAGTTGATAAGTTTGTATATACAAGTCCTGTGTGCAACTGGTATGATAAGGTAATTTTCTCTGTCTTGCAAGGTACATAAACTCTTCATCCTTAAAGCCAACCGATATAACTTGCGCCTGTAAACAGGCCTCCCTAAGTCTTTTTGCCGCTGATTCGACCAAGCTAAAAATAATTTTCCCAGCCACGTCCAAATCCTCAACATCAAAGGGCAATGTACTGCCATTCCCGACACCTTTAAAAAGGAGTGCTTGAACAACCTCAAATCCAGATTGATCAATTCCGCGAGCATAATCATGAATGAGCTCGCCATGCGATTTCAAAAGACTTTTCAATAGGCCTCTATCCGTTTTAGCAAGGTCTCCTATCGTCTCAATCCCTATCTTTTTTAATTTGGCTCTCGTTTTGGTTCCCACCATAAAAAGTTCACCTACCGGCAACGGCCAAAGCTTTGTTTCTATTTCAGAAGGATAAAGCGTATGTACACGATCAGGCTTTTCAAATTCACTGGCTTGCTTTGCAAGCAACTTATTTTCAGATAATCCTATGTTAACCGTATATCCGAAATCGTTTTTAATTTTTTCTTTTAAAGAAAACGCAAATGTCAATAAATCTCCATGTATCCCCTCTGTCCCTGTCATATCCATAAAGCACTCGTCAATACTGAAAACATCTACCTTGGGCGTATACGTCTTTAACAATTCTATAAGCGCTTGGCTAGCCTTGACATAAACATCGTATCTTGGCGGAATCACTTTCAAGTCAGGGCAATGTTGTCTAGCTTCCATCAAAGACTGTCCTGTTTTAACCCCTCTTTTTTTGGCCGGAATGGATTTAGCTAGGACAATGCCATGTCGTTTTTTCTCGTTGCCCCCTATGACACAAGGAATGTTCATTAAATCATCTTCCTGTCCTAGCTGTCTTAAATAAGCCCCATGCCATGATAAAAAAGCTGAGTTGACATCAAGGTGCATAATATTTTTTTTTGACATAAAGACCTCCTAACCGAACATTAGTTTGATTTTATTATACCATCAAACCTTTGTTTTGTTAAGAGCTACTCGCGTTGATCTCCATAAAAGAAAAGTGCAACCGTTCCCGGACCTGTGTGAGACCCAATCACAGTTCCGATATTATTGATGTGAATGGCCTGTTTAATTTTCGGAAAATTCTCTTCAAGCAACCTAGCTAACGCATGAGCGTCCTCACCACATGCAGAATGAGAAATAAAACATTTCCCGGAATATTGACTCCCTGATTGTGCGTGAGCTTCCATTTTTTTTACCATTTCGTTAATCACGTGTTTTTTGCCTCTTATTTTTGCCCTTGGAATTAATTTCCCCATATTATCAACATTCATCAAGGGACACATGTTTAGCATCGTACCCAAAGCCGCAGATGTGGCTGATATTCGTCCTCCTCGTTTGTAATGTGCCAAGTTCGTCGAAAAAAACCAGTGGTGGACGTATAATCTTTGCTCCAATAAATAATCATAAGTTTTCTCGAGTTCCTCGCCACGATCTCGCAAATCTGCTGCCGTATCCACCAACAGACCGTAGCCTGATGAAGCACCAAGCGAATCGACAATCATAAGTTTTCTGCCGGGATACTTTTTTAAAAGCTCCTCACGTGCCATTTGAGCCGACTGATATGAACCCGACAATCCACTTGAAAGTGAAATATGTAAAATGTCCTGTCCAGCTTTCAAAAAGGGTTCGAAAAAAGCAATGAATTCGCCAACATTTACTTGCGAGGTTGTAGGCATCGCTCCATTTTCAACTCTTGTATAAAAATCTTCCAACGACATCGTCTGTCCCAAATCGTCGGGATATTCAATCCCATCCATCTGATAGTGAAAACAGACGAACGGAATATTTCTCCCTTTTAAATATTCCAATGGCATATCAGCTGTTGAACAGCAGGTTAATAAATATTCTGACATAAAATATCCTCCATTTCCAATCATCAATCATCGCTTTTTTTAATCGATTAATGAAGTTTTTATATAACTGCTTAGTTTTTCCATAATTAATGATTCAATAAAACAACTATCTCATCGAAATGTATTGATAGGTAATCCCAGCAGATTCGAGACGACAGCATGAATCATAGCGACCGGCAAAAGCAAGCTTCCAATGATAATCACAGCCGTCTCATATAAAATATTGCTTCGAACATCAGGCTTTCCTTTAAATCTTTCAAAAAAAGAACTCCAAGGTATACCATAAGCATTTCCTAACATAATAATACGAATAGCTCCGAGTATCCCCCTTGCCTTGGATAAGCCGTATATCTCCACAATGCGATTCCAAGCCTCAGCTGAAGGGTTCCCGCGACTTTCTGCGTAGTATTGCGCAAACATGACAGCTGACATTTCTTCAGGCGGTGCATCTGTCATAATTCCAGCGAGCATCTTCTGTATTTCTTCGTTACTCATCCCGGCTTCTAATGCCATCTTGCTATGTGCATAAGAACAAATAGCACAACCGTTGACCTCGGTGACAGCTAACATGATTCTTTCAATAAATCCCTCATCCAAGTCCTTGCTTTTTTTTGCCTTTGAAAGATACCTGATCGTCCGCATTGCTTTATAACAAATCCAATACAATTCAGAAATTGAATATAGCTTTCTTCCAAGTTCTCTTTTCATGAAATCACCCCCTTAGATACGAGATTCCTTTGTTCTTTTGCTCATTTTATCTTCATACATTAAAGCATCGGCTTTTTTCATTAATTCTTCTATAGAGTCTTTTTCACTCTGTGGAATAGCATATCCAATAGAAACGCTAAGAGCCAAGAATTTTTTTTCTAAATTTTCATTATTTACCTTGATCTCTTCTATGATTCTATGTTTAATTATTTCAGCAGTTTGAGCATCTGCATCATATAAGACAGCAGCAAATTCATCCCCGCCAATTCTTGCGACAATATCTGTTTCCCTAAAGCTTTTTGCTAAAATCATAGCAAAGCTATTAATCAGTTGATCACCTTCAGCATGCCCATAATGATCATTGACATATTTTAGTCGATCGATATCAAACATAAAAACAATGGTTTTGCAATCTTTTACATTTTCAGATAATAGACGATTGATGTAGGTTCTGTTATGCAACCCTGTCATCGTATCATGAAAGCTTAGATGCATCAATTCTTTCTCCGAAGCCTTAATGATTTCATATTGCTGATTGTTGTGTAATACCAATCCACTGAATTTTGCAATCTCTATCGCTAGATTCAAATATTTTTCAATATATCGAGGAAACATAAAGCCCTTTGCGTCTATGATTCCATAATGAATGCCATCCCATTCAATTTTTAGACAAAATCTATTTTCTTCTTTTAAGAATAAATAGAAATCCTCCTTCTTAACCTTGAGTATTTCAATTTCTTTTGGTAATTTCTCAGATTCCTCGCTCCAAAACTTAAAGTCTTGTGCGCCAAAAATAAACAAAAATAGTTCTTTTATTTTACCTATGACTTCCCTTCGGCTCGTATACGAAGATATTTTTCCCATCATATCAAACACCGCAGAATACTCTGCACATTGGTTTCGGAGTTCATTGAGGGCCGTC
>JAFGVC010000106.1 GCA_016938195.1 Tissierellales bacterium | reverse complement strand
TATAAGAATTTAGAAAAGAAGGTAAACCAATGAATGAAAAAATCCTAGTTGTAGATGATGAAAGACCCATAGCTAATATTCTAAAATATAATCTGGAAAAGGAAGGTTATTTTGTTGATACGGCTTATGACGGAGAAGAAGCGGTTAAAAAAGCTATTGAAATGGTACCTGATTTAATGTTGTTAGATGTTATGCTACCTAAAAAAAGTGGTTTTGACGTACTGAAGGAAATCAGGACGCAGTTAACTATGCCTGTTTTGCTTTTAACGGCAAGAGAAGAAGAAACAGATAAAATTATTGGACTGGACCTAGGTGCTGACGACTATATTACAAAGCCCTTCAGCATGAAAGAGGTACTTGCGAGGGTGAAGGCGAATATCAGACGCGTGAAGTACAAAGACCCGGAGGAAGAGAGAAAAACAAAACGGATGACTCATGGCAATTTAATGATTGATTTTAACAATTTTGAAGTTTTTAAAAGTGGTGAAAAAGTAGATTTGACGAATAGGGAGTTTGAGCTGCTCCGATTTTTATCTCTCAATCCCGACAAGGTGTTTGAAAGGGAAAAATTATTAAAAGAAGTATGGGGTTATGAATTTGGAGATTTGAGAACGGTGGATGTGACAGTCAGAAGATTAAGAGAAAAAATTGAAAGCCAAGAGGACAGATATATAATCACTAAAAGAGGCGTAGGGTATTATTTCAGGAGGGCATAATATGTTTAAAAGCATAAGGTGGCGATTCATCACAATATATTTATTGCTGATTTTTTTGGCCATGTCGATTATCGGATTTTATCTCACGAATCAATTAGAAAAAATTCAACTGGATTCTATCACACAGTCTATGAAGGGACACATTTCTTCAATTTTAGCCAGTTCAACTGCGTTGCAGTCTAAAGACTGGGCTAATCAAGCTGAGGATATTCGAGAGATGGTAGAAAAAAATGTCCAAATTGGATATGATGAGAATCTTTATATTATTATCAATACCGATGATAAAAGAATCATTGCCTCATCAATAAGTAGTGTGGTGTCTCTAAGTGCTTTTGAAAGTAATAGAATTAATAACCTGTTGGTGCTTGAAGCCTTAAAAGGTGAAATCGTAGAGACAATCACGTCAGTGAGCTATGATGGCGTAACGGAAAAGATTAAGCATATGGCTTATCCGGTGAAAAATAATGACGGTATAATTGAAGGCATTATTTATTTGACATACAAATTAGACGCGGTTTATGCCATTGTTGAAGACACGACCTTTATGTTGACAAGGGCTACGATTTTGGCACTCTTTGTGACCGTTATTTTAGGTTTTTTTCTGGCTAACAGTATCACAGGACCGATAAAGGACGTTACCCGAAAAGCGAGTGAAATGTCAAAGGGTAATTTTGATCAATCAGTTGAAGTCATGTCCAACGATGAAATTGGCCAGCTAGCGATCATGTTCAATTTTTTGACCCAAGAACTGAAAAAAAACATTTCAAAGGTTTATCAGGAAAAGAGTAAAATGGAAACCACCTTCAATTATATGGCAGATGGGGTTATCACGTTTAACTTGGACGGCAGTATGATTCATGCCAATCCCGTTGCCAGGAAAATTTTAGATATTGATGAGACTTTGGAGATAGATGGAGAAAAGCTTCTTTCCGGAATTGATTACCAGCTTTCTTTAATGGTGTTAAAGGAATACCATTACACTGGTAGGACTATGGTCAATATCAATGATTATATTTATAACATCAATTATGCCCCGTTTAGGAATGAAGTTGATGAAATTGGCGGCGTTATTTTTGTTATTCAGGATATCACAGAACAGCAAAAGCTTGAAAACATGAGAAAAGAATTTGTTGCCAATGTGTCTCACGAGTTAAAGACACCGATTACAACCATTAAAAGTTATACAGAAACTCTTTTGGAAGGGGATATTGATAGCAAGGAAACGGTGCAAAGCTTCTTGAAGGTTATCAATAATGAAAGCGAGAGAATGTCTAGGCTTGTTGGAGATCTTCTGAGATTATCCAGAATAGAATACAATCAAACGGATTGGAACAAGGTTATTATCAATCCTTGTGAAGTACTGGTAGAGGTGTTAGAAAAATTCAGTCTAGTTATCTCAGAAAAGAATCAGACCGTAGCTTTTGAGTCTGTCGATGAGCATATAGACGTGCTTTTTGATAAAGATGGACTTGAACAAGTTTTTCAAAATATTATTAGCAATGCGGTAAAATACACACCGGAGGAAGGTTTCATCAAGATTAACTGCTATAAAAATGAAAATAATGCAATTGTTTGCATCAAAGATAATGGCATCGGTATATCTGACGAGCACCGCGGGAGAATCTTTGATCGATTTTACCGTGTTGATCAAGCGAGATCGCGTGACAATGGTGGAACAGGTCTAGGATTAGCTATTGTTAAACGTATTCTTGAGGCCCATCATGCAACGATTGAGGTAGATAGCGTCGTTGATGAAGGAACAGAATTTAGAATAATTATTCCGACTGTTCACAGAGGTGAGGAATATGCATAAGGAAAAAATCAAAAATTTAGTTTTGGTATTTCTTGTGCTGATGGCGGTTTACCTTTCTTCCCAGACTTGGTTGAAATTTGATATTATTTCAATATCGGGAAAAACTGACACAGAACAATACGAGGATATTTATCTCTGGGATAAGATCAGACCTTCAAGGATTTCAATTTCCGAACAATACGAGTACTATGTATTTAGTGAAGATTTAGTGACACAGACTTGGCGCGTTTTCTTAGATACGCTGCGTATGACTTTAAAAACAACCTTCAACGAAGATACGCTATTTATTGAGGAACCAACAGAGGACCTTCTAAAGATTCACTTTGACAATCCTATACCGACAGCGTTATTTTCGGAGGGTTTAGGTATTTCCAATCAGACCTTTTCGAAAAGGATACAGAAAATTTTATGGATTGGATGCAGTATAGAAGGCAACAAGTATTATTATAACGATGGTGAGAACACCTATTCTGTAGCTGTGCCCGTTGATCAGGCAATAATGCTAGATATCTATCGTGATATAAAACTATTTGTTGAACAAAAATACAATCAACTTTTCTCAGTGAGTGATTCAGCCGCATCGATTCCGGTTTCAGAAGATGAATTGGTTTATAATCCTGTTTTTGTAAAGTCGGAAATAGATTTCGAGGATACGTTGTTTATAGAAAGCATTGCAAAGGATTATTTTAAAGAGCAATATGATTATGTAAGAAAGACGATGGAGAGCTCCGGAAATATCAATTATATATATAGGAATGAAAAGGTGCTTAGGATTTATAATGAAGGATTGTTAGAATTCTATGATTCTTTAGAGAGCACGCTTGACGATAGCGATGTTCATCGTTCATTTATCATTGCTTTAAATTTTATAGAAGACTTTTTAGGATTTCCTGAAAATGCTTATCTCAGTAATGTTGTTACTTTTTCAAAGGATGGTAAATATGGCTATCGATTTATTTTTTCCTATCTTTTGTATGACAGACCGGTTATTTTTAGTCAAATAAGAGAAGAGAAAGCGATGCAAGTCGACGTTATAGGCAGTAAGGTTGTTTATTATCAAAGATTCATCAGAGATTTGGATGATAAGATGGAGACTGAAATGCAAGAAGTTTCAGTGATTTCACCCGGGAAAATAATGACTAAAAATATCGACTTTATTACTACCCTATATTTGGAAGACGAAAATCATCAAGACATGGATTTTGAACAAACTAAAGAAAAAATACTGAATTCAATCTATGAAATTCAATTAGCCTACTTTGATCCATCTAGGAAGTCAAAGGATCAATTATTGAGGAGCGTCTGGGTTTTTAAAACGTTTGACCGTCAGTATGTCTTTAACGCCATTACCGGGGCGATAATTGAAGAACAAATGGTACAAGGGGAGTATTCATATGGACTGGAATAAGGCGAAATCAATATTAATCATCGCTTTTGTCGTCATAGATATTTTTCTATTGGTTAATGTGATGGCGTCTAAAAAAGAGAATAACAATCTTCCTTTTAGTGAAGCCATCTCTTTGCAGCTTGAAGCCAAGAATATTAACATAGATGCCGACATTAATTTAAACCAACAAATACTGCCTATCTTGGAAGTGGAATTCAATCTCTATGATTCAAAAAGCATTCAAATTAAAAATTTCTTAGGAGAAAATTTTACAGAGGCTACACCGGAAACATTTTTTTTAAACGATCGAGGTGCGACCTTAGAGATTGTTCAAGGAAAAAAGCTGGTTGTGACTTATAGAGAAGCTGACGAAGCTAATAGGACCTCGAAGGAAAGATTTTTGACCGAGGTGGAAATGTTTTGCAATAATCATAAAATAAATCTTGAAAATTATAGTGCAGACCATGTAAATGAAGCTCCAGGGGGAGTTAGTATTATTTACCGAGAACTTTACGAAGGGATAACGCTAGAGAATTCCTACTATTATTTTTCGGGAGACGCCAACGGCATTTTCAAGGTTGAACATCAGGACGTTAAGAGCATAAAAATGATACGTGGCGAGGTGTCTATGTCTAGAGGAGATGAAGCTTTGCTTCGATTACTTCAATATCCGGAAATTTTTAATGATACAATCATTAAAATGGAAACCTGCTATTATATCGATGAGGCAGGACTAGACTGGGAAAATGTAGTTTCTGACAATATGGACCCGACTTGGAAGGTGACTTTTCGAAGCGGAATAATAAAATATCTCATAGAATCGGAATAACAGTTGATAATTTAATCGTTTTATTATAATATAATTCTGTTGTAAAATTAGAATAAATGCTAAGGCATTCAATATAAGGATGGAAAAATGGCGAAGTTATTGATAGAAGGCGGCAACAGATTAAGAGGAAAAGTAAATATAAGCGGATTTAAAAATGCCGCTTTGGCAATTATTCCTGCAACGATATTGACAGGTAGTGTTTGTGTAGTAGAGAATCTTCCGGTCATCCAGGATGTGATTGTGTATCAGGATATATTAAAGAAGCTTGGTGGAGAGGCTAGTTTATCAGATTCAGGCACAATGGTCATTGACACCTCAAAAATTCAAGCCTGTAATTTACCTAATGGCCTGACTAAAAAATTGAGAGCATCATACTATCTTCTTGGAGCAGGGTTGGGTAGATTCAAAGAAGTGACCATATCCTATCCGGGTGGTTGTGACATAGGATTAAGACCGATTGACCAGCATGTCAAGGGTTTAGAGGCTTTAGGAGCGGTATTTGAAGTCAATGACGGTCTTATCAAGGTTAGTGCTGAAAAACTTATTGGGAACAAAATTTATTTAGATGTAGTGAGCGTCGGAGCTACAATTAACATTATGATGGCGGCCGTATTTGCCGAGGGAAAAACGGTGATAGAAAACGCTGCGAAGGAACCACATGTTGTCGATACGGCCAATTTTTTAAATGCAATGGGTGCCAATATACGTGGCGCAGGGACAGATGTGATTAGAATTACAGGAGTTCAAGAGCTACATGGTGGAACCTACAGTGTCATACCGGACCAAGTGGAAGCGGGTACGTATATGATTGCCTCAGCTGTCACAAAAGGGGACTTAATTATTAATAATATCATTCCGAAGCATTTAGAACCGGTAACGGCAAAGCTAAAGGAAATGGGAATGTCAATAGAGGAATACGGAGATTCTCTGAGAGTTCATTATGAAAAGGAATTGGTTCCTGTCAATATAAAAACATTGCCATATCCTGGATTCCCGACAGATTTACAGCAGCCTATGACTGTCTTGTTATCCACTGTCAAAGGCGAAAGTATTGTTATAGAGAGTATTTTTGAGAATCGATTTAGATATATTGAGGAGCTTCATAAAATGGGAGCTAACATAAAGGTAGAAGGTCGAGTTGCGGCTATTAGCGGTATTGAAAAATTAAAATCGGCTGAAGTCAAGGCGACAGATTTGAGAGCCGGTGCGGCTTTGGTCGTGGCTTGTTTAGCCGCAGAAGGCGTTTCAACCGTTCACGATATATACCACATCGACAGAGGCTATGAATTTATTGAAAATAAATTCATGAACCTCGGAGCTAAAATCAGAAGAGTTGAAGATGACGAGGAAAACAGCGCAGAGATGATTCGTTGACCATACAATGGATGAATCGACGGAGGGTTTTATAGATGAAATTTTGTTCTTTATTTAGCGGAAGCAGTGGCAATTGTACTTATATAGGCACCGATAAAACTCATCTGTTGATTGACGCAGGATTAAGCGGCATCAAGATTCAGAAAGAAATGAAAAAAATCGAAGCTAATCCGGCACTTGTTGACGGCATTTTGGTGACGCACGAGCATATTGATCATATTCAATCGGTGGGCGTTTTATCTAGAAGATTCAACATTCCTGTTTATGCTTCTGAAATGACTTGGCAGGCGATGTTTTGTAGAGTAGGGAAAATTGCAGCTGAGAATATTCGAGTGATTGAAGTTGACCGTCCTTTTTCAATTAAGGAATTATCCATAACTCCTTTCAATATTTCTCATGATGCAGTTGAGCCCTTTGGCTTTAATGTAACCGATGGAATCAAAAAAATAAGCTTGTTGACGGACACGGGTTGCATTAATGACTATATTAAAAGGAGCATATCGGGATTTGACTTGTTACTTTTAGAGACTAATCATGATGTAGAATTGCTCAAAGCGGGATCTTATCCTTGGCCTCTAAAGCAACGAATTATGAGTGAGTACGGCCATCTCTCAAATGAAAATGCGGGTTATTTTTTAAGTGATGTTCTGAAAAAGGGTGGCGAAAGAGTATTTTTGGGACATCTGAGTCAAGAAAATAATTTTCCGGAGCTGGCTTACAGAACGGTTGTCAATATTTTGCAAGAAAACAATATACAGATGGGGATTGATGTTATTTTAAATATGACGCATCGGGATAGATGTGCTAAAATAGAAGAATTATAATTTAATTCAGATAAAATTAAGGAATAATTTATAGCATTAATTTGAAGTAAGATTGGAGGTAATGTTATGGATTTATATGAACACAATGATAACCAGCAGAGTAAAAAAGGATATTTTTGGACAGGATTTGCCGGTGTGTTAGTAGGAATGATGATTGGAGCCGGCGGGCTCTATTATTATTTAGGTCAGGTTCCTGATACAAGTATGAAAGAATCGGAATTAACCCCGCATGAGATTAGCATCAATACTTCTGATGATATTTATTTTGCGGCGGCAGTGGCTGAAAAATCGATGGACACGGTTGTTGGTATTATTACACGTGAGACCTATGAAAATTTTTTGTTTGGACCGCAAACCTATGAAGGAATGGGTTCAGGAGTGATTGTTGATACAGAGGGATATATTTTAACTAATTCACATGTTGTAGCGGATGGTGCGGCGGAATCAATCGTAGTAAAATTTGTTGACGGAGCTGAATTAGAGGGCGAGCTGCTTTGGAATAATAAAACTTTAGATTTAGCTGTCGTAAAAGTAAATAAAGAAGGATTACATGCTGCTACATTTGGAGACTCTGATACTTTGGTGATTGGAGAACCGGTCGTGGCTATTGGTAATCCGCTAAGCCTGGAGCTGGATAGAACAGTTACCACAGGTATTGTGAGTGGGCTTGACAGATCTATTCAAATTGATGAATATACCGTTATGAAACCATTAATTCAGACGGACGCTTCCATCAATCCCGGCAATAGCGGAGGTCCTCTTTTTAATGCTAAGGGTCAATTGATTGGTATCAATACGGCTAAAATTACATCGGCAGAAGGCTTAGGATTTTCGATTCCGATCAATGTTGCTAGAAGTATTGTAGAGGAAATTATTGCAGAGGGTGAATTATCTGATGTATACATAGGAATTAAAGGCGTTGAGCTAGCCATATATGAAAGTCAGCTCAATGTAGATTTGACGGCTGAGTATGGTGTTGTCGTTGTTGAAGTCTTGCCGGGTTCACCTGCGGAAAAAGCAGGCTTAGTTTCAGGAGATGTAATCCAAAAAATTGATGATACCGATATTGAGGATATGGGGGATATTCAACGTAAGCTTTTCCAGTATAAGCCAGGACAAGAGGCTAAGCTGGAAATATTTCGAAATGGTGATAAGACTGAGATAAAAGTGGTTTTTGAAAAAAAACCGAATGATTTTTAATAATACTTTGACAAATACGTGTTTATTGTTTATTATAATAAAGCGAATCTTAACACGGGAGGCTCTTAATGAGCGGTGTACTGATTGTTTATTATTCCGAAGGTAGCAGTGAAAAAATTGCTCATGATGTAGCTACAATATTAAACGGAAAGCTTGATAAAATAACAAATCTACAGCCCTATAAGGGCTTAACCGGATATTTTAGGATGAAGCTAGATGCCTATTTTGAAAACACGACTGGTATTCGATTTAAGGAAGATCCATCTCAGTATACATCAGTGGTGATTGTATCCTCGGTTTGTGCAGGAAAGCTTCCGGCTGCTGTGAGAACTTATATTACTGATCATATCGCAAGCATGAAGAATTACGGGTTTATTATCAACAGCAATGATCAGATCAGTAAAAAGACGCATCTCCATTTTAGAAAAATATTAAAAGAGGCCATTGCAGGGCACGATATTGTTAATACGGACATAGACACGGATTTATATTATAAGCATCTAGAGGATTTTGCAGACAGATTCAGAATTGTAATGGATAAGGATGACCAAGATGAAAAATGAAATATACGCATGTGAAGAGCATATTGATATGGCTATGGATGATTTTGTTAATGATAATGAAGCGGCTCCGGAAGTCCTTAGTTATGCAGGCGAAAAATGCAATTATTGTGATAGAATGGCGGTTTATCTAGTTAGGAGACCGGAGGAATTCTATTAAAAAGAATTAAAGGCTAATGTTCAATATCCGCTTGATATTTTCGGGTGGTAATGATAAAATATTATGGCTTATATCCTTGCCCTTATAAAGGGCCTTAAGTCCAAAAGGAGGTGAATACATTGAACAAGTACGAAGGAGTTTTTATTTTCTATCCGAATCTTGAGGAAGAAGTAAGAAATGCTGAGATTGAAAAACTGAAAAATGTTATTGCTAGTTTTAACGGTACTATAGACAATGTTGATTTGTGGGGTCAAAGAAGGTTGGCTTACGAAATCAAGAAATCTAAAGAAGGTTATTACGCATTAATCAATTTCACAGCAGAACCTGAGGTTGTTAAAGAGATTTCCAGAGTTTGCGGCATCAACGAAAAGATGCTTAGACATATGGTTATCCGAAACGAAAAATAAGGGGGGTATTTTCATGAATAGCGTCATAATGATAGGAAGACTAGTAAAAGATCCCGAATTAAGATTCATACCTTCAAATGGTATGGCGGTTACAAATTTTACTTTGGCCGTGGACAAAGATTTATCTAAAGACAAAAAGGCTGAATTTGCTTCGCAGGGGAAACAGACCGCAGATTTTATTCCGGTCGTTGTATATGGGAAAATAGCAGAGAATTGCGCTAATTATCTGGCGAAGGGCAAAATGACCGCTGTAAGCGGAAGAATTCAAACAAGGTCTTATACTGCCGGTAATGGCGAAAAGAGATACGTGACTGAAGTTTTAGCAAATAAAGTAGAATTTATCGAATGGGCAGAAAAAAATGCTTCTTCTCCGAAAGCACCATCAAAGTCATTCAACAATGACCATGATAGCTTCCCGGATTTCACAGCGGATGATATTTTTCAGCCTACAGATGATGACGATATTCCATTTTAAAGGAGGTTTAAAGAATGGCTGGATATTCAAACAGCAGTAGTAGTGCAAACAGTAGAGACAACAAAAGAAGAAGACCGCGTAAAAAGGTTTGTAACTTTTGTCGAGATAAAGTAACCCAAATTGACTACAAGGATGTCGGAAAATTAAGAAAATATACGACAGAAAGAGGCAAGATTTTACCTAAGAGAATTACAGGTACTTGTGCAAAGCATCAAAGAATGGTAACAGAGGCAATCAAAAGAGCTAGGAGTATTGCTTTATTACCTTATTCGGTAGAATAAGAGCGTTGAAAGCCAGAGATATCTCTGGCTTTTTCATATGAAATATAACAGATAAATGGTTTGGGAGGTTGCCAAATGACACCTATTGAAAGAAAGATGACATTATTAATGCTCATGGGAACTGTTTTTTGGGCAGGAGCTTTCATAACAGGCAAAATGGGAGTTTATTTATTGAGCCCAATTGTATTGACATTCCTTAGAATGGCAATCGCGACACTCATTATTTTCCCCTTCATGGTCCTGAAAGAGAAAAAAAACTGGAAAATTGAAAGAACCAGCGTAAAATATGCGCTGGCGACTGCATTGGTAGGGATGACAGGTTATCATTTATTTTTCTTTTACGCCTTGAAATATACGGATGCTTCAAAAGCGGCCATGATTAATGCAGTAAATCCACTCATGACGGCTGTTTTGGCAACTTGGTTTGTGGGAGAAAAGTTGTCGCCCAGAAAGATTTTTTTTATTTTGACTGCATTACTAGGCGTCATATTGACTTTAACCAATTGGAATATTCAAGATATTATTCATTTCAATCTAAATAAAGGTGATTTGCTTATGCTGGTAGGGGCGTTTTTGTGGGCATCTTATTCAGTGATAGTTAGAAAAGTGATGCCCTACTTTACACCCCTTAAGCTTACATCCTATACCTTTTTGTTTGCTTCTGTTATCACTCTACCCTTTGCAATCCTTGAAATATCTAAATTAGATTTTGTTGCAATTGGATGGATGCCCTTTTTGGCCGTATTATATATGGCGATTTTCCCCTCAGTCATAGGCTATACGATTCAACAGACAGCGATTAAAGAATTAGGTGCAGGTAAAGCGGCGTTATTTATAAATTTGGTGCCGGTATTTTCCACCTTATTTGCAGTAGCATTTCTTGGAGAGACGCTCTATAAGCTTAATTTGGTAAGCGGAGGTCTTATTATCGGATCGGTCATTTTGTTTAATCGGCAAAAAACTTGATATCAGCTTAGTTAGGGATTTATACCACTCCGATGCCGGCTTCTTCAAAGGTAATCATGTTTTTATTCATCAGCAGGGCTGCTTCGATGATATTGAAAGCTAAAGCAGCGCCGCTTCCTTCTCCTAATCGCATGTTCATGTCTAGCATGGGTTGAAGTCCGAGATAATCAGAAGCGGCCTTGGCTCCCTTTTCCATGGAAGCATGAGAAGCAATCATATATTTTTTTGTTTTAGGATTCAATTTACAAGCTATAATAGCTGCAATAGTAGAAATATACCCATCAATCACACAGGGGACTCTGTTTGCTGCACAAGATAGAATAATTCCTGTCATACCGGCAATATCAAGACTTCCCACCTTCGACAATACATCTAAAACGTCATTCTTGTCTGGTTGATTATATGAGATTGCTTTTTCAATGACAGCGGTTTTGTGAGAAAGTCGGTCTAAAGGCAAGTTTGCGCCTACGCCTGTGATTTCTTCAGGATGATAATTGCCAAGCACGGATAGCATAGCGGTGCTTGGGGTTGTATTGCCTATTCCCATTTCGCCGGTACCAATCAAGCGGGCACCATTTTTGATGACTTCATTCGTAATCTCAATGCCTACTTCTATGCCTCGAATAGCTTCTTCTCGTGTCATTGCGGCTTCATGGGCTATATTGCCTGTTCCGTATCTGATTTTTCGATTAATAATTTTTTCATAATTCATTTCAGCATTGATTCCAATGTCAACGACAATAATTTCCGCGCCGGAAAGTGCAGATAAAGGGCCGACGCCACTGACGCCCTTGGCGATGTTGTAAGTTTGGATTTCCGTAACGACCTGAGGTGCGGCGGCAATACCTTCAATACAAACGCCATTGTCTGCCGACATAACAATAATCTTCTTGTCCTTTAGAACAGGGTACAGCTCTTTGGTAATTCCTGATATTTGTATGGCGATCTCCTCTAATTTTCCTAGACTACCAACAGGCTTGACAAGATTGTCAATTCTTTCTTTTGTGAGAGACATCGTTTTTTCGTCGAGATCCTCAATCTGATTCAATGTGTTTGTAAGTAAATTCATAGCTTCCTCCTTAAATTTAAAAAAGCTCACACTTTTAGAAGTGTGAACTTTCCATTGTCCATACCATATTTCTTTTTTGCTTAGAAAAAGATTATGCATTTCAGGCAGGTCTCCTGACTCGGACTTAACATGCTTTTTGCCTTCCCCCTAAACCGGAGTGGCGTATAAAAAGCACTATTCCTTACAGTGGCGGGCCCGTTCGGGATTTAAACCCGATTCCCTATTCTCCTATAAAAGGCACCTGAAATCTTTAATTCAATTAAAGCCATTATAGATAATAGAGTGCAATCTGTCAATGGTGTTTTTTATTGTTATGTGATAAAATATTTATCGTAAATCACTTTGCAACGGATTTTACAATAAAAATGAAGGAGAGCATGCTGAAAAAATCATTAAGTATGCAAGGTCAGGATGAAATATAATTTTGAAGACATAGTTAATCGCCACAATACTAATTCATTGAAGTGGGAGCCTGAAATTTTAGAAGAAATGTTTGGTGAACCGCAAATGCTTCCATTTTGGGTTGCGGATATGGATTTTAAGACCGCACAACCTATAATTGATGCGGTTGTTAAAAAGGCTCTTCATGGCATTTATGGCTATAGTATAAGACCGAACTCCTATTATGAAGCTATCATAGACTGGACGAAGCAATATTTTGGGTGGGAAATTAAAAAGGAATGGATAGCCTATGTTCCCGGTGTTGTGCCGGCAATCAATTATGCCATTCAGGCCTTTTGTGAAGAGGGAGACAAGGTGCTAATCCAAGAACCGGTCTATTATCCGTTTGCAAAGTCTATTTTAAATAATGAACGTGTTGTTGTCAGTAATGACCTTTATTATAATGGGGAGCATTATGAAATAGATTTTGCTGATTTTGAAGAAAAAGCAAGAGACCCGAGGATCAAAATTTTTATCATGTCTAGCCCCCATAATCCTATATCTAGAGTGTGGACAAAGGAAGAGCTCATTAAAATCGGCAGGCTATGCATTGACAACGAAGTATTGATTGTGTCGGATGAGATTCACAATGATCTCGTGTTTAAGGGATATAAGCATACGATGTTTGCTTCTATTAGTGAAGAATTTGCGCAACACTCAATTACCTGTACAGCGCCTAGCAAAACATTTAATCTCGCTGGCCTGCAATCTTCCAACATTATTATTCCAAACGAAAGCATTCGCGAAAGATATGCTAAAATATTGACACAAAACAACATCAATATGCAAAATCCGCTTAGTATTTCTGCTGTTGAAGCAGCTTATAGGCACGGTAGAGATTGGCTCGATCAGCTATTGGATTACTTAACAATCAACAAGCAATTTATGAGCACTTATCTATCTCAACATTTGCCTGATGCCAAAATAATTGAAACGCAGGCCACGTATTTGGCATGGGTCGACTTGAGAGCCTATGAAAAAAACGGAAAAATACTCGAGGAACGCATTGCAAAAAAAGGAAAGGTAGCCTTTGACGGGGGAACATGGTTTGGAGAAAACGGAAATGGTTTTATAAGAATCAATTTTGCTTGTCCAAGGCAGTTGCTTATGAAAGGGCTGGAAGGATTGTGTCAGGCCTTAAATCAATGATTTTTTAAGGCGTTTCATATTTTCCAATAAGTGGTACAAACTGAACATATCCTTTTATTTCAGTATTGATAACACCATCGGCAGCTTTCGTTACCAGTAGCAATTCTTGACCGGAAGATCCCCCAACAGGGATGACCATTCGTCCATTGACAGCCAACTGATCAGTCAAGGCAGGAGGAATAAATCGAGCGGCGGCAGTTACCATGATGCGATCAAAAGGCGCAAAGCTTTTCCATCCCATCGTGCCGTCATCTAGTTTATAATAAATATTTTGGTAGCCCAATCCATCCAATCTGATTTTTGCCTTTTCATAAAGCTGAGAAATACGTTCTATTGTAAAGACTTCTTTAGAAAATTCTGATAGAATTGCGGTTTGATAGCCGCTACCGGTTCCAATCTCAAGTGTTCTTAGATGAGGCTCCGGCATGAGCATAAGTGTCATGTCAAGAACAAGCGAGGGTTGTGAAATGGTTTGTCCATAGCCGATTGGTAAAGGCAAATCGATTTCTGAGGATTCTTTATAGGCATCTAAGAATAGACGACGATCCAATTTATAAAAATATTTTTTTATCTTGTCGTTGGTGTTCATGTGGTAACCTCCCAGAGCTGGTGGATTTCAAAGCGTTGATTATAAAAAGCATGCGATAGGCTTGAGATGTTTTCCTCCAGGCAGGTGATAAATGGGTCAATTTTAGACGTATGAGCAGAATTTATGTCAAATTGTGTGAAATAGTGGATAAGGACTCGTAAGTCTTGGATTTCTCCTAAATTATCCTGAAGCTTTTTCGTATGATTCACAATGGCCTGATATTCTATATTAGAAAGAGATATAATATCCATTTTATAGCGAAAATCCTTTAGCGCGATTCTAACGGCATGCAAGGTCTCAAACTGATTGGGATTAATTTTCAAGAGTTTATCTATTAGATTGAGATAAGCATCGTCAATCACTACAAGCAACCTTTTTTCGATTTGGAGATCGCTAGATACTGACGTAGCGGAATTTAGAAGAGCCTCTTTATAATTTATAAGGATGGAAGCTTTGGTTTCTATTAAGGCTTGCAGAAGGTTTTTTTCTTCAGCCGACCTTATTTCTTGGAGATAGCTTATAAAATCAGATACCTCAAACTGCTTAAGCTTTGACGTCTCAAGGAATTTTAGTGTTACGTGAACATCTCGAACCGGACTGAAGAGCTTTTGATATTTTTTAGCCCTTTTGCGAAAAGACTTCAAAGTAGAGGAGTCATTTATAGAATCTAGAAATGATGCAAGTGAGATGAGACGTCTTAAAGCAACTCTAACATCGTGTACGGCATCTTCATCAGCATGGTTTTTACAGATTTTGAAATTTGATTCAAAATCTGTAAAAACCATGCTGATATAATCTTCAAAAGAAGGAATTATTGTTTCAATGCCTTTCATTTTAACCGCCCATATCAATGTATCAATTCATTTTACCACATTATGATTTTAAAACATATATTTTTTGAAATTTAAAAAAAAATAGTGGATATTTTCTTAAAATGGATTTATAATTATTTTGCATTATATTTTTGATGAGGGAGTGAAATTCTTGAAGAGTATCTATGAATCTAATATCAAGGATTGGAAGAAACTTATCAAATCTCTGGACAAGCATAATGATGTAGATTTTGAGACATTTAAAGATTTGGTGATCGATTGCTTTGCAGACACCGATGACATGCTTGTAGACGATTTGTGTGAATTCTTTTCCAATGATTTAGGAGCTTATTCTGACGTTGAACTTAGGGATTTAAGCGAAGAAGAAATAGGATTAATTTTAGAATACTTAAAAGGATAAAACCTGCATCAGCAGGTTTCATTTTTTTTAATAGCCCTTTATAAACGAATAAACATTTTCAAGCTTCTCGCCTTGAATGTAGTGTCGTATATTTTTATTTGCGATTTCGTAGGCCTTATCGATGTAGTTTTCATTGGGACCGCAGATGTGGGGCGTGATGATGATGTTTTCAAGCTTCCATAGAGGACTTTCTTCAGGCAGAGGTTCTTTTTCGAACACATCAGATATGTAGAGAGCAAACTTCTTTTCTAGAAGAGCTGATAAAAGCTCTTGTTCATTCACAGTTCCTCCCCTACCCATATTAATCATCACGGCAGAGGCTTTCATTTGATCAAAGAAGCTTTTGCCAATGATTTTGTTTGTTGTTTCAGTATGAGGTAAAAGATTAATGATGTAGTCACAATTTTTAGCGATAAAGTCAATATCTTCCATTGTGAAGACTTGAGTTACACCTTCGATGACTTCAACAGAATTTTTAACACCATAGACCTCCATGCCTAAAATTGAAGCTCTTTTTGCGACCTCTTGCCCGATTGAACCAAGCCCTATGATGCCTAGTTTTTTTCCAAATATTTCTTTTTGTTCAATATCCCGATGCCAGCTCCTCTTGTTTTGATTCAGAATCATTAGATCGAGCCTTCTGGCAGCCATAATCATCATGCTGATAGCATATTCAGACATGTGAATTTTATGAATTCCACGACCGGTAGTGAGCATGATTCCCTTTGATTCAATAAGTTTTAAAGGATAAGCGTCTACACCCGCGGATAAGGATTGAATCCATTTGAGCTTTTGGGCCCTTTCAATTTGTTCATAAGTCAAATTAAACGCAATCGCCGAATCGGCATTTTTTATTTCTTCGTTCAATGCATCTTTGGTTTTAGTAAAAACAAAATCAACTTCAGGAAAATCCTCTTTTAGCTTCAATAATCCCTCATCATGAAAGGGAAAAGCGGATACTAATATTTTCATTTTTATCCTCCTAAGCTTCTTCCTCAGCTCCTACTAAAGGCGGTTCTTTTATTTCTTCTTCATCTTCGGATTCAGGCTCCTCAGAAACTCTAAAAGGTGATAAAATAACGATTACGTCATCTTTGTCTTGGAGAACCTTGATGTTTTCATCTACTTCCAGCTCGCCTACGGTGATACCGTGACCGATTTTCAATCCGGCAACATCCAATGTAAAGCTTTTTGGAATCATATCAGGTGTACACTCGATATCCAACTGGTCAATTTGGTGAACTAAAGCACCCTCTGTAAGCACGGTATTTGTGTTCAAAAGATGAATAGGTACGGATACTTGTACCAACTGTGTTTTACTGATTCTTTGAAAGTCAACATGCAGAATAGCATCCTTGAGATAGTCACGCTGAATATCTTTAATCATGGTATAATACGATTTCCCATTAATCTCCAAATCTAAAAGAGCGTTTTCGCCATCGCTTTTAATGACTCTTTCAAGGTCTTTTCTGTTAATAGAGATGTTTTCAGGATTGACTGCCTTCCCGTAAATAACACCCGGGATAAAATCGCTATTTCTTAATCTTCTTGAGACGCCGGTGCCGGTCACATCTCTTGGAATACAACTTAATTTCATAATCTTTTCCTCCCTATGTCAGTGTATATTTATTCTATCATAACATATTTTCAGTTAAAACTCAAACGATTGAGAAATATTATCAATTATTGATTTTTTAAATTATTGAAATCGAAAAAGGGTGTGATGTGGTATAATAAAAATATCAATGAATGGAGGTTTGATATGAACAAACAAAAGTACCTAAAACCCGTTAATTCAATCTTAGCGATATCTTTTTTGGCGTTAATTCTCTCGGCTTTATTGCATGATAGCATTCCCTATAATATCTATCGAAATATACATCCTTTGTTTGGCTATATATTAACGACAATGGTTTTTGTGCATGTATATTTGAATTTTAACTGGATCAAAAAAAATATTCTGAGCAAGTGATGATTATTACAAAGATAGAAAAGCAAAAAAAGAACGAGCATAGAGTTAGCATTTACATTGACAATCAGTTTGCCTTTGGACTGGACAGTGACACTTCTGTTCAATGTGGATTATTCGAAGGACAGGAAATTGATGATGAATTTTTGCATTCAGTCATCGTAGAAGAGGAGCATCATAAAGCACTGAATGCCGCATTGAATCTATTGTCTTATCAACAAAGGACCCTGCACGAAATAGACGAAAGGCTAAAAGCGAAAGGTTATGACGAAGGAATCATTGGGATTATATTAGACAAGCTCGTTGAAGTAGGCTATTTGAATGATGAAAAGTACGTTGCTGATTTCATTAGGGATAAAATCAAGCTAAAAAAATACGGCAGTCTCAAAATAAGGCATCAGCTGATGAATCGGGGAATAGATCAAGAGCTCATCAGTAATGGACTAGAAAAAATCGAAGAATTGGAAATGCTTAATAATGCAAAAACGCTCATCCGTAAGAAGGCCGTCACATTAAAGGATTTGGAAGAGCATAAGAAAAAAGCAAGACTTTATCGGTATTTAGCCGGAAAAGGATATGATTATCCGTTGATTCATAAAGCTATTAACGAATTTAACGAAGAAGACTAGTCGTCATTTTTTATGTCAAATGGCGGCGCGTTTTTTTTATAAGCCATAATAACTGAGTTGATTTCAGCACCAAGCATCATCACAGTACTCATAAAATACAACCACATCATTAAAGTGACAATGGAAGCGAGACTACCGTAGAAAACAGCATAGTCCGTGAAGGTTCTTACAAAGAAAGAAAAAGCCTTGGTTAGTAAAAACCATCCAATAATTGAAAATAAGGAACCATAGAGCGTATCACTATATTTGAGGTGACCGGCGGGCAAAACCTTGTGAATTGATAAAATGAAGAAGACATATACCGCAATGTTTAACAGAAGCCGAATAAAGTAAAAGAATGAAATAATGTAGTGTGGTATAGGAATAAATCTTGAAACAAAGTCAAAAAAACCTTGTCCGATAGCGGGAAGAGCTAAAGTTGCGATGATGGAAATCACGATGATTAAGGTGTAAAACATGCCCGTAAATTTAAGCTTAATAAAGTTCCTAGTCTCTCGGTAGCCATACGCCATGTTAAAGGCCCTTGTGAGCGCATTAACGCCTCTTGAAGCGGACCACAAAGCCACCAGACCCGAGGCAGAAAGCAAACTAAGACTATTGTTGACAAAATAGCTATTAATCAGAGTAAGCACAAGCTCGCTAATGTCAGGAGGCAGAGCGCTTTGTAAATTTTTAAACAAAATATCTGTATTTAAATTTAAACGAGAGGCCAATGATAGAATAAAGATAATCAAAGGAAAAACAGACAGGAAAAGAAAAAAAGCCATTTGAGCGCTAAACGCAGTGACATAGTGATGCTTATATCTTTTTGCTATTTCTTGAATTTGAGATTTTTTTATCGGATCCATAAGAGACTCCATTGCAATTTCTTATTTATATTAGACCATATGTCGTTTTATTAGTCTACCATTAATGTATTTATTGTTTTGAATAATTAAAAAATAACAGTATAATATAAGTGTATGGAGAATGAAAGGCAAGAATCAAATAATACAGACCAATTAAAGGAAGGTTAAGCCATGGAGAAAATTAAGTATAGTTTTTTGTATGATTATAGTGAAGGGGCGCATCCGAGAATCATGGAGGCTTTAAAAGAGACTAATTATGTACAGCAAGCGGGATACGGGGAGGACGCCTATTGTGTAGAGGCCGCCGAGTTGATTAAAAAAAGACTCAAGAGCAATCATGTCGATATCCATTTTGTCTCAGGGGGAACGCAGGCCAACTATATTGTTATTTCTTCAGCGTTGAGACCTTACGAATCTGTAGTATCAGCAGCTACGGGGCACATTAATGTACATGAAACAGGCGCTGTGGAAGCAAAAGGACACAAAATCAATTCGATTGTCACTGAAGACGGGAAGTTAAAAACGGAAGAGATTCAGAAAGTCCTGACATTTCATACCGATGAGCACATGGTTTTACCAAAAATGGTATATATTTCCAATTCAACAGAGATAGGAACGGTATATACACGTAAAGAATTAAGCGATTTGCATCAATTTTGTGTAGAAAAAGGACTATATCTGTTTATGGATGGCGCAAGACTGGGATCTGCATTGATGTCTTCAGAGAGTGATCTTCAGTTCGAAGACCTTGTTCAATTAACGGATGCTTTTTATATAGGTGGGACCAAAAATGGCGCCTTGATAGGCGAAGCCATCGTGATTGTTAATGATGCTCTGAAACAAAAATTCAGATTTTACATCAAGCAGAATGGAGGCTTACTTGCCAAGGGTCGCCTTCTGGGCCTTCAATTTAGAGAGTTGTTCAGAGATGAACTCTATTTAGAAAACGCTACACACGCGAATTTGATGGCAAAAAAAATGGCTAAGGCTATAGAAGAGCTTGGATTTGGATTTTTGGGAAAACCATCCTCCAACCAAATATTCCCAATATTTCCAAATTTAGTCATAGAAGAGTTGAGCCGTCAATATAGCTTTTATATTTGGAGCAAAGTGGACGAAAATCACTCATCGGTGAGATTGGTGACTTCATGGGCGACTGATTTAAAGGTAATCGATGAGTTTATAAGCGATCTTCACGACATATATAGGAGAAGAAAGCATGAATTATTGCATAGGATTTGATGGAGGCGGCACGAAAACACTCGCCTACTTGGGCACTATGGAAGGAAATGTGATTGATCGAATGACGCTTGGACCCTCTAATTACTATTCAGTTGGAGTTGAAGCCGCTAAAGAAGTTTTTCTTGATGCAATCCGTTTTTTTGAAAAAAAACATGATTTTGAAAATAACCAACTGGCTTTCTTATCATTGGGATTAGCAGGGGTGGACCGTGAAATCGATAAGATTTTTATCAAAAATTTATTGGTGCACGATGGAATTACTTGTGATATTTTCGTTAACAACGATTCCAGAGCGGCACTTGCAGGCGCTTTTTTAAAGGAAGAAGGCATTATGATGATTGCAGGAACGGGGTCGGTAGTGCTGGGCATTAGAAATGGCGTAGCTTATCGTGCCGGTGGCTGGGGGCATTTGTTGGCTGATGAAGGAAGCGGATTTAACATTGGCATGAAAGGGCTACGGTCTGTGATGAAAGCCTATGACGGAAGACTTGAACAGACGGTTTTAACCGAGAGGATATTGAAAAACCTATGCATTCAAAATCCGGAAGATATCATTGGATTCATTCACGGACCCTTGGCAGATAAAAAAAGAATCGCTGAAATAGCCTTATTGGTTGCTGAATGCGCCGACCAGGGAGATCAAGTCGCTTTAAATATTATTGATGAAGCAGCAAAAGAGCTTACTGAAATGGCTATAGCCGTAATCAGAAAGCTCTATCATGAACAAGATATCATCCCAATGTCTTTCATGGGGGGTGTTATTACCCATGTGGAGAGATTAAGAAAAGGAGTCGAAAGTCGGCTTTGTGTTTTCTATTCGAAGCTTCAGCTATCTCCGCCTGCGTTTGATGCCGGTGTAGGGGCCTTAATTATTGGTTGGAACCAGTATGGGATTGAATTTAATCGCGACCGTATAACTAGATAAATAATTCAATCTCTCTTCTATCGAGCGTGACCAAGGCTAATCTCTCCATGGAAGTTTTGAAAGCTTCTTCAACGACATGTCTCGCACTGACGGGACATACATTGATACAGCTTCCGCAAAGGATGCACTTTTCACCATCAGTGATTTTACAGTCATTAAAATCAATCGCATCTACCGGACAGAATTTTGCGCAAATTTGGCACTGTAGGCATTTGTCATTGCCAACGGGGTACAAAGACTTTTTCCTTTCTTTATAAGGAAAAGAACCTTTGACAGAAAGTTGATTAAGCTCCGAAGGGTCATTAAGAGTTGATATTTTATCTAAGGTTTGAGTTGCAAAAGTATTGATGATTTCTTTATCTTGTTGGTCCGGTCTTCGACTGGCTATGGTGGTATTGAGACAGTGCTTGGCAATCATTGCAGCTGCAGAAATGACATTGAATCCCGATTGAGTTAATGAGTCTGTGAGCTCGAGTAGCGCGTCATCATAGTCTCTGTTGCCATAGACAGCTAATGCGACAGCCAATGCGCCATTTCCCCTAAGGTTGTCAAATATTTCATTCGAAATAGAAGGAATGCGACCGGAATAGACAGGAAGGCCAACAATGACTAAATCGTCCGTTCCAAAGGCTCTTTCCACGAGGCGGTCTTTTTTTAGCGTGAGATTGATTTCCTCTTTTTTCTCGGCATCTAAATTTTTAGCCATCAGACTTACTATTTTTTTTGTGCCTCTATTGGGTGAAAAATACAAACTAACAATTCTTTTGATTTCCATGGAGTACTCCTAATTGATTTATTTGGTAATTGACCTATTTATTATAGCACAATCTTAAAAAAATTAAAGTATCCGCATGATTTAAACAGAGGTCAATATAAAAATATTGACCTCTGTTTTATTCAAGTTAGCATTTACGTGGTTCGTTTAATATCATATCCATCCGCAGGGACAATAACATAATGAACGCGTGATCCTTCTTTTTTTTCTCCATAGAACACAACCCATAAAGGTCTATAAAAGAAATCTGATTTCATCTCTGAAATATCAACCCGTTTTCGCATTCTTCTGAAAACAGTGGTCTTAACTTCTTTTTCAACTTTTTTTGCAACGTCACTTTGACTAATTCTGGCATCCACAATGTTGCTTGGATTGCACTTGACCTTCAAGGTTTTAGGTGAGAAATCACTCATTGAAACCTTGCCGCCTGTGGCGCTGACGATGACATCCAATGAAATATTAGATTCCTTTGGTTTGAAAAAAGGATTAACACTTTTTTGCAATTCCATTTCCACCTTGTAATTGTAATAGGGGAAATAATGCAATTCAGCTTCTTTCGGTCGGCTTCTGCTAATTAATCTTGCTAAGTAATATTTTTGTGCCTGTGCAAGGGCCGCTTCTTTAGAAACAGTAATAGGTGTAGCTAAAATGTCCGGCAATAAAATCACCTCTTAAAATTTATCAATCAAATTTTTTGTTCATCTCTTTGATGTCGGTATAGAAAAATCTCAAAATGACCACAACTACGGCAAGGTAACCATAAGGAAGTAAGTAGCGTACGGTCCATTCTATTTTAAGATGTAGTGTGGCATATAACAATATGAGAAATATTGTAGTGCCAACAATTAATAATACGTCTACTGTGTGAAGCTTCGTCAGGGATTTATACTTTTCTAATTCTTCTTTACGTTTATTTGGCTCATGCGACATGAATAACGCCTCCTTCTCTATTAATAACCGTTTCTTTTCCAAATTGACCGGCGATGATAAATACGAGGACTGAAATTGGCAAGCCTATAAATAAGGGTTGAATACCTAATACAACGGCTGATTTAAAGTACATCGCCAACCCGGTGGTTACCATTCCTAAGACGAGAGAATAAAATCCGCTGTTAGCAGAAATTCTTCCTCTGTAGAACAATCCCATCACAACCGGTGCTAACGCGCCACTTGTCCAAATACTGCCCATGAAGGCCCATGCAGTAGCCATCATTGTAAATTGATTAGCAAGGAAGAATGTGAATACACCCAAAGCGACAACAGAAAATCTAGTTAAGGTCAGGATTGTTTTTTCACTAGCATTTGGATTAATCGCTACTGAGTAAATATCTCTTGCGATTGAAGTGCCGCCGAGTAACCAGTAAGAAGTCAGAGTTGATACAAATCCGCCTATTAGACCACAAACGAATATGCCTTTTAGTACGGGTGGTAAATAGGTCAAACAAACTGTTAGATAAGCGCCGCCAGGTGTTGCTTCAGGGAACATGACCAGACCTAATAATCCCAGCATGCTGACACAGAAGCTCCAGCCTAACCATAACGGGATACAGGTCAGCAATGCTCTTCTTGCTGATTTAGCAGAATCTGATGCCGAGAACCGTTGATAGAAGGTAGGGTCTGCATACGCAGAAAACGAAATAACAAAGTAGACCATAATATATTGTATTTGCTTAGCGTTATTTCCAAAAGCAGCTAAATGTGTTTCAGCCTTACCTGCGGCAGTCAAAACCTCTGTGATACCAGCCCATCCACCGGCAGCAGGCCATGCAAACAATAGCGCAAGGGCAACTGCGATCATCATGAAAATCATCTGAATGAAGTCAGTAACTGCAACAGATAGCAATCCACCCGAGAGTGCGATGACGATGACGATGACAACCCAGACAGCCGTGAAGAGAAGAGGGTCCATTCCGAAAACAGTAGCGCCTATAATCTTGAGACCTGTTACGCCATAAAGAGCGGTACAATAAAAGACCATTAAGAAAGCGGCTAAAAGAGCTGTTTTTTTGTCGTACATCTTTTGCATTAACTCCGGAAGGGTCAAAGTGTCAGAAAATTGAACCTTAGGACCGACCCAGACAGCCATGGGGATTTTGCTGTAGTGTGAAAGGGATCCCATCGAAACGAAAGCGACAATACCGGTAGTAAAAGTTAATTCAGCAAGACTGAAGGTGCAAAGCCACGTAGCCATCATGGTCCCAATTGCAATAGTCAACGGAAGTCTTTTTCCACCTAAGACAAAGTCTTTCATATTTTTGATTTTCTTTGAGTAAAAATAGGCAATGGCCATTAAAGAACCGAAAAAAACAAAGATTGTAATAATATCAATTGTTCCTATTAACATACATATCTCCTTTGATTTCTTGTAGTCTTGTGTAAACAAATCAAGATTATTAAATCAATTTACCTCCTTACATTATTTTGACAACGTTTACATATAACTACTAGGATGTGTAAAACGAATAATCATCTTACACTCATATGTTAAGCAAATATCATGCCAATTTTTATAAGGCGCATTGATTAAAGGTCGTATTTTTTCATTCGATATTGCATGCTTTGTCTTTGAATACCTAGTGCTTCTGCTGATTTGGTTACATTGCCGCCATGCTGAGCAAGGACGTTGACTAGGGTTTGTTTTTCATAATAAGCCATTATATCTTCTAGTGTTTGTTGGTAATGTGCGGATACATCAAGTGGAGGAGGTGCATTAGTATCCTTTAGTTGTTTGATATTTACATCCGTAACAGAAGAAAATTGTTGTTCGAAATTCTTGATGTGAGCAGGCATCTCATCGATAGTGATTGTATTTTCCTTTGCAATTGTGACGGCGAATTCTATTGCATGTAATAATTCTCTTGTGTTTCCGGGCCAACTATATTTTTTGAAATGTTCAATGACAGTTGGATCAATGTCGTAGCATATGCGATTGCCTCGACAGGAATATTTGCTCAAAAAATATTCGCATAAAGTCTCAATATCATCAATGCGCTCTCTAAGAGGGGGAATATCGATTTTTACAGTATTAATACGGTAATATAAATCGGAACGTATTTTTCCTTTTTTCATTGCTTCTATAGGGTCTTCATTTGTAGAAGAGATAATTCTGACATCACAATCAAGGTCCTTCAATCCTCCCACTTTCCTGAATTTTTTCTCTTGGAGGACTCTCAATAGCTTTGCTTGTATAGTTATATCCATTGAGTTTATTTCATCTAAAAAGAGTGTTCCTCCGTTGGCCTCGTGTAGCAATCCTTCTTTAGTCATGCTCCCTGTAAAGCTTCCTTTTTCAGTCCCAAATAAGATGCTTTCAGCTAACGTTTCAGGAATAGCTGCGCAATTGAGTGCTACAAAATGCTTGTTTTTTCTCATGCTTGATGAATGAATGCTTTGAGCAAACAATTCTTTGCCGGTACCTGTTTCGCCGTGCAAAAGGACAGAGCATTCTCTCTCGGCTACAAATTTTGCTAGATTAATGGCCTCGGTAAAAGCTTGATTGCTTCCAACAATATCCGAGAAAGTATAATACAAATTGATAGATTGAGAGTTAATAGTTATGCTTTTGCTTTGCTTGCAGGCTTCAAGCTTTCTCAGCTTTTTACTTGTAAATTCAATGTTTTCTTTAGAATTAATTACGCAAACCGCCGCTTCCATGTCGTTGTTGACAAAAATGGGAACGGTTGAATTAAGTGTAACAATATAGTCGTCTGAGTATTGAGTTTTATAATAATCACAGTAGTCGTAAAGCGGTGTCTTACTCTTGATGCAATGGAATCTTTGTGTTTCCTCTGAGTCCAGCTGATAGATATCCTGTATATGCTTTCCTATCGTTATTTTTCTATTGGAATGCTCAATTTCTTGGGCTTTTTTGTTAGAGAAAAGCAAATAACCTTTTTTGTCAAATACGTTTACACCTTCAGATACCTCGTCAAGGGAGGATTCATAGATATTCAAGTTATAAATTGAGTTTGTGATAAAGACAGTGTAACCGTTGTGTAAAGGATTATGAAATTTATAGTAGTTGGCGGTGGTGCCTTCAATTGAAATAATGCCTGAGGTGGAGCTGTCATCTAGATTGATGAAGCTTTCCAAGGGCTGATTGATATAGATATCAAACCTTTTATTATTGTTATTAGAACGGTTGATAGAGATAATATTGCGTATGATATTATTGGTATCTACTTGACAGATAATATTCATAGAAATCATTTGATCTCTCCTCGAATTTTAGTAGTCGTCTTAAATTTTTAGTTCTATTATGGGCATTATCTTATTTTAAAGTATAAATGGATTTTTTTTGTTTTTCAAGTCAATTTAATAATAAAAATAAATTATAAAACAAGACATTCAATTTTCGGAGTGATTAAAATGGGTTTATGCCTAATATCGCAATAAAATTCTGCGATTGCAGAAAATAATGGCGCAAAATCATTTTGCACAAACCGAAAAATACATTTCATAAAAACAAGTATAGCTATATTGATATCTTTCAACGCTGCTTTAAGATTGGCATGGATATTGCAAAACTGTTCCGTGATTATATTTTTATTGGAGGTAAAATGAAATCATCAATAGCAGTTATAGGTAATGGCTGCGCCGCATTAAGCGCAATGACTACAATTCGAGATTTGGGCTGCAAGGAATCCATTATGATTATTTCGGATAGCGTGTGGCAAGCCTATAATCCCATGCTTACAACTTACTACTTAGCGGGGAAAATTGATCTTGAGGATTTTTTTCAGTTTGATGACGGCACTAAGTTTTATAGTGATAATGATGTAAATTTGATTATGGGTAGTCCCGTGGTACATTTAGACGCCCACGAAAAGGAAATTAAATTAAAGAATGGTCAAATGATTAAATATGATAAATGTATTATTGCTACGGGAGCTTCTCCTTTCATTCCAAATATGGAAGGCAAGGATTTAGATAATGTATTTGCAGTTCGAACGTTTGAAGATACCGTCAAGATTAATCGATTTATGAAGCAAAGAGAAGTGAAGAAAGCCGTCGTTATTGGGGCATCAATGGTGGGCATAAAAATGGCTGAATATTTTAACAAGAAAGGGATTCAGTGTTGCCTAGCAGATGCAGCTTCATCCCTGTTTCCTCTTGCAGCGCATCCTGCCTGTGGCACCATACTTGAAGATATTGTATCCGAGCATGGCATTAATTTGAGATTTTCAGCTTGTGTGGAAAAAATCGAACAACGTGGGAACAAGACGCTAGTACATTTTTTAGATGAAAAAAAGCCGGAAGAAGCAGATATTGTGATTATGGCAATCGGTGTTAGACCCAATATTGACTTTGTAGATAAAGATCAAGTCATGGTTGATAGAGGAATTATCGTTGATAAGAAAATGAAAACGAATGTTGAAGGGCTATATGCGGCCGGAGATTGTGCACAGGGATATGACATGATGGCAAAAGAAAATAGGATTATTGGACTTTTAGCGAATGCGAGATATCAAGGAAGAACAGCTGCAAAAAATCTTTGTGGCGTGATAGATGAGTATTCCGGCAGTACGCCTCATAACATCACATATTTTTTAAATACTGATTTTGTAGGCATTGGAGATCCGTATGCTACCGGAGAAATATTTGAAAAATTTGACCGGCAGAATAAAAAATATATCCGTATTGTAAGAAACCAGGGACAAATACGATGCGTAAATCTCATAAACTATAAAGAAATATCAGGATATCTGAAAAATATGTTTTTCAAAGGACTTGAATTAAATAGCAGCATGAATGAGGGTCAATTCAATTACGACCACTTCACTGAAGAATTAGTCAAAAAATATATTTAGGAGGACTAAATGACTAAGTTAGATAGCTTAATAAAAAATAAAATTGCATGTGAAGAAACAGGCATCACCATTAAAAAAACATGCTGTGATATTTGTAATCACTACTCTCACTGTGCCATAGACGCTTATATCAAAGATGGGAAAATTATTAAAATAGAAGGTTCAAGTGATAATCCACATACCAAGGGGACATTATGTCCTAGAGGAGCAGCCAACAGACAATACATATACTCAGATGAAAGGATTCTGCATCCACTTAAAAGAATAGGTGAGAAAGGCGAAGGGAAATTTGAAAAAATAACATGGGAAGAGGCTTATCAAACAATTGCCGAAAAATTTAATAGATATAAGGAACGGCATGGCGCTCATTCGGTTGCTTTTATGGTGGGATTTGAAAAATGGTATCGTCCACCTTTGTTAAAGTTAGCTAATGCCTTTGGGAGTCCAAATTATATTACAGAAGGCAGCACATGCCAAGAAGCGCACAAGATGGCATGGGAACTCGTTTTTGGTGACTTAGGACCAGCTGATTATCAACGTACGGAGCTATTGATTGTTTGGAGTAGAAATCCGGTGTATTCAAACCTAGATAACAATCGTGGCTTTTATGAAGCGATTGAAAGAGGATTGAAAATGATTGTTGTTGACCCGCGGATCACGCCTATTTCTCAGAAGGCTTATATGCATCTTCAATTAAAGCCTGGAACAGACGGTGCTTTAGCTTTGGGGATGGCTAAGATTATTGTTGAGGAAGAGTTATACGATAAGGATTTTGTGGAAAAGTATGTCCATGGATTTTCAGAATTTAAAGAAATGGTTAAAGAATACCCGCTGGATAAAGTATCCAAAATCACAGGAGTGCCTGAAGCTATGATTGAAGAGACAGCGAGACTCTATGCCAAGACTAAGCCCGCCGCCATTCTTACATCGGCCTCTCCTGTTGTCCATCATGTTAATGGCATTCAAAATTATCGTGCGGTCATCAGTCTTGTTGCTTTGACAGGCAATTTTGATATCCATGGAGGAAATCGCGTTATGTCGTGGTCCTATTTGCACGTATCTTCCTTTACACCATGTAACGAGCATGAATACGTGGGGAAAAAATGCGATGACATGCCGGCTATTGGGTTCAAAGAATTTCCGGTTTGGGCTGCCCTGAATCCGGAGCAAGGCCAAGCGATGATGCTTCCACAATACATTTTAGAAGGAAAGCCCTACGAGATTAAAGCCATGTATGCAGCAGGGATGAGTCATATGATGTGGCCAGACACGAAGTATCTTTTAAAATCGCTTAAAGAGCTTGAGTTTTTAGTTTCTACTGATTTATTTATGACAGAAGTATGTAAATATGCAGATATCGTTTTGCCGGCTTGCTCTTCGTTTGAAAGGTGCGACGTCAAGATATTCCCGGAAAATACGATACAGTGCCTGGATCCGGCTATTGAGCCTCTTGGAGAATCTAAAAATGATATTGAGATTATATTTGATATTGCCAGACACCTGGGCATCAAGGATGAGAAGCTCAACATGACCAATGATGAATATATGAACTATATCATAGAGCCTACAGGAAGAATGATCGAAGAAATAAGAAGCAACGGTGGGTTGATGGAGACAAAATACCTGTCGGGAAGCTATGAAGAAAAGAAATATTTGAAATCAGGATTTAATACGCCTTCAGGAAAAGTAGAATTATTATCGACATTAATCGAGAAATATGCGGATGAATACGGATATGATGTTTTACCCATATATAAGCCTTTTTCAGAGATTCGCAAGGGATATGAGGATAGTCATTATCCGCTGATTATGAATAGCGGCTCGAGAAAGCCACAATATATGCATTCCAGAACTTTTAGAATGAGATGGATTAGAGAGCTTGAACCGATTGACCTTTTAGATATTAGTAGAGAAGATGCAGCCGAGCTGGATTTGAAAAATAACGACAAGGTTATTATTTCAACGCCAAAAGGGAGTATAGAAGCAACGATACGCGTCAACATGGCAGTTCAAAAGGGAGTTGTCCATATGTATCACGGAAACGTCAATGCAGATGTCAATCAACTCATGGATCACAATTACCTGGATCCGATATCAGGATACCCCGGATTTAAGAATTTTCCGTGTAGGATTGACAAGAAAAATGTTGAGACAACAGGAGGAAAGTAAAAATGGCTAAGAGAAAATTAGATTTAGATCTAGATCGATGTGTCGGTTGCTTTGCATGTGTTGTAGCATGCAATGATCAACATTATGATATCAATGAGGAAGGGCCAAGTCTTCGACAAGTGGTCAGTTATGAAAACGAAGAAAAAAGAATGATTAGTACCATTGCAATTAGTTGTATGCATTGTGAAGATACGCCTTGTCTTTTTGCCTGTCCGACAGGTGCTATTTATAAAGATGCTGAATCCGGACTTGTGCAGGTAGATCGATCCAAATGCATTGGTTGCCATAGTTGTTTAATGGCATGTCCTTTCGGAGCGCCAAAATTTGACCGTGAAAATAAAATGACCAAATGCGATGGATGTTTAGAAAGAGTGAAGCATGGATTAGAACCCGTATGTGTCAAAACATGTCCCTCAGGAGCTATAAAATTCGAAGAGACCTCTGATATTGAAAAAGAGAAGCTAGATAAAAGGTTAAGACATATTTTAGGAAAATAAGGAGAGTGATTAGACATGCCAGCAATCATAGCTGTAAGCGGATGGAAAAATTTCGGCAAAACAACACTAATCACAAAGCTTATCGGTATTTTGTCTCCTCAATATAGAATTGCTGTTATCAAGCATGATGGACATGATTTTGAGGCGGATGTACCAGGGACGGATTCATATTTACATAAGCAATCAGGCGCTGTGGGCACGGCAGTTTTGTCAGACAACAAATTCATGGTGGTAAAAGACTGGAATCATAAAGAAAAAATATCAGGACACTTGGATGAAAAAATCATTGAGATTTTTCAAGACATGGATTTGATCTTTCTTGAAGGCTTCAAATATTCAGATTATCCTAAAATTGAGATACTTCGCGAAAACAGGTCTAGTCAACCTTCATGCAAGCCTTGTACCGTCATTGCCTACGCCTGTGATTTTATCTACAGTGATTCAAGATATGTTGACTTAAATGATGTTGAAGCTATGGCTAAGTTGTGCCAAGAGCAAATTGAATCTAGAGCAAATAAGCATACCAATATCACTACAGGAGTCAAGCATAAAGTAGCGCGTCATATTATTACGGCATAAAAAATACGGTTCATCCTATTTTTTATATAATAACACGCTTCAGTAGCCAATAACCCCATCAGGTTATTGGCTACTTTAGCTTAATTATAATTGCAATCATTACAAACGTATCACATAAAAGATGCTATTGGGAACCTAATAATAACTCAAACTCTCTGCAAACCCTCTAATTCAAAATATACATTCCTTCTTCTAAAAGGAGCCGGATTTGAAAATTGAAGCTTCACTTTTTTGATATCATTCAGTCTCTTCGAGTAATAGTAGGGTGTATCAAAGGCTAACCGTTCATCTCTTATCCATTCAGGAATATCTAATCCCTTTATCTGAAAAAAATAGTCCATAATTGCCGAAGAAACAGTCAAAAAGAACAGCTCCTCAGAATCACATGCATCTAAATATACAGGTTCGTCAAATATGCTTTCTATAAAATATTTATCCTCGAATTTGATATACTCTAGCAGTTGATTTAGGCTTGTATCCATATCTTCATATTCATATAACACTTCAAGATAGCTATTTCCAATCATAACCTAAATCCTTTCCTAAATATTGTAAAAACCTCATTTGTCTTTCACCTATCAAATTTAATGAGATGTATTGAGCGCAAATATTGAGTAGCGCATCTTTGTCCATTAATTTATATTTAGGCATCATAACCTCCAATTCATTTAAATGTCATTCATATTATATCATTTAATGAGTGGCTTATTGTAGGATATATTCCGAAGAATATGTCACATGATCTATTTTGGATGAATAATATTTTTGAAAAAGAAGCGGATGAATATGCTAAGGAGAAAAAAGATGCAATATTCTGTGGATTTATTATGACAGGCACCAATCAGTCAACATAAAGCACTAGAAATTTGAACTGGTTATCGTTAAGTCGTTAGAACATAAGCTACAAATCATCTTTCACTCAAAGATGATTTGTAGCTTATCTTTATATACATAATAAATAATATTTACAACGAGGTCCATGAGATTAAGAGTGGGTGTTTAATTTATTGCAAATAACCTCTAAGAGTATTTCCCTCAACAGATTAATACGAGGTTCAATGGAATTGAGTTCTATGTACTCATCAATTCCATGAGTTCCGCCTCCGATAGGACCGAGTGCATCGATTGTGGGAACTCCTTCAGCGGAAATGAAATTTGCATCAGAGCCACCTCCAGTGCTTGCCCAACCAAATTCAATATTTAGTTTTTTTCCGATGTTATTAGCTAAAGCAATCAAATCTTCGCCTTTTTCTGATGGGTTCATGGGTGGACGAAATCCAACTCTATTGATTTTAGATATAATTCCTTTAGCAGTTGCATGCTGTTGAATATGATTGAACATTTCATCTAATTTTTTCATTTCACTTACTCGTGTATACCTAACATCAATAACAGCACTAGCATGTTCGGCTACAACATTTGCTGCTGTGCCTCCAGAAATCAAACCTACATTTAAGGTGGTTCCCATTTCATAATTGGTAAGTTGGTCCAGTTTCATAATCCAATAGCCTAATTCTGTAATAGCACTAATTCCTTTTTCGGGTTCAACACCGGCATGCGCAGAAATTCCGGTGAGGTCTAAACTATATTTTAAAATTCCTTTCCTCGCACGTATCAAATCTCCATTTTTTCTTGCAGGTTCTAAAACAAAGGCATAACTACTTTTAGTCGCAAGCTGCTGTATCCATTCATAAGAATAAGCAGAACTAATTTCTTCATGGCTGTTCAAAGCAATGCAAATGGATGGTATTTTTATAAAGTTGTCAAAATTCAGTTCTTTAACGGCATAATAGATAGAAAGTAAACCGGATTTCATATCGGCAACACCTGGTCCGTAAGCTCTATTATTCTTTATGCTAAAAGGTCTCAGGGCAGATGTCCCGTTTGGAAATACAGTATCCATATGTCCCGTCAGTAAGATATCAATTTTTTCATTTGCAGTATTCCTAATTTCAAGACAAGGTCCTACGCGGTCATCAAAATCCAAATATTTTACTGTCCACCCAAGCTCCTTGTACAGGCTTTCAAAATAGGCTGCTATTTTCTTAACACCATCCACATCGTAGCTTCCGCTATCAATATTGACTAGCATTTCTAGTTCGTTCAAGTATTTATTTATATCAAATTGAAAGTGTTGCATGATTATTCTCCTCGTCATACGATATAGGTAGACTATTACGTCTACCTATATCTCTAATTTAGTGTAATTTGCTGTATAAATATTAAGTGAAATTATAATGCAACGGATGCTCCGGGACCTAAAGGTAATCCAAGTAAGAACCACGCGATAGCTAAAAGTGTCAATGTAATTAATATAGCTATAGAATAGGGTATCGTCATTGAAAAAATACTGCCAATACCGACTTTTTCATTCGGGTCTGATCGATACATCTCGAATAAACCCAGAACAATTGGGATAGTTGACTGAACAGGTGAAATGATATTTGTAGCCGAATCTCCAATCCTGTATATAAGTTGAGTCATTGCAGGAGATATATTCATGACTGAGAACATCGGTACAAATATCGGAGCTAGAATTAGCCACTTTTGTGAGCCGCTAGTCATCGTTAGATTAATAAGGGCTGTCAATAAAATTAATCCTATTAATAAAGGTATCGGACCAATATTTGAAGTTTCGAGGAACAATCCGCCTTTTACAGCTAAGAGAGTTGCCATATTACTCCTACTTAATAATTCTAGGAATATTGCTGAAGACAATGATACGACAATGAAAGGAAGCGTAGTCGATAATCCTTTTTGCATGAGTTTAGGAATATCGCTTTCGGAAGTAATCGTTCTAGCACCAATGCCATATGCAATACCAACAATTGCGAAAAAGAAGAAAATAATAGGGACGATTGAATCCATTAGAGGAGATTTCGGCAAAAATCCGCCGGCGTCATTTCTAAAGAAGCTACCTTGAGGCAAAGCTAATACGGCCATTATTACAATGAAAATGATAAATCCGATTCCTGCCCATCGCAAGCCTCTTTTATCATTTTCGGTGAGCTTATGTTGCTCTAATTCTGATGCATCAAGGATGCCTCCATCATCACCAAAGATCTTAACGATAATTTTTTCGGTAACTAAAGTAATCACTATCGTTAAAACAAAAGTCGCAGCAATCATAAAATACCAATTGATTAATGGATGAACAGCTGCTTCAACTCCCATGCTTTTTGCGGCAGATTCTGTGATGCCTGCTAGTAATGAATCGGTTCCTGCAATAAATAAATTGGCTGTAAATCCTCCAGAAGCTGCAGCAAATCCGGTAACTACGCCGATACGAGGATTTCTGCCTAAAGCTTTGAATAATGCGCCGCCGATGGTTACTGCAAAAATAATTCCTGCGTTAGAGGCTAAATTAGAGTTGATACCGACAAAAACCAAAGCAGCCGTGACCATATAAGTAGGTGCTCCCATAATGGTTTTTCTCATTAGGGCAGACATTAAGCCTGAGTATTCAAAAAGTCCTATTCCCATGATCATGACCATAACTAATCCTAAAGGTGGAAAATTTACGTAGATCTTTGTAAAGTTCTTGGCCATATCTCTCATTGTATCAAAGGTGAGTAGATTTTTGACTGCAATCGTTGTTTCTACAGGAGCTTCTCCAGCCTTTGCCGCCATATAATCAACGGATACGCCCATGCTTGCGAGAATTACTGAGATGATAATGGTTACAAGAGCAAAAATAACAAACAGATTGAATGGATGAGGGAGTTTATTTCCTGCAACTTCAATACTTTTAATGAAACGGTCCATTTTTGATTTCTTGGTTTTTCCCACATTCTTCGGGTCCTTTTTAAAGGTACCATTAGAATTTGACATCGTATTTCCTCACTTTCAAAATATTTATACGCCTCGAGTTGTATTTACAACATAATAACATTTATATGTAGTAAATGCAACATATTTTATTTGTGAAGGAATACGTTTTTTTGAATTGTTTGAGAGTGTTATAAATAGCATAATAAAAGCCGCTATTTAAAGTGACTCAGCGGCTTCTTAAAGCTTGTGAATTATCTTCCTTATAGATTGATATCAAATATATCCATTCCTTGAACATTTTCTTTAAGCTTCTTGTATATTTCATCCTTGTTTTTGACCAAAAGACTCATAATAAGTATATTGCATAATTCCATTGGAACAACATGGGAATTGAAATAAGATGAATTCTCTATTTCTAGCGCAAATACGATGTCACTCTTTGCACTTATGGCGGAAATGTTATGATCAGTAATAGTCATAACCTTAGCATTTTTTGATTTTGCATATACTGTTGCCTGGTAGGTGGGCTTAGAATATCTCGGCAAGCTACAAGTTATCAAGAGGTCGTTATCAGTAATATTTATGATTTTTTCATGAGTTACCGCTCCACTTTGTGTAATCTGAATGATTTTATATCCCATTCTTCTTAAATGGAATGATAGAAAATCAACAATGATGCCACTATTTCTTGTTCCAAACATATAGATAGTATGGGCTTGGCTTATGGTATCAACAGCTAAATCGATTTTTTTTGCATCTAGATTCAATAAGAAATGCTCAAGATTTTTTAAATCGGTTTTTCCAACATCCATGACAGCATTATTATCTTGAGATAAGGTGTCATAATTTTTCATCAGCCTTATATGTGGTGGGTCAAAATTCAGTATGCTATCCTTCAGATAATTACGGAATTCTGTGAATCCATGAAATCCAACTGAACGGGAAAATCTGATAATGGTGGCATCACTTACGTTTACTTTTTCAGCTAGCTCTATGGCTGACATAAAAGCAACCTCTCTATAGTTTTCCAAGACATATTCGCCAATCATTCTTTGACTTGCAGTCAATTGTTCATAATTATTTTTAAGATAGTCATATACTATATTAGTATCCATATCATTCGTCATATGATATTGAATTAACAAAAATCATATTCTCCTTTAAAAAATTATTAGAGTCAGCTTACTAATATTAGTAAGCCGGCCTCGTTCTTATAATATATAATTATTTTTGAGTAGCTTTATAAGGTTGTATGTAGCTCTTGCACAACAGCTTTAAGAGGCTTCAGTTTGTTTTCTATAACATCCCAAACAATGTTCATGTTTATGCCAAAGTATTCATGAATCAATATATCACGTAGTCCTGCAATCTTTCTCCATGGTATATGTTCATATTGTCTTCTCACATCCTCCGGAATCTTTTTAACTGCTTCACCAATAACCTCAAGATTTCTAACTACTGCATCCTGGACCAATTCATTTTTTATTAAGTCTTCTTTTATCATACCAGCAGTATACTTTTCTATTTTCTCTACCGCTGTAATTATATCTTCTATATAGGTCTTAAGCTCCCTTTGCATATCTTACACTCTCCATTATTATGCGTTTCATAGATGGTTTAATTGAGTTGAATATTACTAAATCTACCTTTCTTTGAAACAGATCCTCTAAATAGAATTTCAAGTCCATATAATTGTCAAAGGTTTCTTGACCCTCTTTAAATTCAACAAGGATGTCTACATCGCTATCTTCAGTTTGCTCGTTTCTTGCAAAAGAGCCAAATAAACCTATTTTTGAAACGTGGAACCTTTCTATAAAACTCATACCATTATTTAACGTTTTCATTATATCACTTGAATTGTACATAATTTGCTCCTTACCATTTTGTTCTATTTCTCTATTATATTATAACCTATATTTCCTTTGTTTTTCAAATTAAACTCTCTGCAAACCATCTAATTCAAAATATACATTCCTTCTCCTAAAAGGAGCCGGAAATGTCATTCATATTATATCATTTAATGAGTGGCTATTGTAGGATATATTCCGAATAATATACACCATTGATCTATTTTGGATGAATAATATTTTTGAAAAAGAAGCGGATGAATATGACAGACACCAATCAGTCATAATGCTGATAAGTAAAGATAACGAAAACACGAAATAATATCAAATATGCATCGAAATGATAAATAAAATCCAAAATACAACTTTACTTATCATAAAAATAGATATATGATAAGTTAAAGAGGTGATATTTTGGAATACACGAAACTTGAAAGTATTTATTACATTAGTAAAGAAAAGTATGAAGAGATTTATAAAACAAGATTCAGTAGTGAATCAACTTACAGATTAGGTTTTAATATAAGAAACAATGAAGCCTTTATTTTTATGGACAAAGAGATTGTTGAGAAGATCAGCCATATCTATCAAAACAATATTAAACTAATCAAGATTAAAAAAGAAATACCTCAAATAGCGATAGAGCAGTACACCAATAAATGTCTCATTGATGAAATAAAACTAACTAATCAAATAGAAGGCGTGTACAGTACCAGAAAAGAAATTCAGGAAATACTGAAAATCAATCAAGATGATAAAAAGAGATTTAGTAGTCTAATCAATAAATATTTAAAATTAGAAGAAAGTCATGTCCAAATTGATACCTGTCATGATATAAGAAAGTTATATGATGACATTCTTTTAATGGAAATTTCAAAAGAAGACAGTAAGGATCAACCGGATGGAAATATTTTCAGGAAAGAACGAGTTTATGTTACTGGAAGAAATGGTGAAATAATCCATGAAGGCATTACACCGGAAGAGAAAATAATTGAGATTATGACAAAGCTATTAGATTTTATGAAGTATCATGAGATCAATGATTTAATCAAAATAGGTGTTTTTCATTATATGTTTGGTTATGTTCATCCGTTTTATAACGGAAATGGCAGACTCAGCAGATTTATAAGTAGCTACCTTCTTTCGCAAAAACTTGAAAAGATGGTTGCATATCAGCTTTCTAAGGCAATATTTTCTAATATTAATGGCTATTACAAAATGTTCAAAATAACAAATGATCCCATAAATAGAGGAGATTTAACCTATTTTGTGATTAGATTTTTAGAAATTATTGAAAAAGCGCTATTTGATTTAAATGAGGCTTTGATTGAAAGAAAAAACAAATTAGAAGTATTCTCAGAAAAAATTGATTTATTATCTGACAATGATAATGTAAAAAAACAAGTGATGGATATGCTATTGAAAAACTCACTATTTGGTGAAGAAGGTCTATCCGTTTACGAACTTGAAAATTTAACAGATTTTGGTTTAACAAAAATTAGAGAAGTGTTAAAGGCATTAGATAAAGAAAAGCTACTGAGAATAGGAAAAGACGGAAGAAAAATAATCTATGATTTTGATTTGGATCAATTGAATCTTATATAAAAGTAATATGTCAGGCACCGATCAGTCACTTGTGGTACGGTTCGCCCTTCATGATTCTAAAGCTCCTATAAATCTGCTCCAACAATATAACCTTGAACAGTTGATGCGGAAATGTCATCTTAGAAAATGACAGCTTCATATCAGCTTTTTTGATGATTTCATCGGATAGCCCTAGCGAACCGCCTATGACAAATGACAGGTGACTGGTGCCGTAAACACCGAGAGCTTCGATTTTTTCAGCGAGAGCTTCACTGGAAAGCTGTAGACCTTTTATATCAAGGACAACTAAATAAGAGGAAGAATCTATTTTTTGTAGAATCCTTTCCCCTTCCTTATTTTTTATGATGGTTTCTTCCTTAACACTTAGGCTTTCAGGCGCTTTTTCATCAGGGATTTCAATTTGCTCAAGATTGCAATAGGCAGAAAGACGCTTGGTGTATTCTTCGATGGCTTTTTTAAAGTAGACTTCTTTTATTTTTCCAACTGATATAATCGTGATCTTCAAATTAATCTCCTTCAGTCAGGGCATTGATTTTTTCAACATACTTGTCTATATCGAACTTTCTTTTAAGCCCATTGGCATTCATATATCTGAGTTTTCCAAACACGGGACGTTCTGTCCAGGCACGGTCATGCTTTCCGAAACACCAGGCAATGCCGGCGTAGCTGTTGGGATCTCTTCCGTCCAGGAAATATTTGTTATTTAGATACAGAGCGATATCATAGGCAGTTTCGTAATCAGGAGACCATTCAATGATTTTTTTGCACCAATACATACGCATATAGGTATGCATAAAACCGGTATGAACCATTTCTTTCATCGCCGTATTCCAGTAAATGTCATGCGTCTGGTACTGCTCAAATTCCGATAGGGTATATAGATAGTCCCGAGAGTCATCCTTATGCATAAGCATACTGTCATAGGCCCAAGCATAAGTCATATAATGAAAATCATCATAATGCTCATTGTAATTCACAAAATTAATGGCTAGCTCTCTCCTGACAACGACCTCTTCAATAAATGATTGGGCAGGTTCTTCCAACTCAGGGCTTGTTTTCAGTAGCTTTTGAATATGATAAAGAATTTTTACGGGTGAAATATGTCCAAAATGCAAATAAGGACTGAGATAAGAGCAATAATCAAATTCAGGATGGTTCCTTTGCAAATAATTGGGCAGACGATAATGAATAAATTCGTGAAACGCTTTAATCGCCTCATCCTCCCCGCCGATAAAACGATTAGTCAAAGAGACCGTTCGATCAAGCTTCAGGACATCAAGCATTTCCATGGGAGCTTTGATTTCTTCCATATCCGTCTTGATTTCAAAATGAAGACTCCTATAATAAGGAAAAATGTCCTTCGGCTTGGAAATATAAGCTTCGATTTGAGCAATAATTTTAGGACGGATAGTTCTGGCAGCGTATTCTTCCTTTTCAGAGGCAAGTCTGACGGGAACCATTACATCGCTTTCGACTTCCAGGATATTGAGCGTGCTGATTTTAAGAGCATTCTCTACAACGGTTTGTTTCCAAATCTTCTGAATACGCGTGTATCCCGTGTCCATAATTAGATGAGACGCGTTTTGCATCAGCTTGATACATCCAACTTCAGGAGAGGTTCTGTAAATCACAAATTTGATACCCATTTGAACAAATTTATGCTTTAAATAGGCTAATCCCTCAAGCATAAATTTATAATGTCTCTGATTTGCGTCCGGATAATCTTCAGTTAAACCAAAATAGACGACCAACGGGATGCCGTGGAGGTTAGAAAGGATAATGCCTAGATTGAGGGCATAATTAAAAGTGATTCTCTGGGATTGTTGCATCCAATAAAGGATGTAATCCCCTTTCAATTCGTTGCTGCTTTTGATATGTTGAATTCTTTCGTTCCCCATGGAATCCTCCTATATGATTAGGGCACTAATAATTCGATTCCTTCGTTGATAATCGTAATGGTGACGGGTGTGGTAACACCATATTCACCAT
>JAFGVC010000105.1 GCA_016938195.1 Tissierellales bacterium | reverse complement strand
TGGATGACACCACTTGTATCAGTATTGATTATATTAGGGGCTGTATCTACAGGCGTCAACTTGATTTACGGAACGTCCAACCGTATTTTAAATTATATCTCTAGAAATGATACTGAAGCCGTTAAAAAAGCTAAAGAAACACCTAGAAGTATCGTTATTTCTTCTGTATACGTGGCCGGTACTTGGGCTATCGCTCAGTTCGGATTGATTCCGCTTATTGCAAAAGGATACGGAACTTTAGGATACGTATCAGTATTTGTCATCATTATTCCTTTGTTAATTAGAGGAATTATAGGATGGAAAAAAGACGATCAATCAAAACAAGCCGCATTATAAAGCATTATAATTCAAGGAGGTTATTACAAAATGAAAAAAGAAATTATAAATGAACTTGTCGGCATAGTCGGACAAGACTGGGTTGTCAGTGATTTGTCCCAGATGCAAAGCTACCTGTATGATGAGACAGAGCTTAGAATAAGACCTATTGCCAACGAAGACTGTGTCGTTGTCAAGCCGTCTACGGCTCAAGAAGTATCAGAGGTTGTGAAATTAGCCAACAAACATTTAGTACCGGTAGTTCCGAGAGGAGGCGGCACGGGACTCTGTGGCGCAGCTATTCCTACTTCATCGAGCATCGTGTTGTCACTTGAGCGACTCAATAAAATAGTCGAATTTGACAATAAAAACCTGATGATTACAGTAGAAGCCGGTGTGACCTTGGAAGGCTTGCTAGAAGAAATGAAAGAGCACGGCAAATTGTTTTTCCCTGTCCATCCTGGAGATGAAGGGGCTCAGATTGGCGGTATGGTGGTAGAAAATGCAGGCGGCGTTCGAGCTGTCAAGCATGGTATCATGAGAAGCCATGTCAAGGGCGTTGAGGTTGTTCTTCCAACCGGAGAATTAGTTAATTTGGGTGGCAAGCTTATCAAAAACAACATGGGATATGATTTGCTTCACATGATGATTGGTAGCGAAGGAACCTTGGGTATTGTCACAAAAGCGACATTGAAGCTTTATGCTAAAAACCCAAATATCGGAACGCTTTTAGTATCATTTGATACAGCTGAACAAGCAGCTGATGTTGTGCCTTTGATTCTACAAGAAGGCATCATACCTCTTGCAATAGAATATATGGATCGCGAAACTGCTTTAGTATCAGCAGAGCACATAGGACAAACTTATCCAGCCACAAAAGGCGAGGTAGATTTGATGTTTATCCTAGATGAAGCGACAGAGGATGATTTATACGCCAAATGTGAGCGCATTGTAGAAATGTGTGAAGAAAATGGCGCGGTGGACAGTCTGATTGCCGAAACGTCAAAGGACCAAAGAAATTTACTTGAAATCAGAAGCAATGTTTATACAGCTTACAAGGAAAACATCGTTGACGCACTTGATATGGCTGTTCCATCGGCATCGGTTCCATCTTTTTTGAAAGACCTCAAAGCGATAGCTGTAAAATACAATACAGAATCTGCGGTTGTCGGTCATATTGCAGACGGAAATGTTCATAATTTCATTATGCTGAAGGATGGAAAGGTTCCTGATTATGCAGATGACATGAGAAACGAAATGTACGCAGCCGCTAGGAAATACGGCGGAACGATAACAGCCGAGCACGGCACAGGTAAAACAAGAATGAAACACATGCATCAGCAATATTCTCCAAGGGAAATAGAAATTATGAAGGGTGTTAAAAAAGCTTTTGATCCCAATAACATTCTTAATCCCGGAACTATTGTTGACTAGACAGCCAGTTTTAAACCCCCCTCTATAGATTAAACATCAAAAAAGACCTGTTTTGGGTCTTTTTTGATGATTTTACATGATATAGCTTGCAAAATAACCGTTAAAGTATTACACTATGCTATGGATTTCAAAGAAAGTAGGTAATATATGACCAATAAAATAATTAATATTGCAGTAATCGCACATGTAGATGCAGGAAAATCCACACTAGTGGATGCATTTTTACGACAGAGTGGCGTATTCAGACTCAATCAAGAGGTTGTGGAATGCGTCATGGACAGTAATGACCTTGAAAGAGAAAGAGGCATTACCATATATTCAAAGAATTGCTCAATCATGTATCACGATATTAAAATCAATATTGTCGACACACCGGGACATGCTGATTTTTCTTCTGAGGTAGAAAGAATCATTAAAACAGTAGACACTGTTATTTTGCTGGTTGATTCGAGTGAAGGTCCGATGCCGCAGACAAGGTTTGTTTTGCAAAAATCTCTTGAAAGAGGTTTAAGACCTATTTTGCTAATCAATAAAATTGATAAAAAAGACCAACGGGCCGAAGAAGTGGTCAACATGGTTTTTGATTTGTTTGTTGAGCTTAATGCAACTGATGAACAGTTGAGTTTTCCGATTCTTTACGGCGTCGCCAGGGAAGGAATTGCAAAAAGAGAAATGGAGGATGAAAGTATTGATATCTCTCCTATTTTCGAGACTATTATTGAGCATGTCCATCCTTATCCTGACAAGAATGACGAGCCGCTTCAGTTTCAAGTATCGGCCTTAGGCTATGATGATTATATCGGACGTTTAGGCATAGGAAGAATCTACAGCGGAAAAATAAGGGAAAACCAGTCCGTTGCCGTGTCTAAAAGAGATGGCTCCGTGGTTCGCAAGAAAATATCGCAAATATTTGTATATCAAGGCATGACACGTGTTCCGGTCAAAGAAGCCTTTAGCGGTGACATCATTGTTGTATCGGGCATTTCAGATATATCGATTGGAGAAACCATTTGCTATGAAAATGACGTCAAACCGATGGAATTAATCAACATCGAGGACCCGACACTTTCTATGAATTTTCTCATCAACACATCCCCATTTGTGGGACTTTCAGGCAAATTTGTGACTACAAGACATTTGAGAGCAAGATTGGAAAAAGAGCTTGAGGTCAATGTAGGACTTAAAGTCGAGGAGCTTGAAGACTCTGTAGACGGGTTCAAGGTTTCAGGAAGAGGCGAGCTGCATCTTTCCATCTTACTTGAAAACATGAGACGTGAAGGCTATGAGGTTGCTGTGTCAAAGCCGGAGGTAATCTTCCACAGAGAAGAAGGCAAGCTCTTAGAGCCTATCGAGCAGGTGATCATCAGCACGCCGGACACTTATTCCGGTGTCATCATCTCCAAGCTCAATGTGCGTAAAGGATTGATGACGTCTATGTCGCCGGACGGCGCGTATGTCAAGATGGAATTTTTAGTCCCAACTAGAGGACTGTTAGGCTATAGAACTGAATTTATCAATGATACGCGTGGCGAAGGCACCTTAGTCAGAAGATTTCATGGCTATGACAGCTATAAAGGCGATATTCCTCAAAGACCAAACGGTGCCTTGATTTCTCAAGAAACGGGCGAAGCCATGGCTTATTCATTAGTTAATCTAAGTGAAAGAGGACAGCTATTTGTGTCCCCAGGCGAAAAAATATACGAGGGGATGATTATCGGTCTTAATTCAAGAAACGACGATATGACCGTGAACCCCTGTAAAAACAAAAAACTGACCAATATGAGAGCCTCCGGCACGGATGATTCTCTAAAGCTTTCACCTCCGATCAACATGACCTTGGAGGAAGCGCTGGAGTTTATCAATGATGATGAACTCGTTGAAATTACCCCAGACAACATAAGAATCAGGAAAAAACAATTGACCGAATTAGACCGAAAAAGAATGAACCGTAAAGGTTAATAAAATAAAAACACACCGTCCGGTTACCCCTAAAGGGAATTGGAGGGTGTGTTTTTCAATTACTCTTCCTTAATTCGAATCAGCAACACTTCGATTCGATCATCATCAAAATAGATTTTCACTTCGTCAGTCATCATGCCGACCAGACTCAGTTCATGGTCCTTTGAGCCTTGGCTGTATTCGCCGGCAAGCTCCCAGAAAAAACTCTCCATTTCCTGCTGTCTTTCCATGTTGAGATATTTGACCATTTTGTAAATCATATCAATTTTTTCCTTAATATAATTGCATTTGAAGGTTAAAATATAGCAGTCTGGATTATCCTGGTAATTGAGGTCGATTTTCGTGGCGCCTAAATCACTAAGATAAGAAAACATTTCATCTATAATTTTTGATATTTTCGAGAGTTCTTTTTTCATTTCGAGTCATCCTTTCCAAATAAACTGATAATAGGTACCATGATGGCCGCAACGAGACCGGCCGAGAATCCGTTGTTGTAAAGATTGAGACCTCCGTGGAGGTAGCCGACATTTAAAACCAGCGAGGAATGTACAAAAGCTGATGCAATACCCCATTGCCATCCAAACTCACCGGCTATGGGAGCTAATGCCGTCCCGAAAAGAGCTGCCAGCTGTATGGCGGGATCAGAAATGGAAAATATTTTTGTTAGAGATCCTAGGAACACACCGGCAAAGATAGGCCAGATGTTTTTGGGATGCTTACCAAAGGCGCTAAATCCGACAATTGTCATTATACCTCCGATGGTAGGGCCATTCAAATCTCCTCCGATTAGCAAGATATAAGACAAAGAGAATAATCCTGTCAGCCCGATGTTGATGAAGCTGAGCGGGATGCCTTCAAGCTGGATAAAATCTGTGATAAGTCTACCGGAGTAAGACAGAATAGATTTGTAGCCCTTGAAGGATTTGTCGTTGGTGTAGAAGCCAAAACCCAAGATGAGAAAAAACAACAAATACAGATAAATAGATAGGACGCCATTGTTGCCTGTCGTCCAGATGAATCTTGATTCGGTGGCAAAGCCATAGCTACGAAGAATCGATACAAAGATGGTCCCAATCATACCCGCGGTAAAGCCAACGTTGTAGAGATTGAAGCCGTGATGCACATTGATTAATGAGGCGGCTAGAATGGGAAGTATAAATCCCAGGGCAATTCCGGACAACATACCGAGGGGAATGCTGAGCATGTGGTTGATGCCTGTGCAGAACATCATTTCCGAGACCACCGGTGAAAGAGCCGTTCCAAAAAGGGCTGCGATCAAATATTTGCTGAAAGGGTCTTTTTTGTATAGGGCAAACAGCTTCACACCGATGATGATAAACCACACATTCATCAGATTCTTGCCGAAAAGAGCAAAGCCCGCTATGGTAAAAAGAGCGGCAATGTAAACGCCGTTGAGCTTTTGTTGCATGTAAAATAGCAAAGCAATGAATAGCAAAGTGACCAGCCCTGAATTTACAAAAGCAGCCCCCATGTTGGCAAGACCGATATAATCAGAAATTAATGCACCCGGACTGGTGGCGATCGTCCATAGTCCGGTAGCTATTTCTTGAAGACTATTCTGGGTGAGCCCAAATATGATTTGGAAAAGGGAGAAAATAGTCACAAACCAGTATTTGATGTCAAATGTGATTTTGTTTTTCATATATCCTCCATGCACCATTATCTATTATTGTATAATATGAAGCACCATTCTGCAAGATATTCAGGTCATTATCAAGAATTCATTAATGCAAAGGGAAGACCGCTGTAGGCTATTGACAGCTCATAATGGGTGCCGGAACGCCGTATAATGTTGATAAGTATACGATGCCGATCAAAAAGACGTGTGATTTCTTCAGGTGTCCATTCGCTTTCAATGGCAACAACCGAGTGAAGTCCCGAATCTGCGCTGATAAGTGTGATTGGACCCGGCCATATCTTCTGAAGAAAAGGAATCAGAAGATCTCTTTTTTTGCTGTAGATGCGTTTGATTTTTCGAAGATGTTTATCAATATGGCCCTCCTTAATAAAGCTTGAAAGGGTAAGCTGTTCTAGTTTTGAAGAAGATTGGGTATATCGGGTTGATATTATGAGATAGGGATTGATAAGCCGCTCAGGTAGAATCATGTAGGAAATCCTCAAGGCGGGTGTCAATATTTTTGAAAAGGACCCCAGATAAATAACGCGGTCGCTTTTGCCGAGGCCTTGAAGACAAGGGACGGGACGACTCTCAAATCGGATCAGGCTGTCGTAATCATCCTCTAGGATGTACCCACTCTTTTTTTCGGCCCATGACAAAAGCTCGAGTCTCTTAGCGATAGGCATCAGAGAGCCTGTAGGAAATTGATGAGAGGGCGATACATAGACGAGACTGGCTCCTGAAGCCTCAAGGGCAGTCATGTTGATGCCGTCACCCTTGACAGGAATATCGATGGTTTTAAATCCGTAATCCTCAAAAATGTACCTTGCTTTTTCATATCCGGGGCTTTCAACAGCGGCGGTCCTTATATCGTGCTTGATGATGCCGGACAGTATGCCGATGAGATATTGAATCCCTGCTCCGATGACAATTTGTTCAGGGTTGGTATGGCCGCCTCGTGTTGCATTCACAAATCCGGAGATTTCGTTGCGCAGCTGATATTCTCCTTGATAAGAGCCTGAGCTATAGACAGCGTCTTCAGATTCAGACAAAATACGATTGTATAGCTTTTTCCAAATACGAAGGTCAATGCTCCCTAAATGAGTATCCTCATTGATATAGCGAGCTTCCACATGCGAAGACGAATCTGAATGGATAGATTTTGTCGAAATGCTCATAAGCTGATCGGAAAAATAATCCTTGACGTCAATAGCAAAATAGCCTTTTTTGGGCTGACTTTCAATATATCCTTCGGTTAGTAATTGAAAATAGGCATTTTCTATCGTGGTTTTGCTGATTCTTAAGGTTGAAGCGGTTTCTCTGATTGAAGGCAATTTTTCTCCGCTTTTTATATGCTGAAGCTTGATTTCATCTCGAATATATTCATAGAGTTGAATATAGATGGGTCGACCGGATGTCTTATCAGGAATAAAAGTATAAATCAATAATTTCACCTGTCCTTATTAAAAATTGAAAAACTGTATCTTTAAATATGGTCACATATAGATTATAGTATATTTATCAAGAATAGGGAAGGAGTTTATGATGAGAGAAAACAACACGAAAATTTTGACAACTTCAGCACTGTTAGCGGCTGTCGTATATATTGCAACTTATATTGGCACAGCTCTGCCATTTTCCGGATACGCACATTTAGGAGATGCGGCGGTATTTTTGTCAGGGTTGATATTAGGTCCGCATTATGGGATGCTAGCGGCAGCGATTGGTTCAGCGATGGCGGATGGCCTTAAGAGCTATGTCATTTATATTCCGGCAACGATGATTTTAAAAGGATTAATGGCTTATATGATAGGCAAGGTAAGAGATAAGGGGACTAAAACGATTGTGGTGACAATGGTGGCAGCAGGGCTTATCATGGTTGCAGGTTACTACGGCTATGAAATTTTGATTTATCGGAATATTTTTGCTCCCATGGCCAACATTCCTTGGAATATCATACAATTTGTGATTGGCATGGTGGTTGCGCTCATCCTCATCAAACCGCTTTCGAGATTTCGCGTATAATAGTCTTTTGCATTTCAGCCTCCTTGGTATATAATGATAGTAAATGATATACCTTGGAGCATAAAGACATGTCGATGAGAATCATTGTAGACGGGGATGGATGTCCTCAAAATGCCAGAAAAATTTGCGAAGAATATGCTAGCTATTACGGCTTGGAAATGATTGTGGTTTTTAGCCATGACCATAATATTCAAGGGGATTTTAGCTGTATTATAGTTGATAAGGGAAAGGATTCAACGGATTTTCGAGTTGTCGAAATCTCAGGACCGGAGGATATCGTCATCACTCAGGATTACGGCTTGGCGAGCTTGTTACTTACCAAGGTGCATGCCATCATCAATCCGACGGGATTTCAATATACGATTGACAATATTGATCATTTGCTGATGAAACGGTTTATGGGTCAGAAAATTCGAAGGGGTGGCGGTCGGACAAAAGGGCCCAAAAAGAGAAAAAGGGAAGAAGATATACAATTTGAGGAGATTTTAGTAGGTATTATACAAAAATTCAACACTTAACGTCAGTAATGCCTTCTTTTTTAAAAAAAACGTCTAAAGCTGATTGTATAGAACAACAATTTATTATATAATATGGTTACAATCCAAATTAGGAGGAGATACGATGGCAGATTTATTTGGCAAGATAAAAAAAGGCATTGATAAAGGAATTAATATTGCAAGCCAAAAATCAGGGGAGCTTGTAGAAGCCGGAAAGCTTCAAACTCAAATTATGTCTTTAAAAAGTGACCGAAAAAATGGTATTAATGATCTCGGAAAGTTGACTTATGACATGCTGAAAAGTGATAGCTTCGAATTAGAGATTCTAGAGGAAAAATTCAAGGCTATTATAGAAATCGAAAGAGAAATCGAAGAGAAGGAAGAAGCTAAAAACAGTGTGGATAAGCCGGAGCAAAAATCTTCTGATGAAGCTGAAGAAAAAGCGGTTATCTTTTGTCCGAATTGTGGCGCTGAGAATCCTGCCGGAGCTGTATTTTGTGCCAAGTGTGGGACTAAAATGACAGAATAATCAAAAAGCTGTTTTCTTTTTAAAGAAAACAGCTTTTTTTTATCTAAATTGACCGGCTACATATAAGTAGTCTTTTTCTATGGGATGCGCCATCCCAATCAAGCTTGATTCCGGCAAATTGAGTTGTTTTTCAACTAGCGAAGCGGACAAGCTGATTAGATTTTGAATGAAATCCTTTCCGTTTCCTATGCTAGCCTGTACGATGATAAAAGGATAATCATTGCCTCTTCCTGTAAAAAATTGACCCTCCGGCAAGTAATCAACAATGACATTGACACGATGAAGCTCGAGTCCGGATTGTTCACAGATATCTCTTCCTAACTTCTCCGGGTCGATTTTATGCGTTTTATTAGAGACCTTTACTGTAATAAATGGCATTTTTTTCTCCTTTATTTTAAGTCTTTTCTATATTATATTAATCTTATCTCATTTTATCAATAGAAATGTCAAAGTTATCATAATCTGATATAATATTGATAGAAAATGAAAAAACAGGAGTGGGGTTATGATGAATCAAACAAGAATCAGAGAATTTTTCAGCGATTTGAAAATGTTCTTTAGTGCTGCTTTTGATTTTAAGGAGAAATCAACCACCTTTATTAAAAAAGAAGCCATGGACGAGATGGATAATTTTATGCTTTTGTGCTATGGCGACATTTTAGGAATCCCATTGCCGACAACCTATTATACCTTAGAGCTGTTGCCTTATCTGGCGGAGGATTTGGAAGGCTGGGAGCGTAGAATTATGGCAAGACAAAGTGTATACGGCGATAGATGGGGAGATTTTTGTTGTTGATGGCGATTAAGGATATGATTTATAGATGAAGAGGAGCGGTTTATGAACAAAATTGTATTTTTCGGAGGCAAGGGCGGCGTTGGCAAAACAACATCTTCCGCCGCTTATGCGTGGCGTTGTGCTAAAAACGGCGAAAAGACACTGATTGTATCGACGGATCCGGCACATTCCTTATGTGATATTTTCGAAAGAAAAATCGGATCGAAAATAATCAATCTTGAGCATAATCTATTTGGACTTGAAATAGATCCCGAGGTGGAGAGCGAGAACTATATTAAGAATATCAAGAGTAACATGAAGCATATTGTCAGTCCTGTGATTGTGAAGGAAATTGAAAAACAGCTGGATGCGGCGTCTGTATCTCCGGGCTCTGACGAATCGGCTGTATTTGACAAGCTCATGGAGGTTATCATCGATTATAGCACGCAATATGATCGAATCGTCATTGATACCGCGCCTACAGGGCATACGGTCCGATTATTGTCTTTGCCTGAGCTTTTAGGCGGTTGGATGGACAGATTGATTGAAAAACGAAAAAAAGCAATGGAGCTTTACGAAATGGCCAATCGCGACGAATCAAGAATGCAATCGCTTATCATGAAGGATCCGGTGATTGCCACACTCAATACAAGAAAGAATAAAATGGAGCTGGCTCGTGAGATTCTGACCGATGAAAAACTTGTTTCTTTCGTTTTTGTGTTGAATCCCGAGAAGCTTCCGATTGAAGAAACAAAAAAAGCCGTGCAAGTATTATCCAAATACGGCATTAAGGTCAATGAGCTGGTGGTCAACAGAATACTTCCGGAAGGACTGATAGATGGCTTTTGGATTAAAAGAAAAGAAATGGAGTCCGGTTATTTGAAAGAAATTGATGAATATTTCTATGACAAGAAAATTATCAAAATTCCTCTGATTGATTCGGATGTCAGAGCTAATGACATTGAGAGGATTAGTCTGTATTTTCAATAAAT
>JAFGVC010000017.1 GCA_016938195.1 Tissierellales bacterium | reverse complement strand
GGAAATCCTTAAGTCTTCGAGCTCATTTGATAATGTCCGAATGAGCTGAGTATTATCATTTAATACCATAATAACTAAGACTTTGTCAATAAACTCAGCGTGGATTAACTCCACGCTGTTTTTATATATCAAGGTCCATATAGAATTTGTATAGCTCTGAATTGATGATATTTTTCGAATACTCGATTATTTTTTCTTCTTCAGAATAAGTGAATTTCTCCCAAAGAAGTAAGGGCTTATCCATGTCCGTGCCGATAATCTTAGCTTGTTCCTCGCTCAACAAAATAGGTTCAATGTAAACCTTCACTCTCTTTTGACTTAGAAAACAATACTTTTGTACTAAATCATGGATGAGCTTCACTGCTTTGTCTTCGATGTCTAAGGAGAGATAGTATTTGACAGGCAAATAAACATACTCTAGCGCGTTAACCTTTTCATCAATAATTTTAATTCTTATCACTTCATAAAGCTCTTCATCCTCAGCTATTTTAATCTTTTGGGATAAAATAGGTCCTGCTATTATTTTTTTAGTTGAAAGTGTTTTATGATATCCTTGATTCAGAGTGCTATCATTTTCGAAGCCATAGGTTTTATGACTTCTTATATTCTCTTCTTTTTTCTTAGAGACAAATGTGCCCTTCCCTTGTATCCTATAGACAACACCTTCATTCACCAAATCACGTATTGCGGTGGTTGCTGTAATACGGCTTACATTAAATATCTCGCCTAAATCTTTTTCGGAGGGTATTTTTTCTCCGGGACGATATTTGCCGTGCTTGATATTCTCAATTATGTACTCTTTGATTTTGATATATTGCGGTGTGTGAGTCATACATTCCTCCTAAAAGAAGTATGTATTAATTATACTCAATGAAGTTGATATGTCAAGTTATATTATATTGAATATACCTTTACGTGAATCGGTATAAATGTTAAAATTAGAATATATTTTTATTGTGGAGGACTATATGAGTAGAATGACTCTAAACGAATTGCATCGTGAAATCATAAGTAATCTTACCGATGATACATTGCTCAATAAACTTAATTTAACGGCGGACAAAATACACACCTTAGTGCTCAATAAACATTTCGTAAACAAACTTTCTACCTTGGTCAATAAAAACATCATTACGTGCTCAAGTGTCTTGAATCTTTGCGTTGATATCATGAATAATTTATGTGAAGAACAGAAAGAAGATTGGCTGACCAGCACTTATCAATACATATTAAATATGTCTTTCCCTCATGCTGTGACCTTACAAGTAGAAAGAAAATATGAAAAATCAATGATTATCTATCTTCAAATTCTGAGGACTATTTTTAATAATGAGCGTAAAAATAAACCCTTTAATCGTTTTTTAGATTTTGAATTCCTGTCTGAAGACGAGATTAAAAATTTAAGAAAGCCCAAGGAATATCTTAAATTCAAAAAAACTTTTGATGACAAATATATTTACGAGCTCATGCGTATTGGCTTTGAGGTCACTAACCACAATACAATAGAACACATTGCAGGTGTTCATTTCATTGCTATGCATGTTGGTAGACAACTCAAAAAATCAGGTGTCAAAATAGATTTAGGAAGAGTATCCGGAGCCGCTGCAGGTCATGATATAGGTAAATACGGCTGTGTCGGTGAGGAGCAAAAAAGAGTCGCCTATTACCATTATTACTATACAGAAGTTTGGTTTAACCAATTTAATATGTCACAAATCGGACATATTGCCCTGAATCATTCTACCTGGGATTTGGAGCTTGAAAACTTACCTCTCGAATCACTGGTTTTGATATATGCGGACTTTCGAGTCAAAAATAAAGTGTCTTCTGACGGAACAAAGATGCACATTTACTCCTTGGAAGATTCCTTTGATGTGATACTCAGTAAACTCGATAATGTAGATGAAGCAAAAGAAAAGCGATATAAGCGTGTTTATGCAAAATTGAAGGATTTTGAAGCGTTTATGTCACATAAAGGCGTTGATGTCAATTTAATTAATTCTGAGTTAAAGCACATAGCTAAAAAAGATAATACCTTGCTCTATGGTAACGAAATTACGCAAAACTTTAAATATATGGCCATCAGCCATAACATTGATTTGATGTATAAGTTAAGCTCCGACGATTCATTAAGCAATCTATTGGAGGCGGCACGAAGCGAAAAAAATTGGCAAAACATACGCGCCTATTTAAATGTATTAAAAGAGTATACCACCTATTTGACGCCCAAGCAAAAAATGTTGACCATCAGCTTCATGTATGAGCTATTGATGCATCGCGAGGGTGATATTAGAAGACAAGCCTCTGAGATTCTAGGTGAGACGATTGCTCAATTTGACGACGAATACAGAAAGGAAGTACCGGCCGACAAGCAATTGATTAAACCGGAAATTGACAGCCTTGATTTATTTAAAAAATATATTAATATGATTATCAATCCTGACCACAAAATCATTGATCAGCATAAAGTCTGGATTGGTTATTCAATGAAAACTGTTTTAGGTTCGTTCTTTAACAAAACCAGCACCAAATATCAAAATGCATACATCGATGCTTTTCTGAGTCATCTTGACAGTAAGGATGCTTCAAAAGCAAAGACCTTTTTGCTATTGGACGCACTATGGAGACTCCCCTACAATGATTTAAAGATTGAACAGATTGAAAAAGTCGTGTCGTTCGTATCTCTTAACTTTGAACAGGATTTAAATATTTCAGTCATCGCACTAGATACGATGGAGAGAATTACTGATCTTCTAGGCCCTGATTACGCATGTCTGAAACCTATTGCAAAATATGTCAGTACCTGTAAGCACAATGAAGAATTGGCTGTTAAATATCTCAAATATAAAATAGCGCTTAATCTTAAGCTTGAATCAAAAATAGTTCAATTCTACGAAAACAAGCTTTATGATACTTCCTTGGATTTATCCGGCTTGTTCTTGATGAATTTGAAATCTGCCGTTTCATGGATTGTCAAATCAACAAATGTCAAATACGTTGAAGAGTATATTAAATACATCTCTCCTGTTTCAAGACTCCACACAGCCACGCACCTCTGTAATCTCATCAAAGTCAGCGCTATGGAATACGTCCGAAATCAGTCCGGAAGAGCATTGCTTAAGCTTGCCCCACTTCTTTCTATTGATCAAAGAAATGATGTGGCCATAGAGCTTTTGAGAGGTCTTGAAATTGAAGGGTATGAGTTTTCGAAGTATATCCCAAGATATTTGGGGGAATTTATGCTGTACCTTCATCCTAAGGAATTGGACGAATCAATCACTGATTTTGAAATCTATGCAAAAGACAGAAGCGCTAGAACCATTCCTTTAATTTTATATACTATCGGTTTTATGATTGAATATTATCATGAATATGCCGATCGATTTGAAGAAACAACTGAAACGCGTAATAAAAGACTAGAGAAAATGATTGGTATTCTAATGTCTGGTCTTTCTAATTACGATGAAAACATAAGGCAAGAGGCTTTTTTATGCATTGGAAAAAACATATTCGACTCACAGGCATTGTCCTTAGAGCAAAAATTTGACATCTACAAGAAAATTAACAAAAAGCTTCTGACTCTGTTATCAGAAAAAGATCTGACAGATGTTTTTTTCATCAACAATTCAGCCTCTCTCAACCATATTTATCGATTTATCAGTGATTATTGTTTCTTCATCGGCGAGATGCATCTTTCTTCAAAAGATAAGGTTGCATTTTTCCCAGGAACCTTTGATCCTTTTTCGCTTGGACATAAACAGATTGTAAAGGAAATCAAAAGTATGGGCTTCGAGGTTTATCTAGCTCTCGATGAATTTTCGTGGTCGAAAAAAACACAACCCCGTTTATTAAGAAGACAAATTATCAATCTTTCTATATCCGATGAACTCGATGTCTATATGTTTCCAGATGACATCGCTATTAACATTGCAAATAACAGGGATCTCTCAATATTAAAAGAACTCTTTGAAAATAAAGAGCTCTATTTGGTCGCCGGGAGTGATGTTATACTCAATGCAAGCGCCTACAACAAAAGGCCTTCACGGACTTCCATTCATTCCTTAAACCATATTATCTTTAGGCGAAACTCTATGATGAATTCTGAAGCGGAAATTCTAAAATCAGAAGAGATTTCTGCTCGAATTAAAGGAAATGTTATCCAGCTTATGCTGCCTGTTCATATGGAAGATATTAGCTCTTCTCTCATCAGGGAGCATATTGATGAAAATCGGGATATTTCAAATTT
>JAFGVC010000104.1 GCA_016938195.1 Tissierellales bacterium | reverse complement strand
TACTCGGGATTAAAATACAGACTTTCACAAATTGGCGGGTTTCTTGCTTAGACATTGATCAGGGGGCATACAATCATTGAAATGGCTAGAAGAAATATTCGAAATAATTTTACCGGAAAGAAACATCTGCTTTATTTGCGGCTGTCAAGAAGACTATATTAGAGAGAGCCACATTTGTATAGCATGTCATGCTGAACTCAAGACGCTTTCGGGCATGTTATGTAAAAAGTGCTCAAAGCCCTTAGATAACGATTCTGAATATTGCAATGAGTGCATTGCCAGACAAAAATGCTTTGACAAAGCCATTGCGCCGTTTGCCTATCAAGGAAAGGTGAAACAGCTCATCCATGATTTCAAATACAACCGCAAATCCTATCTTTACAAGTTATTTGGAGATGAAATGGTGAGGCTGTTAATAAAAAACAATGATATTCATTTCGATGCGATTATACCGGTACCTGTTCATAGGTCAAAGCTAGTGACCAGAGGGTATAACCAATCTGAGCTCTTGGCCGGTTATATATCTTTTCATTTAGGGCTTCCTATGGTAAAATTAATAATAAGAAGAAACAAAACACTTCCCCAAAGTCAGTTGTCGGATATGGATAGATGGCAGAATGTGAAGGGGGTTTTTCAGTTAAGAGAGCAAAAGGAATTGCTGCAAAGGGTATTGTTGGTCGATGACATATACACAACCGGAGCCACAATGAATGAATGTGCTCTACTTTTAAAAAACTCAGGGATTAGGCATATCACATGCATTACGATAGCGAGATAATTGGCGGCATTATAAAAATACAAAATACTTGCAAAAAAAATGTTTCAAAACCCTTGTATTTGGGTATAATATAAAATACAAACTAAAGAAAGGGGACAGACATATGAATACTAAAATATTTGGTAAAAACATCAGCATCACAGACAGTCTGAAAGAAACCGTAGAGAAGAAAATCTCTAAGCTAGACAAGTACTTCTTTAAGGATGTGGAAGTCAAAGTAGTTTTAAGTGTTGAGAAGCTAAGACAAATTATTGAGATTACAGTTCCGTTTTCCGGTACCGTCATCAGGGCGGAGGAAGTGACTGATGATATGTACAATTCAATTGATAATGCGGTCGATGCGCTTGAGAGACAAATCAGGAAACACAAAACAAAGCTTCAGAACAAAAAACACAATCAAGAAACTATTCGATTTGAAAACATTGAACCTTTAGAATTTGAAGAGGAAGAATCAAAAATCGTTAAGACCAAGAGGTTTGCAATGAAGCCTATGAGTGTAGAAGAGGCAGCGCTGCAAATGGATTTGGTTAATCACAATTTTTACGTATTTTTAAACGCTGAAACAGAAGAAGTCAACGTTGTTTATAAAAGAAAAGATAATAATGTAGGTTTAATTGAACCTGAGCTATAAACCTTTGAGCTCAATTGATTAAGACTTTGCAATCAAACAGAATCCGACCTAGGTCGGATTTTTTTTGTAGGCTTGTAAATAAAAATAGGATAAAGTATAATGAAACTTGAGCGAATAACATCAAGCCATGGAGGTTAACTGTTGTTTTTATATGCCGTATTAATTGGATTAATAGTAGGATGGATTAGAAAAGGAAAAATAGAGAAAATAGGGTATCTAACAATTAAGCTACCCCTATTGCTGGTTTCAGGAGTGGTTATTCAAATTTTAATCTTTTTCCTTAAACTGGGATTAACAGATTTGAACAGCATTATCCCCGACATTATGCTGATTATCTCATATGTGCTGATTTTGTCAGGGGTCATTTTAAATTTAAACATTCCATACATCAAGATGATATTGACAGGGTCGGTGTTTAATCTTATAATGATGATTCTGAACGGATTTAAGATTGGTATGACATTGGACGCAGCAAGAGCTGTTTACAATGAAGAAATCACACAGCTTCTGTTGGCAGACAAAATAAGATACTTTACGATTATTCCTCAAGAACAATTTTACAAAGGCGGTTTTTTACCCGTCGGCAATGCAATCATCTTTCCTATGATACTGACTATAGGAGATATCATCATATATTTAGGCGTTATACTCATGATTCAAAAAATAATGTCAGATAGGAATATTAGAAAAGGATTGAATGTGAGATATTCAAAGAAATTGTTTAAATAGAGTCTTGGGAGGCATAAGCATGTCAGGCAGAAATTTTCTAAAAGGAGCAGCGGTATTAGGAGCTGCCGGATTAATTGTTAAAATTATCGGGGCCATTTATCGTATTCCATTGACTAATCTTATCGGGACTGAAGGCATTGGATATTATCAGCCCGCTTATCAAGTATACAATCTTTTGCTTGTCGTTTCTCTGGCGGGTTTTCCTACCGCTATTGCAAGACTTGTGTCAGAAAAATATGCACGAGACAATCCGGAGGGGGCACATCAGATTTATCGAATCTCCATGAAGGTGATTCTTGTGATCAGTATGCTGTCTACTTTTTTTGTTTTTGCTTTTGCGCAGCCTATTTCCGATGCTATCGGGTTTCCGGGCACATACTATTCACTCTTGGCGTTAACCCCTGCACTTTTTATCGTCCCGGTCATGAGTGTTTATAGAGGCTATTTTCAAGGCATGCAAAATATGGTGCCGACAGCTTTGTCCCAAGTGATTGAGCAACTGGTGAGATTTGGCTCAGGATTATATCTGGCTTATTTGTTTTCAGGATTAAGTCTTGAAAAAGCCGCAGGAGGAGCTTCTTTCGGAGCCTCTGCAGGTGGACTTGCAGGATTTTTGCTCATTCTAGTCCTGTATTGGAAAAGCAAGGGACAAATCAAAAGCAATATTATCAATGCAAGCCATAACCACCTTGAAGACGGCAAAAAAGTGGTTCGAGAGCTGTTGAATATCGCCATTCCTATAACCTTTGGCGCTTCTATTGTGCCATTGATGGGTTTAATTGATGCGAAGCTGGTTTCTTTAAGACTGACTGAGATTGGATATTCAGTGATTGAAGCGACAGATTTGTATGGACAGCTGAGCGGAACGGCACAAACCTTTATTAATTTTCCTCAGGTTTTTTCGATTGCGATAGCCATGAGCTTGGTTCCTAGCATTGTGGATGCGCACACTAAAAGAGAAACGGATGTTCTGAATCAGACAGCTAATCTAGGTGTCAGGACATCCTTTATAATAGGACTTCCATCCGCATTTGGTTTATTTATTCTAGCAGAGCCCATTATTGTGCTTTTTTATCCGGCGTTAGGAGCAGACAAGCATCAAAGTGTTGGTTTATTGCTTGCAATATTAGCAGTCAGCGTGATATTCTTGACACTGGTTCAATCTCTTACAGCGATTTTGCAAGCGGTTGACAAACAAAGGATTCCTGTCAAAAATTTAGCTATAGGAGCGGTTGTTAAAATTATATTGACCTATGCTTTAGTCGGTATTCCTTCGCTCAATGTTCAAGGTGCCGCCTTGAGCACAATTGCAGCTTACTTGACGGCAGCGGTGCTCAACTATATTGACATCAACAAATATACCGATATCAAGGTCAGTATACTGAAAGTCGCCTTTCGTCCGCTGTTGGCATCAGCCATCATGGGTCTAGCTGTTTATCTTTCTTATCATTATAGCTTGGATTTATTGGGTATAAAAAAAGCGGCTTTACTGGCAATCCTGGCAGGTATCGCCGTATATATCATCGCACTTCCGATGACCGGTACCATTACAAAGGATGATATGGCATTGCTGCCCAAGGGACAAAAGCTATACAGCTTGATGAAAAAGCTTAGACTGATGAAATAGGAGTTTTTATGAAGACACTGTATATTGTAGGATTAGGAACAGGTAATATAAATGAGCTTTCGCGCGAGGCCTGCCTTCTTTTGGAAGGAGGCTTCATAAAGCACGCCAGAACCCTGATGCATCCGATTTTCAGAGAGCATCGTTTCACAAGGCTGAATTCCTTTGATAACCTTTTTGAAAAAAGCGAAAGCATAGAGCAAGTGTATGATGATATTTATAAAGTATTAAGCCAAGATCTATTGATAGAAGAAAAGGTCGTTTATCTCGTGCCGGGATCACCTTATGATGGAGATGACGTGTCGGATAGATTCATGCAGCTTATCCAAGAGGATCTTGAGATAAAAGTTATCGATGCCCAGGGATTTTTGGAGAAAGCCATCAAGCTTTCAAGATCTGACAGGCAAAGTTTGAAAATATTGGCTGCTGAAGCCTGCGATTATTATGATCTTGACTTCAATACAGATACGATTATCTGCAATATTGAAAATATAAGCCTTGCATCAAATGTCAAAATAGAACTGTCCGCAATCTACCCGGATAGTCATCCTTTAAAAATGATTGATGTTTTAACTCAAAAAGTCATCGAAATACCTCTTTTTGAACTGGATAGGCAAAAAAACTTCTCTTATTCCATATATATTTTTGTTGAAAGTATTGAAAATTCAATGACAGGGTTGTATAATATAAATGATTTAAAAAAAGTTATGTCTTTTTTGAGAGGACCTGACGGTTGTCCCTGGGATCGAAAGCAAACCCATAAATCACTGAGAGAATGTGTCATCGAAGAAGCACACGAAGTTGTGGATGCTATTGAAAATGATGACGTTGAAAATTTGGTTGAGGAGCTGGGAGATTTACTGTTACAAGTCGTCTTTCATGCCCGAATCGCCTTTGAAGAAGGAGATTTTACCTTCGAAGACATCACAAGCCGTATTTGTCAGAAGCTATACGCTAGACATCCCCATGTATTTGGCGATAAAAAGGCTTCAGGTGAATCAGAGGCCCTGATGAATTGGGATGAAATAAAGAAGCATGAAAAGAATATCTCGGCAACATCTGAAAAGATGACAGGCATCACAAAATCACTGCCACCTTTGACGAGAGCCTATAAAATACAAAAAGCCGCAGCTTCAGTTGGATTTGATTGGCCTGACATCAGTGGTGCAATTTACAAGATTAAAGAAGAAATAGAAGAACTCATGGAAGCCTATGCTTCCTTAGACCAAGATCATACCGAAGAGGAGCTAGGAGATTTACTATTTGCGATAGTCAATTTTGCTAGATTTCTGAAAATCAATCCTGACATTGCTTTAGGCAGGACCAATGAAAAATTCATTCACAGATTCAAATATATCGAGGCAAAGGCTCACAAAAGCTTGCAGGATATGACACTTGAAGAAATGGACGAATTGTGGGAAATTTCAAAACGGCATTAATTCCATTTGGAATTGGCAATAATAAAAATCTTAAGGAGGGTTTTATTGTGAATAAAGCTGAATTAGTTGCTAGTATTGCAGAACAAACAGGATTCACGAAAAAAGACGCAGAAGTTGCTTTAAATGCTTTCATGGAAACAGTTAAGGCTGAGTTGGTAAAAGGCGAGAAAGTACAATTGGTGGGTTTCGGAACATTTGAAGTCAGAAGCAGAAAAGAAAGAAAAGGTAGAAATCCAAGAAATCCTGAACAAACAATTGAAATCCCTGCTTCAACAGCTCCAGTTTTTAAAGCAGGAAAATCTCTAAAAGAAGCAGTAAATAAATAACATGTGAATGGATGAGTCAGGCCGCCAATTATGGGTCTGATTTTCATTTGGAGGCGTTATGAGGATTGACAAGTTTTTAAAAAATTCAAGAATTATCAAAAGAAGAACCGTAGCCAAAGAAGCCTGTGAAAAAGGAAGAATTATTATCAACGGAAAAGAAGCGAAGGCCGGCAGTGAAGTGGTCATTGGTGATCAAATTGACATCCTTTTTGGTGACAAAACAATGAAAATAGTTGTGGAAAGTGTGTCCGACCATGTGACTAAAGGAGATTCCACTGAAATGTATAAAATCATTTCATCCTAACTTCACAAAGGCTGATTCTTGACAAGCTCTGTAAAATAAGATATATTTGATGTATTCATATGAAACACAGTGAAGGGAAAAGTAAGCTTTGAACGTTCCTCAGAGAGCCGATAGTGGGTGAAAATCGGTGTGCGGTGCAAGGCTGAAGATGGCCCCAGAGTGTCCTATCTGAAATGAGAGTAAGATATGACGATTGATCCGCGTTAAGGATGGGTTTTAACCCTTGAGGTGAATTTTGCGAAAAGTTCATGAAAAAGAGTGGTAACACGGATATATTCGTCTCTTATGATTCATAAGAGACGTTTTTTTAATGGCATGATTGTGTAGCATTTACAGAAAAAAATAATGATGGAAGGAAAGGATGCAATATGAAAAAAAGCTATTATATTACGACCGCGATTGCTTATACCTCCGGAAAGCCTCATATCGGCAATACTTATGAGATTGTATTAGCCGACAGCATAGCCAGATTCAAGAGACTTGTCGGTTATGACGTGTTTTTCCAAACAGGGACAGACGAACACGGACAAAAAATTGAAATTAAATCATTAGAAGCCGGACAAGAACCCCAAGCCTTTGTTGATGAAGTGGCAGCAGAAATCAAAAGAATTTGGGATATTATGAACACCTCTTATGATCAGTTTATCAGAACGACACAACCGGAACACCAGGTCATCGTACAAAAAATGTTTGAAAAGCTCTATGAAAAAGGCGATATCTACAAAGGCGAGTACGAGGGATGGTACTGTACACCCGATGAATCCTTTTATACAGAAGGACAATTGGTCGATGGCAAGTGTCCGGACTGTGGCCGCGAAGTATATAAAACCAAAGAAGAAGCCTATTTTTTCAAGTTGAGCAAATATGCCGACCGATTGATTCAACATATAGAAGACCACCCCGAATTTATACAGCCGGAATCAAGAAAAAATGAAATGATCAATAATTTTCTCAAGCCCGGTCTCCAAGATCTTTGTGTGTCCAGGACATCCTTTAAATGGGGAATTCCGGTGACGTTTGACGAGAGACATGTTATCTATGTTTGGCTGGATGCACTTTCAAACTATATTACCGGTTTAGGATACGACCCGGACGGTCATCATGGCGAGTTGTTTAACAAATACTGGCCGGCGGATGTACATTTGATAGGCAAGGATATCTTGAGATTTCACACCATATATTGGCCGATTATGCTGATGGCTCTAGATGTGGAGCTTCCGAAGCAAGTATTTGGGCATCCTTGGCTACTTGTTGGAGAAGGGAAAATGAGTAAATCCAGAGGCAATGTTATTTACCCTGATTTTCTCGTTGAGCACTTTGGTGTCGATGCAGTCCGATATTTTGTTCTACATGAAATGCCTTTTGCAAATGACGGAACCATTACCTACGAGCTTCTCATTGAGCGCATTAATTCAGAGCTAGTGAATATTCTTGGAAACCTTGTCAATCGAACCATCACCATGGTCAACAAATATTTTGACGGCGAGGTGGGAGCCCCTAATGACTATGAGCCAATTGACAGCGAATTAATTGATTTGGCACTTCAGACGCCTCACAATGTGATGAATAAAATGGATAGCTTGAGAGTAGCGGATTCTATTGATGAAATATTTAAGCTATTACGAAGAAGCAACAAATACATCGATGAAACAGCGCCTTGGATTTTAGCCAAAGATGAAAAAGACAGAGAACGATTGGCGACCGTATTATACAATTTATTAGAATCAATCCGATTCTCAGCGGTCATGTTGGAACCCTTTTTACCGGAGACCTCCCAAAAGATAATGGGACAAATTAATTCAAAGCTCAATACATGGGATAGCTTGAAGGAATTCAACGGCATCCAACCTAAGGACAAAGTCAATCAACCTGAAATCCTTTTTTCAAGGATAGATGCTGCTGCTAAAATGTCGGAATTGAATGGAAATAAAGAAGAGGTACAGCAGGACAAGCAACCTCAGGTTCAAACAAAAAAGAAAGCTGTTGAACCACATCAGGAAAAAACAGGCAAAGAAGAAATCACAATTGATGATTTTGCCAAGCTTGATTTGAGATTAGCTGAAATCATTTCCTGTGAAAAGCACCCGGATGCCGATCGATTGTTAGTTCTTCAGTTGCGCGTGGGGGATGAACAAAGACAAGTTGTTTCAGGAATAGCCAAGTGGTATTCACCGGAGGAGCTAGTCGGAAAAAAAGTGGTTTTGATTTACAACCTAGCACCGGTTGAATTGCGCGGCATCCAGTCTCAAGGGATGATCCTGGCAGCTTCAAAGGGCAAGAAACTAACACTGCTGTCAACTTTGGAAGACTTCAAAGACGGCGCAACCATATCCTAAGGAGGAAGGCATGCAATATTTATATCAATTCGTACTAGTCATTGGTGTCATACTCTTCTTTATCAATCTCAAAAACAAGATTGTAAACAAGAGAGAAAGAGGGGCAATCCTGTACAAGCTGCTAGTCGATAATAAGTGGATGAACTATTTTAGCATTTTCATCTTTTCCATGCTCGCATTGATGGGTGTCTCCTTTTTTATGGGAATCCAAGCGGGAAATGAAATAGCACAAGATCAAATTTTACAATATGTGGCAACCATTATACTCTATATCGCCGTTAGCATGAACGCCGTCGGAGGCACTGTGATTACCGAAGGGGGTATTATCAAAAACAATATGCTGATAAAATGGGATAGTATCACAAGAACGGAATGGACCGGCTTCAACGGAAAAACCTGCAAGCTCATCATCCATTTCGGCTCAGGAAAAGGTGCTAAAGCGATGAGAATTACCGTCAGCGAGGACAGAACTGAAAAAGATAAAGTGACGTCCCTCATGAAGCAGTATAGAAAATCAAGTAAAAAGAAGAAGTAGGTGATGAAATGTTGGTAGACAGTCATGCACATCTGGATGATGATAGATTTGACAAGGATCGGCAGATAATCATCAATAATTTTGAAAAAGATGGACTTTCATACGTTTTACATGCATCCAGTGATTTACAATCATCAATCCGAGCGGTCAATACCGCTCAAAAATACGATAAAATATTGGCCTCTGTGGGATATCATCCGCATGATGCAAAAGATATAACGACCGAATCACTCATCATAATCAAAGGATTGGCGCAAAAGGAAAAAGTAGTAGCAATTGGAGAGATTGGCTTAGACTATCATTATGATCATTCTCCCAGAGATATCCAAAGGCACTGGTTCAGAGAACAGGTTCGAATGGCCCGAGAGCTTGATATGCCCTATATTGTCCATGACCGTGATGCTCACAGAGATGTCTATGACATTGTTTTCGGAGAAAAATATTCCGGCACACGTGGGATTATGCATTGCTATTCAGGAAGTCCGGAGCTAGCAAAGGAATATATCAAGCTTGGCTTTTTAATATCCCTAGCCGGACCGGTCACCTTTGATAATGCTAAAAAAGCAAAAGAAGTGGCAAAGGAGATCCCACTAGAATACCTACTTGTCGAAACGGATTCGCCCTATTTGACGCCCGTTCCTTATAGAGGGAAGCGCAACCAGCCGGCTTACGTGAAATACGTTGCCGAGGAAATTGCTAGAATCAAAGGCATTTCATTCGAGGAAGTGGCCCGTGTAACTACTGCGAATTTCAAAAGATTATTCAAACTCGTATAATAAAGACATATAAAAAGCTTCGGTGTTTTCCGAAGCTCAGACTTGTTGCAAAGGGGCTGTCGCTAAATAGCTGATTTTGCCCTGACACAGATAAAATGAAGAGAACCCGCAGGATTCTGGACTTTTAAAAAGTCTG
>JAFGVC010000103.1 GCA_016938195.1 Tissierellales bacterium | reverse complement strand
TGACTTTATTTTTTCAACAACTCAAAAATATTTCAATTGTTTTATTATTCAATTTCTATTGACTTCAAGCATTACTTCTCATATAATATAATTAACTTGATATGTCAACATATCTTTATAGATGGATTGATTTATTAACCACGACTTTTCAGGAGGTATTTATGAAAGTATTAATGACCGGAAACGAAGCCGTTGCAAGAGGTGCCTACGAAGCTGGCGTACTCGTGGCTTCTGCTTATCCGGGAACACCCAGTACAGAAATCATGGAAAATTTTTCCCAATATGAAGGTGTCTACGCCGAATGGGCTCCCAACGAAAAAGTAGCGGCTGAGGTTGCTATGGGTGCAGCAGTTAGAGGCGTTCGAGCTTTTGCAGCAATGAAGCATGTTGGATTAAATGTAGCAGCAGACCCTTTCATGTCTTTTGCTTACCACGGAACTAATGGTGGGCTTGTTATCATAACTGCCGATGAGCCCAATATGTTTTCATCCCAAAACGAGCAGGATAACAGGCTTTATTCTACACATGCCAAAGTTATTTGTATCGAACCCTCTGATTCTCAAGAATGTATCGATTATATGAAAATAGCCTTTGAAATCAGCGAAAAATTTGACACAATGGTTCTTTTCAGAATGACGACTAGAGTTTGTCATTCTAAGACACCCGTAACGCTTGGCGAAAGAATCGTTCCGCCTACCAAAAGCTTTGAGAAAAACGCTAGAAAATATATTATGGTTCCGGCTCATTCAAAAGCCAGACATCCTGAAATTGAATCTAATATGGAAGTTCTCAGAGAATATTCAAATAAATCCCCACTCAACAGAGAAGAAATGCACGACACAGAAATAGGCATCATTTGCAATGGAATGTCCTATCAGTATGCACAGGAAGTCATGGGAGATAAGGCGTCCTATCTAAAAATAGGATTATCCAATCCTCTACCGGACCAAATGATTAAAGATTTTTCTAAAAAAGTAAAAAAACTATATGTCATTGAAGAAAATGAACCTTTTATGGAAATGCAGATTAAATCATGGGGTATCGAATGCATTGGCAAAGAAATCTTCCCGATTTGCGGTGAATTTAGCCCTGAATTAATCAGAGAAGTCCTACTGGGCATTAAGCCTGACGTATCTTATGTAGCTGAAAACACGCCTCCTTCTAGACCTCCTGTTTTGTGTGCCGGATGTCCTCACCGCGGTATATTTTTCGAGCTTGGAAAATACAGGAAAAAAGCTTTCTTCTCAGGTGATATCGGTTGCTATTCATTAGGTTATTTACCTCCTTTTGAAGCTCTTGACCTCACGATTGATATGGGTGCTTCTATTTCAGCTGCACAGGGATTTCAACGAGCCAATGAGTTATCTGATGAAGCAAACGAAACGTTAAAGCCTTTTGCGCTGATTGGCGATTCAACATTTTTCCACTCGGGTGTAACTGGATTGTTAAATATGACCTACAATCATACTCCTGTTACGACCATCATCATGGACAACAGCATCACAGCAATGACAGGTCATCAAAATAATCCCGGAACCGGTGTTAGTGCCATGGGAAATATTTCTCAGAAGATTGATATCGAGCTTCTTGTTGAAGCCTGTGGCGTTAAAAAACACAACATAGTCGTCGTAGACCCATATGACCTAAAAGCTACACGTACAGCTGTAAAAGCCGGCTATGAAGCCACTGAACCATTTGTGATTATCACCAGAAGAGAATGTGCCCTTTTGAAGCCTATCCAAAAGGAAAGAGAAAAAATGAAATGTAAAATCGACCCGGAAAAATGCAAATTCTGTAAATCTTGCATCAGAACAGGTTGTCCGGCCTTGCAAATTGACCATGAAAATAACAAAGTGTTTATAGACACGGTTCAATGTAACGGCTGTACGGTTTGTCTACAAGTATGTCCTTATGATGCTATAGAAAGGATTGGTGAATAATATGTCAGATACAAAAAATATCCTACTGGTTGGCGTTGGTGGACAAGGAACCATCCTAACCTCAAAAATTATTTCCACCGCTTTCCTTAATGCCGGCAAAGATGTTAAAATGGCAGAGATTCACGGCATGTCACAGCGAGGTGGTAGTGTCACAACACAAATTAGAATCGGCAGCAAAATATATTCTCCGGTCATAGAAAAAGGAACCGCTGATGTTATTGTAGCGTTCGAAAAATCCGAAGCCCTTAGGTGGGTTGATTATCTTAAAAAGGATGGCATATTGATTGTTAATGATTACACCATCGAACCTTTTACAGTCTCCCTAGGGATTAGTACCTATCCGACTGATGTCATTGATGAGTATAAACAAAAATTCAGTCATCTTCATATCTTTAATGCTTTCGAGCAGGCAGAAAAACTTGGAAACGCAAAAGCAATGAATATTGTCCTTTTAGGATCTCTTGTCAAATATCTTAATTTTGAAGATATTGATTGGATACAAGTGATTAAAGATACTGTACCCGCTAAGCATGTTAAGCTTAATCAAGATGCCTTTGAAGCCGGATACAATTATAGCGTGGATTAACTCCACGCTCAGACTGATTACAAAGTGAAATTAGTAATAAGGGTATTATAATGATAAATACGAAGCATTAATGAGTTATAATAAATTAAGAGCGCAGAAGACTTAAGATAAGGTTTACCAACTGTTTG